>JAMWCB010000095.1 GCA_023819605.1 Candidatus Omnitrophota bacterium
CGCTCCTGCTGACTGCCCACCCGCACATCGACATTAACGCTGACATAGCGCCCCTGCGCGCTGGTGCGGGACAAGGAAACCACGGCCTCTGCCGGCATAATTTCACGCACCGCGCAGGTCAGCGCCGCGCTGTCTCTCCCGATCACTTTATACAGCCACTGGCACGGATACCTGACCGCCGGCCGGGAATTATCCTGCTGCATCGCCTTTCTCCCGCCTCAGGCCAATTTGTAGCTAATCCGGCGCAATAAATCTTTGCGCCACTGAATATCCGCCGCCGCTTCGATACCCTGCGGGCTGGCGCCGTCGATCACGCCCAGGATCCCGCGGCCCTGGCCGGTTTGGGCAATCACGACTTCCACCGGGTTAGCGGTAGCGCAGTAAATCGAACAGACCTCCGGGACATCTTTAAGCGCCCGCAGAACATTGATCGGATACGCGTCCCGCATATAGACGATAAAGCAATGGCCGGCGCCGATCTCCTGCGCCATGCGCTCAGCGGCCTGTTTCAATTCCGCGTCATTGCCTTCGGACCGAACCAAACATTTTCCGGACGCTTCGCAAAATGCCACGCCGAACCGGATAGACGGCACGCTATTTACCAACGCTTCGTATATATCTTCCACGGTCTTAATAAAATGAGCCTGCCCGATAATCACATTGGCCTCCCGCGGCATCTCCACCGAACGATGAAAAATTTCCATAGCACTCCTCCTCGCGTCACCCTCAGGTCAAATATCCTGTTTTTACCCGCTGCAACGCCCGGTAGATATTCGTGCGGGCGTGCGGACAAATCGTTTCCACCGACTGAATAATATCCGCCATCCGCTGACGGTTCGTTTTACCGGCATGCGGGCAAACATTCGGCAATGCCGGATATTTTTCAACCCGCGCGTACCGGGTAATCGCGGCTTCATCGACTAGCGCCAGCGGACGGATGATTACCAATCCCCGCTCAGACAGCTCCAGGCGCGGCGGCATCGTACTGATCTCGCCGACAAAAAAAAGATTCAACAGCACGGTTTGAATGATATCATCCTGATGATGGGCAAACGCGATTTTCCGGCACTGCATGGACTGCGCCTCCGCAAACAGACGATCCCGCCGTTCGCGCGTACAATTAAAACAAGGGCTCTTCGTTTGGATCGGCGGCTGGGGCGAACGGGGTATAATCCGATAATCGTAATCCCGCGCCCGCAAATGCGCAGCCACCACCGCGGCATTGGTATCATCGGCATTGTAATGCACGGGGAAAATATCGAACATGATCGGCGCGCGGCGCTGGCGATCGCGCAACATATCCACCAGGCAAAGACTATCTTTGCCGCCGGAAACGGCGACCATCACCCGATCGCCGTGTTCAATCATGCCGTAGTCACAAATCGCCTTACCGACAAGCTTACTGATAAAATATCCGGTTTTGTTCAATGTCCAGATTAGGAAATAATTCCCTTGATCAAAAAGCAGACGGCAAAAGCGATAATCGCGTATAATTCCGGAAAGACGGCCAAAATCATCGTCTTGGCGAAAACATCCGCGCCGCCGGCGATTCCGGCAATGCCGTTCGCGCATACTTTACCCTGAAAAACCGCCGACACCAACCCGGCGAAACCCATAATCAACCCCGCGCCGAAAATTGCCGCGCCTTGAAACAAACTCATTTCCGGCGACAAGATATCTTTTAAAATAAAAAAAGCGCCGAACCCATACAACCCCTGCGTTCCCGGCAAAGCGCTCAACACTAAGCAGGATGCGAACGCCTCTTCTTTTTTCTTCAGCGCTCCGACCGATGCCGAACCGCCGATAACGCAGCCGATCGCGCTGCCGCAGCCGGACATAGCCACCATTAACGCAATTCCCACATACGCCAAAATCAATGCCGTCGTCATACTCTCCTCCTCTTTATCCGTCATCCTCAGCATTGTATCAAAAAACAGCGCCGCTCAAAATCCAACAACCAATCCCGTTCATTGCCGGGACAGCGTCATTTTCCGGAACGGCGCGTATGGTTTGCCGCCGCCGGTAAACCCGGCATTCTTATAAAATTCGACGAACGTCAAACGCAGCGGATGGACAAAACTCGATAAACAGCCAAGCAATAAATTACCCGTGTGCCCGACGATCAGCAGCAACACCATCACCGGATAACCGACCAGCGGGATTTGGCGGCATTGCAAGGCAATCTCGTTAATCACGAATCCGAGAATTGCGCCGGATGTTCCCAACGCAAACAAACGAATATAGCTGAGCACATCCCCGAACACACCGGTTATCCCATACAATTCCCAGAGGCCTTTGCCTAAACGCACGAAAATATTCGCTTTCAGGTCGTTAAAGAGCAAAATCATACCGGCGCCGGTATAGGCCAGCCAGCTCCCCCATACCGGCCCCGGCTGTTTTGCCATGCCCGGAATCGCCAACGCGGACAAACCCACGACCAGTAAAATCCATCCCAGCGTGGACAAGGCCGCCGCCGGCCCATACTGGCGGCTCAGGTTCACGCATTTGACAACCATGCCGAACAGAATCTGGACCATGCCGACCAACAAAGCGATATTGAACATATCATTGGAATCGAACAGCACCACCGATTGCAACGCCGCGACCTGCGCAAAACTCGCTCCGAAAAAAGTGCCGGTGACTATGCCGACCGCAATCGTCGATACGCCGAAAATCGCCACGAGTTTCGCCAGCGGCCGCAGCGCCGGTGGAATTTTCTTCGCGGCGGCAAGCGCGGCAATCAGGAGCACCAAGCCATAACCGCAATCGCCTAAGCAGAGCCCGAAAAATAAAGTAAAAAAAGGCGCGAAACACACGGTCAAATCCAACTCCGCGTACTGCGGCAGGGCAAAAAGTTTCGCGATCGGCTCAAAGAGGCGCGCATAACGATTATTTTTCAATAAAATCGGCACGGCTTCACCGACCTGCGGCCGCGCGAAAAAATAGTAAAGTTTCTCTTGTTCAAAAAATTTTTCCACCGCTTTTTTTTCA
Source organism: Candidatus Omnitrophota bacterium (assembly GCA_023819605.1). Lineage (GTDB taxonomy): Bacteria > Omnitrophota > Gorgyraeia > B26-G9 > B26-G9 > JAMWCB01. The sequence continues at coordinate 2,992 of JAMWCB010000095.1, forward strand.
GAAAGCGGCACCCAGCCGGTGAGCACGTACACGACGCCCGCCGCGGCAGTCGGCAGGTGCTCCTGAACGGTCAAATAAGCCAGTTCCGTCTCCTGCGCCTGCACATAGGCCAACACCCGGCGCACGTTGGCAAAAATTTCCTCGCGGGCTTTTTCTTTTTCCCGCTGTTTTTCCCGAAGCGCCTGGAAATCGCTTTCCAATGTTTTTTTGTCCGTATCCGGCAAGCTGAATTCATCGCAATCGATTTGCACCGGATCGCCGCGCTCGAAAACGACAAAGTACACGTATGTCTGATCGCGGGAAATTTCTTCCCACGCCAGATCGCCGCGCTGCGTGCACGCCGCGAATTTCGCCGTCGGCGAGATAAACAGGCGGACGCCGATACCGGCCGCGCGCAGCCGACGGACCGACTCTTTGTCGAAATCCCCCCACGGCGCTAAATTCCGCAACTCCCGTTCGACTTTTTCCTGCCGGTCGCCGATTTTAACCAATTCCTCCTGGAGCGCCTCGAATGATTCCACCAGCACAAATACTTCATCCCAGAGAAAATTCTCCGGCGACGGCAGCGGTTGGGCAACGTACTGCCGGTATCTCCGGGCGTCGTTTTTTTCCGCGGCGCGCAGCAATTCCTTCGCCCGCGTTATTTTCTGGGCCCGTTCGGTCAAGGCCACGGCCCCTTCTTCTTTTTTTTCCACCGCCACATGGACCACACCCAATTCCTGCAAACGGCTTAAAAAAATCTCCCGCTCACGGTGGAAAACCAACGCGGTAATCTTTTCCATTGGCGCAATCATCGCACAATCCTTGTTAACGCGATCCGGCTTCCAGCCTTTTTTTAATCACTTTTTGGGCCGAACGCGACAGATTATCTTCGTCTTCCATATAGCGCTTGATCTTTCGAATCGATTCCTCATAAAACGGAATCTGCACTTTCTCGTATAAATTGACCTTCTGCGTCGTTTTCCGACGCGCGTACTCGACGCGACGCAATACTTTCGCTTCGTTGAGCAACTCGACCTTCAAACGCATCACCGCTTTGAGGCGCTCGATGCCGGCGGCAAACCACGCCGGCGCGGAAAACATATGAAACGGCTCCACGGCAAAAAGCACGTCGGCGACGACCTGCACATGAACGCTCGCTATTTTTTTTGCGGCGTACACCACCGTATCCACGCGCACGATATCCGGAAATTCCGCCCATAACCGTCGCAGCGGAACCAGCGACTCGACCGCCGCGGCGATTTTCTGTTCAATATCCTGCATCCGCTGTCGGATGCGGCGGGTTTCCGCGCGCAGCGCCGCCTCTTTATTCTGCAGCACCGGCAGGGCGTTGCGGCGCACCGCCAAATCGCGGCCGAACTGAATCATGGTTATTTTGTTATACTGGAATTTATCCATTCCGTGACCGCCCCTCAGGTTTCGTTGGGCCAGTACTTCTCGACGTATTGCTGCCGGACGCCGAGTTCTTCTTTCTTAAAATGCCGCGCGAATAATTTCCAGGACGTATCGAGCATCCGGTCGACCCCGATATTAATATCGATCGCCAACAATTCGCGCGCGTAATCGCGCGCGAATTTCAGAGTTCGCTCGTCGTAATCGGTCAGGTCGAAACCGTTTTCCTGCTTGGTGCGCGCATTGGCCGCGTCCGCGTAGAGCCGCACGCCGGCGTTCATCACCTGCGCATGATCTTCACGGGTGCGTTTACCGATAACCAACTGTTTTAAACGCGATAAACTGCGGAAGGGGTCGATGATAACTTTGGAAATATCCGTATTCCGCCGCAGGAACAACTGCCCTTCCGTAATATAACCGGTATTGTCCGGAATCGCGTGCGTAATGTCGCCGCCGCTCAACGTCGTTACGGCGATAATCGTAATCGAACCTTTTTCGAACTGTACGGCTTTCTCGTATATTTTCGCCAAATCGCTGTATAGTGAACCGGGCATAGAATCTTTGCTCGGAATCTGATCCATACGGTTGGAAACAATACTCAACGCGTCGCAATACAACGTCATATCCGTCAACAGCACCAGCACGTTTTCCGTGCGTTCGACCGCGAAATATTCGGCTGCCGCTAGAGACATATCCGGAATCAGCAAACGTTCCACCGGCGGATCGTCGGTCGTATTTATGAAACAGGTAATGCGTTCCAGCGCGCCGGCGTCTTCGAAAACACGCCGGTAATACAGATAATCGTCATTGGAAAGCCCCATGCCGCCGAGGATGATCCGGTCGGCGCCGGCGCGCAAGGCCACCGTGGCCATGACTTGGTTAAACGGCTGATCCGAATCGGCAAAAAAGGGAATCTTCTGTCCGGTAACCAGCGAATTATTCAAATCAATACCGGCGATGCCGGTGCTGATCAACTCCGATGGCTGCTTGCGCCGCACCGGATTGACACTCGGACCGCCGATTTGAATCTTTTCACCCTCCAGATCCGGCCCGCCGTCAATCGGCTTCCCGTAAGCATTAAAAAATCTTCCCGACAGATCCGCGCCGACACGCAGCGTCGGCGGCTCACCCAGAAACAACACGTCAACATCCGTGCCGATGCCCTGCGTCCCGGAAAAAACCTGCAGCGTCACCAAATCACCCTGAATTTTGACCACCTGCGCCGGACGCCCGGCCACCAGCGCCATTTCCTCATTCATCACCCCGCGCGCGCGCAACGCGCAGGTCGCTTTGGAAATCTGCTCGATTTTCGTATATACCTTGGTAAACGCGGTCGCCTGGTCTGTCATGATTGTTTCCTCTCCATCAACATACTCTGCAGTTCATCCTCGTATTTTTTAAACTGCTCACTCTTAAAGACCGTAAAATTCATCTGTTTGATCTGGTTGATCAACCGCTTAAAATAAGGCGAAACATCCGCAAAGGTCTCAAACTGGAATTCCGCCGTGCAGATGCGGGAAATAATATCGAACACATAGCGCTGCCGCTCCAGGGACGTAACCTTATCGACGGCATCGAACGCATCCTGCTGCAAAAAGCCAAAGTCAACCAGCTCCGATTTCCAATAGCGCAGATGATATTCTACCGGCACGCTGTCATCGCCGAGAATATTGATTTGATCATAGGCTTCCTTGCCGCGCAACAGCACGTCGCGGATATAGTTTACTTTTTCTACCCAGCGCGGTTCCAGATGATCCTGTAAATACTGCTGAACTTCCTTGTATTCCATATATTTCGAATAGCTTTCGATCGTATCGATTGCCGGATACCGTTTACTATCCGCGCGTTTCTGGGACAACGCATAAAAACACCGAGCGACTTTTTTCGTCGACTCGGTTACCGGCTCTTTCAAATTTCCGCCGGCCGGACTCACCGTGCCGATGAAAGTGATGGAACCGGTCTTGCCGTTATTTAATTCCACAAACCCGGCGCGGGAATAAAAATTAGCGATAATCGCCGGCAAATCCATGGGGAACGCGTCCGGTCCCGGCAATTCTTCCAGCCGGTTGGACATCTCGCGCAACGCCTGCGCCCAGCGCGACGTGGAATCAGCCAACAATAAAATTTTCAAACCCATCTGCCGGTAATATTCGGCAATGGTCATCGCCGTATAGACGGAAGCTTCCCGCGACGCCACCGGCATGTTGGACGTATTACAAATAATAATCGTGCGTTCCATCAACTTTCTGCCGGTATACGGATCGTCGAGTTCCGGATATTCGGTAAAAATCTCCACCACTTCATTTGCCCGCTCGCCGCAGGCGCAGATGATCACGATATCGACCTGGGCATTGGCCGCGATGATGTGCTGTAAAACCGTCTTGCCGCAGCCGAACGGTCCGGGGATGAACCCGGTACCGCCTTCGACGATCGGGTTCAGCGTATCGATAAGCCGCACGCCGGTTTCCAATAATTTTGACGCGATCGGTTTATGCGCGTAGGCCCGCAACGGCACCTTGACCGGCCAGCGTTGAATCATGTTCACGGCAACGGTTTCGCCCTGTTGATTTTTCAACGTCGCGATCGTATCCTGCGCCGCGTATTCTCCGGCGCCGACAACCGTTTCAACCTGCCAAAATCCCGCCAGGTCAAACGGCACCATAATTTTATGTTTAAGCCAATTTTCCAACACTTCACCCAGCCAATCACCGGCCTGCACCCGCTCGCCGGCGCTGACCAGCGGCTGAAACTGCCATTTTTGCGCAAACGAAATCGGCTCGGTCTCTTCGCCGCGTTGGAGAAAAACTCCGCTCATCGCCTCCAAATCATTCTGCAATCCGTCGTAACGGCGGGAAAGCATCCCCGGACCAAAAGTCACCTCCAGCAAATGCCCGCTAAATTCCACCGGTGTATCCATCTGCATTCCCCGGGTACTCTCGAAAAGCTGCGCGAACACATGCCGACCGTTAACTTTGATTACTTCACCTTTCAGACGCACACCGTCCAAGAGCGCGTAACAAATTTCATTCTGGCTTACCGGCCCCTCCACTTCAATCGTTACTAAATTAGAAACAACGCCGACTACGCGTCCTTTAGTTGCCATACGCCCTCCCGTACGAAACGGACTCGTTCCCCTTCACGTGCTCCCGACATCTTCTTAAAAATTTATATCGCCGCGACCGCAGCCCGGGCTTCGAAAAGCTCCTTGCCGTGCTGCTCATCCAAGGCAATCCAGCGTTCCACCATCATCAACTTGAGTAAATATCCCAGCAACACATCGATCGAAAAATAGGAAAAGGTATTAATGCGGTCAATCATCTCCCACCGCAAACCGTCAAGAAACTTCTGCCCATGCAGCAAATCCGGATTTTCGGCCAACGCGAGAATCTCCGGCAAATATTCAATTTCCCGGCTCAAACCAAAATCCGCCTGCGCCGCGCTCTGCAATTTTTCCCGGAGCGATTCCTCGCCGGAGGGGATTAATTCCGTATATCCCGCGGAAAATTTACGCCGATTAACGGCAGCGAGCACGTTGCGCAGCGTAACCTCAAAGGTAAAATATTCACGGATAAACCGGTTGGCATGGGCGCTCATGCGCCGGTAATAATAGGTCAAAAGTATCTGCTCGATTTGCGCCCGGTTTAACGGCTCCGCCTGTTGACGCCGCACGCTCACTTCCGCCAGAAAATCGCGAAGGTAACTATCCCAGGGAAACTCCGCGTCGGCAAGCTGCGCGCGGATTTCGGCCGGTGTCCAGTTTCCGGTCAGGTTCGACCAGGGCGCCGAGCGGCCGGTCACCGCGTCGATAATAGTGCCGTGATCATACAAACCCAGCACTTCACGCGCGGCTTGTGAATCGGCAGCGTCGGCATGCTGGAGCAATTGCGCCATAAATTCCTGCACCCGATACGGCTCTTTGTAATCATCCAGCCGCAACGTCGGCAACGAAGTCACTAAATAGTAATATTGTCTGCTCATACTCGCTTATTGGAATAAAAATTCAATCAATCGCGGTCGTAAAAAATAGAGAATCAACGCCTTAAAATCATCTTCCGTAAAACCAATGCGATATCCGCCGTCTTTGGGCACAATAACAAAACCACTCTTGATTTTTTCATCGAACTCCACGCGCAGGCCGGCACCTAATTCTTGCTGCGCGTGCTGTAAAAAATATGTTTCCAAATCCTGCCGCAGGGCGTGCGGCAATTTCAGATAAAATTCCTGACCATGCTGGCAACCTGACGAAATCCATTCTTTCATCACGACTTCCAAAACATTTTTCAAAAAATTCGGATCACCGACAAAATTCTTTGCCCCCTGCTCGGCGACCTTCACGGAAATCATCTCGGTTATTTTCTGACGCAACAGCGCTAATACCTGCTGCCCGGCCATCCGCAGCTCGGACTCAACCCGCCGGCGCAATTCCTCGGCTTCGCGCGCCGCAGCAGCACGCATTTCTTCCGCTTCTTCCCGGGCCTGACGCAAAATTTTACGTTTTTCTTCCTCCGCTGCCGCTACAATTTTCTTCGCTTCTTCCTGAGCCTTCTGAACGCCCTCTTCATAAATCTGCTTGGTCAACTGCTCCAGCTTATCGCTCATTACACACCTCGTCTGTTACGTTCACTTCAGATATGTCCCCTACGGCAGGAATCCCCTTATATGTCTGGTTATTATACTCAGTAATTTCTTTTTTTCAATGAGAAAAGAAATGCGAACGTCAGGTACCAAAAAAATTGCAAAAAATAAACGCAGTTACTGTTACCGTGGCTACCCTGTAAACTGAAAATTATTGCAATCTTCTCAATAACCTATGAAATAAAAAAAATTTTTTGTTCAACGAAGCCGGGAATGGGGCGCTACAATCTACATATCGAAATCTCCACGCCGCGAAATCAAGAACTTTGATCAACTCAGCATCCGCGAAACATTGTGGACTCAACTCCAGGCCTATAGTCGCCCGCTTGCTTAAGACCTCGTGTAATTCTTCCGGATAATCAAACATTGTCGCCGTCCGAACTTTTTTCAATTTTGCAAAAATATATGCGTACGAAGATTTTCGTATGGCCTTAGGGTCTATACCTTGTTGTTCCAAAATCAATTGCGGATGATCACACGCGGAACAAAAAGGTAAACTTAGTGCCTTTGGATCAAGCCGTTTCATTATTTCCCAATAAAGAGAATACCGGGTCAGATATTCCATCGGGACTTGCAGCATTGATTTTAAAAATTCCTTATCTAAAAAAGGCCATAAGCTCGTGCCGAAAAAATTCTGATGCCGGCACAACCACCCCCCATAGGCTCCTCCATAGAGAGAAGAAAAAAAAGACCTATTCATCAAATTTAAAGCAGCTATAAAAATTTTATGCTCGCCCTCGTTTTTCGTCGTCAACGAACGGTAGTAACTGTGCAAGTCGTCCAAAATACCAATACGATTTAACACGTTTTGGGAAAAAACTCCTGCAAGATTTGATTTGGCGTCGTTTAGTATTTTCCCCGAAACCAAGTGACGCGAAA
>JAMWCB010000096.1 GCA_023819605.1 Candidatus Omnitrophota bacterium
GCTTCCGACGAGCGCCGCCGATTATTTCGACTTAGCCGCCGGCTGATTTTTATACGCCGCATTCAGCCCGTCAATCACCTTCTTCGTGACATCAAGATCCTCCTGCCCGCTAATCACCAGGCGGTCATCGATAATCAGCGTGAATTTTTCTTTTTTTCGCAATTCCGCGGACACCTGTTCGACATCCTTTAAAATTTCCCGCAGGATACGATCTTCATTCTTGCGCACCTCCGTGGTCCGCCGCTGCAGATCCTCCTGTTTGGCCTTCAATTGACGTCGGCGTTCTTCCTTGCCCTGATCGTTGAGATGCTCCATGGTTTTTTCCAAATCCTGCATTTCGGAAATCATCGTTTTAACCTGCTGCTTCTCTTTTTCCAGCGCGGTATTCGAATCAATCACCTTCTGGTATTCTTGAAAAACCTGATTCAAGCTGATTGCACCGATTTTAATCTCGGCAGCCATCGCGGCAGAACTATATCCGGCAAGCAACGCGCACATTCCTAAGCCAACCCATGAAGATTTCATTCGCTACCCCCCTTATCGTTTGAGTATCGGCAATAATTAAGATTTTATTGTAACACAGTTTTACTTTTTGTCAATTTCAAAGAAATCGCCGCCGGCCGCGCCCCCCCTGCGCCGAACGCGTTTCCGCCGTTACAATTCATGGCTCATCGTAAAATGAAACCTGCTCCGCGACTGCCCCGGACGGCTATTCAACGCATACCCATAATCGAGACGAATCGGTCCCAGCGGAGTTTTAACCCGCATACCGGTTCCCACGCCGGCTTTGAATTTTTCCCCTTCATCCTGCAAGGCGGAAATGCTGTCCCAGACATTGCCGATATCGTAGAAAAACGCCCATTTCAAATTCTCCCCGAGCAAATACGAATATTCCGCGTTTCCCACCAACAGCACGCGGCCGCCGATCGGATCGCCTTTCTCATCCTTCGGGCCGATATCCCGTTCTTTATAACCGCGGATCGTATATGCCCCGCCCACGTAAAACCGCTCGTAAATCGGCACCCGCTCGGAATCGCCGTACGGCTCAACCAAACCGGCGCGGCCGCGGAATTCCAAAACCGCTTTTTCCGAAAGCGGGATAAACCGGCTGTTCTGGGTAAAATATTTGATAAATTCCTTGTCGCCGTCTAAAAAACCGCCGGCATATTCCACGATCACTAAATTATACCAACCGGTCGTCGGGTTATAGACATTATCACGGGAATCATGGATTATCTGTTCCTCCAACGTGTTCAGAATATTTTTCCCTTCTTCCGCCCGGATCTGCGAGCCGACATCCGCCGACAAATCGGTAATCCGGACCCCTTCCTGCTTGAAGGTAACCCGATTGCGCCAGTATTCCCCGATCTCCTTCCCGAAAAAAACCTTGCCGCCGACGCGGCGTTCCGTATACGATTCCCATTCACGCGTACGGTTATAGACCGAGCTCCCCAAAGAAAGCGGATATCCTAAAAACCACGGTTCGACGAGCCCCAGCTCGTAATCTTGTTTCTCTGAACCGGCTTCCATATGGATATTCAAGCGCTGTCCGCCGCCGGTAAACGTCGGCGGATTAAATAAATCAAAATTGCGCTGTGTCAAATCGACGAACCCAATAAGTTTGTCCACCGAACTGTAGCCGATGCCGAAGCTGAATTCGCCGGTTTTTGTCTCTTTCACAAACAAATCCAAATCATACTTGTCCGGCAGCGTCGTCGGTTCCTTTGCCGTATTAAAGGTAACTTCCTCGAAATATCCCAAATTATATAAACGTTCCCGGCTGCGGCGCAATTTTTTCCCATTATACCGTTCGCCGGGAGTTAGGCGAATCTCCCGCCGAAGCACGGCGTCTTTTGTGCGGTCATTGCCTTTAATCCGGACTTTATCCACATAACCGATGCCGCCTTCCGTCAAATCATAGGTGACATCCACGTTATTCGTTTCCGCATTAAGCGCCGTATCCACCTTAACCTGCGCGGATATATACCCTTCATCAAAATACGCGCTCTGGAGGCTATTGATATCTTCGCGCATTTTCTGTTCGCTAAACACTTTTCCGGAAACAAGCTTGATCGTCGAACGGATTCGCTCAACGCTGAAAATTTTATTCCCCGTGACCAAAATCTCGCCGACATGATACCGGTTTCCCTCGTCGATAAAAAAAGTTATTGTCAAGCGGCCGCGCTTACCCGGCAGTTCAGAAACTTCCGTACGCGCGCGCACATCGAGAAAACCTTCCCCCCGATAAAAAACAACCAACCGCTCGACATCTTCATCCAAAACGTCTTTCTTTAAAAAACCGGATTGAAAAAAAATCTTTTTTTTCGTCTGGACGACCTTGAGGAGGCGCGCGCGTTCAATCGAAACGTTTCCGCGAAACGCGATAAACCGAATCCGCTGACGCAGCCCTTCATCGATGACCACCGCAACCGCCACTTTACTATCCCGCTCTTCCGTGCGGCAGGTTACGGACGCCGACGCGTATCCCTTCTCCACATATAATTTTCTCAGCGTCTCCATATCTTCGTTCAGTTTGAACTGATCGAAAATATCGCCGACTTTGATTTGCATCTGTTTGCGCAACCGCGCGACTTTGAACTGGCGGTTTCCGGAAAATGTCAACGCCCCCAGAATCGGTTTTTCTACAACTTGAAAAATCAGCCGCACGCGGTTTTTTCCGATATTCTCGGAAGACACGCTCACATCCCGAAAATAACCGGTGGCATAGAGGCGTTTGATATCATCGCTCACCGTTGTCTGCGAGTATACCGCTCCCGGCTTGCTTTTTAAATGCGACCGGATGGTCTTTTCCCCGACCACCGCGTTGTTTTTTATTTCGACTGCGGCAATCTGGCGCTCGCCGCTCTGAGCGCGAACATCCCCCCCGGACACCGCCACGGACACCACGATCGCCGACACGCATAGCTTCCAGAATAAACGCATATTATGCCGCATCCTGCGCTAAACTTTCAAACCGGCTGAATTCCTTCCGGAAAAGCAATTTCACCGTGCCCACCGGACCGTTACGCTGCTTGGCGATAATCACTTCGGTCACCCCCTTATTTTCTTCCGTCGGATTATAATAATCTTCACGAAACAGCAACATCACCACATCGGCATCCTGTTCGATAGCGCCGGAATCGCGCAGATCGGAAAGGCGGGGGCGATATCCCTCGCGCTGCTCTGTCGCCCGCGACAACTGGCTGATCGCGATAATCGGCACATTCAATTCCCGGGCCAGCGCCTTCAGCCCCCGGGAAATATCAGAAATCTCCTGTTGGCGGCTCTGGGGTGAACCGCCGGCCGCTGCCTGCATCAACTGCAAATAATCCAGGATGAACAAACCGATATTCTGCTGCGCCTTGAGGCGGCGGGCTTTAGCCCGCATTTCCATCAACGTAATACCGGCGGTGTCGTCGATATAAATCGGCGACTGGGAAATTTTATTGGCGCTGTCGATAATCGCCTCCCAATCGCGCTTCGACAAAAAACCGGTGCGCACGTGCTGCATATTCACCCGTGCGTGCGAACAGAGAATACGCTGCATCAGCGACTCTTTCGACATTTCCAGGCTGAACACCGCCACCGGTACGCGCGCCGCCAGCGCCGCGTGTTCGGCAAACCCCAGCATCAAAGCGCTCTTTCCCATCGACGGACGGCCGGCCAGCACAATCAAATCGGAAAACTGAAAGCCCGCCGTGTTCACATCCAAATCATAATAACCGGTCGGCACGCCGGTTACCTGAGTTTTACGCTGATACAACCGTTCGATCGTCTCAATCGCCGTTTTCACCAGCTCTTTTGCCGAAACCGCCCCGTTTTTTAATTTGGAACCGGATATTTCAAAGATTAATTTTTCCGCTTTGTCGAGCAGCACGTCGACTTCCTGATCGTGTTCGTATCCTTCCGTAATAATCGTCGTCGCCGTGGAAATTAAATTACGCAGCAGCGATTTTTCCTTGACGATTTTCACGTGATGCAGGACATTGGCGGCGGTCGGAACGACATTCGTCAACTCCGTCAGATATGCCGGCCCGCCCACGGCTTCCAAAACATTTTCCCGCCGCAACTGCTCGGTTAAGGTAATCAGATCGACCGGCTGATTCTCGTTAAACAGGCGAACCATCGCAGCGAATATTTTGCGATGGTTTTCCCGGTAAAAACAGTCTTCCTGCAAATCGGCGATCACGTCGGCAATCGCCGATTCCTCCATGAGCATAGACCCCAACACCGCCATTTCCGCCTCAATATTTTGGGGAGGAATTTTATCGATCAGCGCGGCATCAAGCGTTCTGGTCTTTTCGGCGGCGCGCGTTAACTTTTTACCACCCATACCTTGACCTGCGGCTTGACATCAGGATGCAAACGCACCGTAACCTGGTAGACGCCCAATTGCTTAATCGGCTCTTCCAAGAGCACGTCCTTTTTATCGATGGCAACACCTTCCTGCTGCAACGCCGCGGCGACATCCGCGTTGGTCACCGCCCCATAAAGCTGCTCTTCATGCGCCTGCACCACAATCGTGCAGGAAATCTGCTCAATCTTGCGCGCCAGCTCTTCCGCGGAACTTTTCGCTTCCGCGCGTTTTTGTTCAAGCTGCCGGCGAAAATTTTCAAACTGCCGCATATTCCCGGCATTGGCTTCCAAAGCCTTGCCCTGCGGTATTAAAAAATTTCGTCCGTAGCCGTCGGCGACGTTCACGACCTCGCCAATAAGCCCCAGTTGTTTGATATCTTCTTTTAAAATAACTTTCATGCTCATCGCTCCCTGGTTAACCGCCGGCGCCGGACTTACGACGTCGCCGCTACTCATCGCTTCCGAACAATCAATCCGCCGCGTAGGGCAATAACGCCAAAAACCGCGCGCGCTTGACGGCAACCGCCAGTTTCCTCTGGCATTTTGCGCAGGTACCGCTGATCCGGGACGGGATCATTTTCCCGCGCTCCGAAACAAATTTTGAAATCCGCGCAATATCTTTATAATCAATCACGGTTACTTTGTCCTGACAGAAACGGCAAACCTTCTTTCTTAAAAAAACATGTTTCTATTTCATTTTCATTTTCATTTTCGGCACGCGTTTCGTCGTTTTTTCCATTCCCATGTTCCGCTCCTTTTCAACGTTCCAGCTTTAACCCGCTCATGCATCCGTCGTATCGATTTATTAAAAAGGGACTTCTTCGTCCGGCTGCGCTCCGTACGGCACGGCGGGCGCGTCCGCGTCATGGGTCGCCAACGGATCCGCCGCGCCGAAATCCGGCTGCGCATCGGCGGCGGAGCCCGGATCCGCATTTTTCGCCCTGCCGGCCCCCAAAAACTGCACCGTCTGCGCGACAACTTCCATCGTCGAACGCTTTGATCCATCCGGCGCTTGCCACGAACGGCTTTGCAAACGACCCTCCACAAAAACCGGCCGCCCTTTGGATAAATACTGGCCGCACAATTCGGCCAATTTTTCCCAACAAACGATTCGCACAAAACAGGTATCCTCGCGGCGTTCCGCACCGGCCGCGGTTGATCCCCCGCCGGTATACCGGTTGATCGCCAGCGTAAACGTCGCGACCGCTTTCCCATTGGGCGTATAGCGCAATTCCGGGTCGCGCGTAAGATTACCCATGAGTAAAACCTTGTTTAAATTTGCCATAGGACCCCTTACGATTCCTTCTTAATAACCAGTGTCCGCAACAGCGCTTCGTTTAATTTCAACAATCCCTCGATTTTTTTTACCTGAAGCGGCGCAAGAGTGAAATCGAATAAAAAATAACTGCCCTCGTTCTGTTTCTTGATCGGGTAGGCCAATTTCTTCTTGCCCCATGGCTGTACCTGCGATACAGTTCCCTGGTGGCGGGAAATCAGCGTCTTTATATCATCGACCACCTTATCCAGCGCCTCTTTTTCCAAAGCAGGCCCGACAATAATAACTGCCTCATAATTATTCACCATCCGTTCTTTCCTCCTTTGCCCGGCTGCGCGGGCGCGTTTCATCATTCTGTTCTATCGTCATGCCGTTATAACGATTCATCACGGCGCCTGATCCCTCCGCAATCCATACTAATGCCGCGTCCCTGGCGCGCTGCACCATCGCCTGCGCGTGCGCACGCTCCGTCGCGCCGCAAAATCCGCTCAAAACATATCCGGCCAGATCAGCCGCCCGCTCCGCTCTGCCGATCCCGCAGCGCAAACGCGCGAATTGATCGCCGCCGACCTGCTCGATAATCGAACGCAACCCGTTATGGCCGCCGGCGCTTCCCGCCGGGCGCAGGCGCAGCGATCCGACCGGCAAATGAACGTCATCGACGATAACCAACAGGTCCGCATGCGCAATTTTAAAAAAACGCATAAAATTCGCCACGGCAAACCCGCTGCGGTTCATATACGTCATCGGTTTGATCAAGAGAAAATTCTGTTCGCCGTTCCGTATCTGCGTCCAGAGCGCATCGAATTTCTTTTTCATCAGTTCGACCGCAAGCTGCCGCGCCAGGGCATCAACCACCCAAAACCCGACATTATGTTTGGTTTGCTCATATTCGGAGCCGGGATTTCCCAGGCCGACAACCAATTTCATCTCAATCAACCATCGCAGAATACGCCGTCCGGGCTTATTTTTTCGCCTTGGCTTTTCCTTCTTCGGCAGCCGCTTCCGCTTCCGGCTTTTTCTGCTTAATGACTTCCGGCTCCGCGGCGGCGCCTTCTTCCGCCGGCGCTTCCGCCGGCTTTTCCTCCAGAACCATCTTCACGGAAACGACCGGCAATTCCGGATCGGTAACCAGCGTTACTCCCTCCGGAACCTTAAGATCGCGCACACAGAGAACATCGCCGATATTCAACGCGGCCACGTCAACCGTAATTTGCTTCGGAATCAGCGTCGGCAAACTTTCAATTTCGACTTCCCGCACCAGATGTTCCAGAACCCCGCCGGATTTGACACCGGGAGAATCGGCATCGCCGCGCGTAATCAACGGCACGGAAACGCGTATTTTTTCCGTCAGGCTAATCTGTTGAAAATCGATATGCACAATTCCGTCCCGGACGATTTCAAATTGAATATCCTTGATGATTACCGTCCGGTCATCGGTCACGCCGTTCTTTTTCACTTTCAGATCGACAATAACTTTCGTCCCGAACTTATGAATCATTTTCACCAATTCCCGGCCATTGATGCAGACCGATTCCGGAGAAACCGTCCTCCCGTAAATGACCGCCGGAATTAAACCGGCGTGCCGGGTCTGTCGCGACGCGACACTCCCTAATCTGACGCGCGGCTCCGCAATTACCGTTACCCGTTCCACAATATTCCTCCTTTTTCACTTCGCGTGTTCCGATGGTTGCCGCCGAAAAAAAGGGAACTCCCTCGCTTTCCCGCGGCCGCCGTTTAGACAAACAACGAACTCACCGATTGTTCATTATGAATCCTCCGGATCGCCTCGGCCAGCAGCGGCGCGACCGTGAGGATTTTTATTTTTGGATGCTTGCCATAGTTTTCCTGGGGAATCGTATCCGTGACCACGACTTCCTTCAAAACGCTTTTCTCAATACGCTCAATCGCCGGGCCGGAAAAGATTCCATGCGATGCGCCGGCATAAACGTCTTTGGCGCCCATATTTTTCAAAGCATTCGCCGCTTCGGTCAACGATCCGGCCGTCGCCACCATATCATCGACGATAAGCGCGGTTTTTCCCTTTATATCACCCAAAACATTCATCACTTCCGCGCTCTGCGCGTCAATCCGGCGCTTATCCACAATGACCAACGGCACACCGAGGTGCTTGGCGAACGCGCGGGCCATCTTCACGCCGCCGACGTCCGGCGCAACCACCACGGTTTTTTCCTTGCCGGCGATTTGTATATACTCGCGGAATTTTTCCACCAGGACCGGCGCGGCGTAGAGGTGATCGACCGGAATATCAAAAAAACCCTGAATCTGGCCGGCATGCAAATCCACGGTCAGAACGCGCGACGTTCCGGCGGTCGTAATCAAGTTCGCCACTAATTTCGCCGTAATCGGCACGCGCGGCTGATCTTTGCGGTCCTGGCGGGCATACCCGTAAAACGGCGTAACCGCCGTAATGCGCCCGGCCGACGCCCGCGCCAAGGCATCGACGATGATCAATAATTCCATTAAGTGATCATTCGCCGGCGGGCAGGTCGGCTGCACGACAAAAATATCTTTACCGCGCACATTTTCATTAATCTTTACCTGAATTTCACCTTCGCTGAAACGCCCGACCAATGCATTGCCTAACGGAACTCCCAGATTTTCACAAATTTTTTTTGCCAAATTCGGATTTGCGTTTCCGGCGAAAACCATTAACTTTTCTTGCATGAATCCGGGCCCTCATTCTTCCGCAGCAGCCGCGCGGGAATCCCCACCACGACCTGATGATCCTCGACCTTTTTATTTTTGGGCACCACCGCACCGGCGCCGGTAACCGCCGCTTTGCCGATTTTCACCGGCGCGACCAAAATAGTGCCGGTGCCGATAAACGCTCCCGTTTCAATGACGGTTTTATGTTTATTTTTTCCGTCATAATTGGCGATAATTGTCCCCGCGCCGATATTGACCGCGGCGGCAATCTGCGCGTCCCCGATATAGCTTTGATGTTTGATCCGCGTTCCCTTGCCGATGGCCGAACGGTTGATTTCCGCGAAATTTCCAATGCTCACGTTATCCGCAATCCGGCAGCCCGCCCGCACATGACAAAACGGTCCAATCGCACACCCCTGTCCGATCTCCACGTCGCGTTCGATAACCGTCAACGGATAAATCACGGTATCCTGTCCGATCCGCACCTCATCATCGATATACGTCGTGTGCGGATCGACGACGGTAACGCCGCCGGCGATAATTTTTTCGATAATCCGTCGCCGGTATATTGCAAACGCTTTCACCAAGCCGGCGCGGGAATTGATTCCGAGCATTTCATCCACGTCTTCCGTCCGGAC
This sequence comes from Candidatus Omnitrophota bacterium, assembly GCA_023819605.1. Classification (GTDB taxonomy): domain Bacteria; phylum Omnitrophota; class Gorgyraeia; order B26-G9; family B26-G9; genus JAMWCB01. The sequence continues at coordinate 8,941 of JAMWCB010000096.1, forward strand.
ATGACTGATCGGATATGCGTTGCGCGCAAAAACCGCAATAACATCGGTTAAATAGTACTCTTTTTTAACATTCGCCGGTTTGAGTCCTTGAATCGCGGCAAAAAGCTCTTGTGCCTTAAACACGTACGCGCCGACGTTAACCTCCTGAATCGCTTTTTGGATCGGCTGCGCATCCTGCTCTTCCACAATGGCGGTGATTTTCCCGCGTTCATCGCGAATAATCCGCCCATAGCCGGTAGGGTCCGGAACAACGGCAGACAACAACGTGCACAACGAGTTGCTGCGCCGGTGCTCCTCAATCAGTGCCGCGACGGTTTGCGGGGTTATCAACGGCGTATCTCCGTAAATAACCAGCACATGGGTGTCGCCCCGCTGCATAAACGGCTCGGCATTGACCTGCCAGACGGCGTCGCCGGTACCTAACAAATTCGGCTGCGGCACGCAGCGCGCCCGCGCGCCGACATACTCAGCAACCAGTTCCCCCCGGAAACCGGTAACGACAAACATCTGCCGGACCCCGGCAGCGGTAACAGTATCCATAACATGGCCGAGCATCGGCTTGCTGCCCAGCTTATGCAGCACCTTCGGCCGCTGGGAATTCATACGCGTGCCTTGACCAGCCGCAAGAATTACCGCCGCCAGTTGGTCAGATATATTCATACGATTCCTCTCATATGGCCAAAATTTTTGGCTGCCCGGCTAGGGCTCGAACCTAGAAAACGAGATCCAAATTCTCGGGTGTTGCCAGTTACACTACCGGGCAGTCAAACGCTTTCATCAGACACGACTAATCGATATCGATATCTTCATCCGGCGTTTCTCCGCCGGAGGAAAGACCGCCT
>JAMWCB010000097.1 GCA_023819605.1 Candidatus Omnitrophota bacterium
CAGCGCAAAAGCCTCGGTGAAATACGGCGCTTTTTTATAGGCCAACTCGATGGTTTTCGACAATTTTACAAAATCGTCTTTAATCGTCAATTCGTTGATCAATTTGAACGGACTGGCATGGTCTATACAAATCGTAAACAGGTATTGCCGCCGGTTGACGATGATATAATTGCGGTTGATCCAGCCGCTGCGGATATAATTGACGTCGTCGTAAATCACATACTTGTCAACCGCGCCGATCAACTGAAAGTAGCCGAGGTACGGAAAAATATATGGCTGCATTATGCCAAGCTTCATCGCACACCTCGGCCGGCGGCGAGCCGTAACTGGCCGCCGCGCATCTTCAGCCGTTTTATAAAAAAATAAAGATAATACCAAAAAAACACCGATACCTGAAATACCGCGTCGTCAAGCCCGGCAGACCGGCGCGGATTTTTTTTCTTCCGGCAATACGCCCGCAGCGTTCGATAGGCGTCCGAACACGCCCGCAGTTCGACCGCGCCGCGTGCCCTGGTCCGCATCGCGCCCAAAAAAACCGCTGCCGCGTACCGCATTTTTTTTTCCAATTTTCCTTCCGCAATATCTAAAATAGCATACCGCGTATAGAAAAGATGCACTGACTGCCGAAATGAATCTTTACCGCTCCACACCCCTTGATCGATAATCCGGTAATCCGCCGAAATAAAATCCTGGAACCGAACCTTGCCGAATTTCGACAGCCACACCGCTAAGTACGTATCCCCGCCGGGCGCGTGCGCGAACGATTTCGGAATATCGTGAAAATGCACATTCCGGCACACCCGTGTCAACGTCGGCGCGTACACCGGCATATCATCATATGTATACGTCCGGTCGCCGTGTTCGGCAATACAGCGCTCTTTGAGCACCACACCCTGCGCGTCCACTTCCCGGCAATCCGTGAAACTCATCACAAAATCACGTTGCGCTTCCAAAAAATCTACCTGTTTACGCAATTTTTCCGGATCGGTCCAATAGTCATCCCCCTCGCAAAAGGCGATATACCTGCCCGTGCAGCGCGGAAACACATCCGCCAGCAAAAATTTCCAGCCGTGGACGTACTGATTTTCTTTTTGATACACCGGCTTAATCACCTGCGGATACCGCTGCGCATAAGCACCGATGATGTCCGCGGTCGCATCCGTAGACGCGTCGTCGTGCACAATAATCTCAAGCGGAAAATCCATACGCTGCATTAAACAGCTGTCCAGCGCAGCGCGGATATATTTTTCGTGATTGTAAGCCAAGCACACGACGCTCACCATCGCCGTATTCATGCGGCGCCGCCATTTCTTGCTTTTAATACAATCGGCTGCATATCTTTAATACCCTCAACTCCATAGTTGATTTTAAACAGCGTCGCGCCCGGCTTTTGGCCGTCGAGCCAGTGAACGATGGCCAGCGGAATATTCGCGCCGGCTAAATGCGAAAACGGATAGCCGCCGCCGAAACGGCAATTCATTTCCAGTATCCAAACGTGATCTTCCCGCACAAAGCAGTCCACGTCTAAATTACCGACATGGCCTAAGCGCCGGCCAATTTCTTCTCCCCACGCTTCAATCGCCGGGTTGTTTTCCGTCACGGCGATATCCGTCTCGCCGGAACGCATGGCTTTTTTACGTTTGACGAACGTAGCGACGTAGCGCCCCTGTAAATCGTTGACGATATCCAGGCCGTATTCCTGGCCGGCAATCTGTTCCTGAACAAGCACACTCTGTTCCAGATCATGCCGCGATTCGAAATTCAAATAGGTCTTGCCGATCTCCACTTTGACTTTATTATAAAAAACCGCCATCTCTTCACGGTCTGCTGCGGAATACACGCCGATCGACCCCATGCCCCAGCGGGGTTTAACGATCACCGGAAAAGCCAGCGTCTGGTCATTCACGGCCGCCAGTGCGCTGTCCAGGGTCGAAAACGTCGCCGGCGCCGGAATCTTATTTTTTTTCAAATAGGTATAGGTTTTCCACTTATCGTTGCAGACCACGGTGACCGGGTAATCGGAAACAACCACCCGGATCGATTCTTTCGTAAATAGTTCGCGTGACTTCGCTAAAATCGGCACGTCGATATCGAAGAGCGGAATAATCGCCGAAATATCCTGTGTTTTGCAGTAATCGAGCAGAAAATCGATATAACCGGCGTCGTAAATCAACGGCGTAATCACCGCGCGGTCGGCCGCCTGCAGTGCCGGCGAATACGCGGAATTGCCGGCGTGCACCACGCCGCGGCCGGCGAGGGCTTCCTTAAAATATTGCACCATATAACTGCGGCGGCCCGCCGAGGTAAGCAATATATTCAGACTCACATCATATCCCTTCGAGTTCGCGTGACGCTAATAAATTTAAAATCCCGCCAGTATGCCAAAATAGCACAGCCGCGCCCCGCGCAATAGCGCCTTCGGCGATATACCGGCGCAGGGCGTGAAACGCCTTGCCGGTATAGGTCGGGTCGAGAATCAACCCGGCGCGCCGCGCCGCCCAGCGGATCGTTTCCAACAGCTCCGGATATACGGCTTCATAGCCGCCGCCCCGGAAACGGACGTCAAATACCGGAGCCTGCGGCGGCGGATCCTGGCGTAAATAACCATATAATTCGCGCATCGACGTTTCAATAACGCCGCGTCCCCGCTCCTCGTCCCGCGCGATGGAAATGCCCCGCACGCGCGCGCCGGGAAAACATTCGCGGCAGCCGACTTCGATGCCGGCCTGGGTTGTGCCGGTGCCGCTGGCGACGATAATCTCGTCGACGGTTTCTCCGTCCGCCAATTGCTGCCGCACCTCTTTTACCGCGCCGTAATAGGCGTAGGTACCTTCTAAGCAATGGCCGCCGCCCCAGAGGTAGTACGGCCGCCGCCCCTGCGCCTGCAAATCCGCCATCGCCTGATCCATCGCCGCGGCAACGCCAGTCATCGGCACAAACCGCACTTGGGCACCGGCCAGCCGGGCAAGCTTGAGGTTGCCCGCGGCGTGCTCCTGCGCCGGTTTTTCCGCATGCACGATCAGAATGCTCTTCCAGCCCAACTCCGCGGCCATAAGCGCGCTCACCCGCAGATGGTTAGAATGCAGCCCGCCGGCCGTAACGACGGCGTCGTGCCCGCGTTCCCGCGCGGCCCAGAAGATATAACGCGCTTTTCTTGCCTTGCTGCCGCCGCCCGGATAGGCGAACCAATCGTCCTGCTTAATGAACAGGGTCACCCCCAGCAACGCGGACAAGACTGCGTGCCGCGTCAGGGGTGTGGGAAAAAAAGGAAAATGTTCCATGGGTACGCTCATGAAAGTTTCAAATAGTAAAAATTTTTATCCCAATCGTCTTTTTTATTTGCCTGCTTCAGCACGACGACTTGCTGCGGATCGGTAATTTTCAGATAGCCGTTGCTTTCAAACTGCCGCTGCATCGGCTGGTTGCCGGCAGCGCAGCTGCCGTTGATTCCCTGCATTCCCTGCGCCGCGCACCTGGCAGCCATGGCGGACATCAACTTTCCGGCGATGCCGCGTTTGCGGTACTGCCGCGACACGGAAATATACGAAACATAAGCGTCTTTATATCGCTGCGAATCCGCATAAAACCCCACTGCCCCGGCTATCGCTCCGCTGAAGCTGTCGCGCGCATAGATAACCACGCCGTTCCGCAATAAACGGCTCACCCATTCTTCATACGAAACAAACCAATCCCGTTGCGCGAACGGCGGAGTGAATTCCGAATCATTGCGCTGCACAAACGCCGCTAATTCTACCTGCGGTACCGGCTGTTCGGCCGAACAAAAAATCGCGATCGCGTTCTCCATCTTCATCCCCGTTTCAGCGGCGCTCCTGGAATCGGCGCACTATATCCGCTATCTTCTGCGGCGCATCCGCAGGTAAATTCGGATACATCGGCAAGCACAATATTTGCCGGGCTATTGTTTCGGCAACCGGCAGCATCCCCTCCTTGGCCGACTCCAACCCCCGGTAAGACGGGAATTGGCTGATCAGCGGATAAAAATAGCGCCGGCTGAACACATTGTATTTTTTTAAATGGTCGTAAACCTCATCGCGCGATTTTCCGTAGTTCTCCGTTTCGATCACAATGGGGAAATAGGAATAATTATGCTCTACCTCCGGGATATCCTCGAAAAACCGGATGCCGGGAATCCCGCCCAGCGCCGCGCGGTACGACCGCGTCAATGCCCGGTTGCGCTCAATCGACGTTCCGACGTACTGCAACTGCAGCAAGCCGAGGGCCGCCTGAAATTCGTTCATTTTCGCGTTGATCCCCGGTTCGACAACGGTCGTCTCGTCGGCAAAGCCGAAATTCTTCAGAAAATCGATGCGCTTTTTCGTCTTCGCGTCGTGGCAGACGATCGCGCCGCCTTCGAAGGTATTAAATATTTTCGTCGCGTGAAAACTCAACACCGCCAGGTCGCCGAAACCGGCCAGCGCGGTTCCCCGGATTTTCACGCCGAAGGCGTGCGCCGCGTCGTAAATCAGTTTCAATCCGTAGGTATCGGCGATTTTCTGCAGCCCCTCCAGGTCGCAGGGGTTGCCGTACACATGCACCGGCAGAATCGCGGTGGTCTGCGGCGTAATCGCCGCTTCAATTTTCGCCGCGTCTAAGTTAAACGTACGCGGCTCGATATCGACGAAAACCGGTTTTATTTTATTCCACCACAGAGCGTGCGTCGTCGCCACAAAACTGAACGGCGTGGTAATCACCTCACCAGCAATCCGCAAAACCTGCAGTGCAGTGACCAGCGCCAGGGTGCCGTTGGAAAACAGCGAAATATATTTTACTCCCAGATAATCGCATAAGGCGCGTTCCAAGCGCTGGTGATAGTTACCGTTGTTCGTCAGCCATTTGCTCCGCCAGATATCCGCTAAATATCCCTGAAATTCCTCCAATGGCGGCAGGAACGATTCCGTCACGTAAATCGGTTGCTTAAACTTCTCCATGCTGAATACCTCCCTGCCTCGCCGCAAACAACTTCCCCTTGATCAGTGTTTTCATCTCCATAAACGCGTCGACTTTGACCACGTTCATCAACATTCCAAAAACCGCCGCGCCGGATAGGGACTGCGCAACCAGAATGGCCGGCGCCGGCTGCGCCGATAGGATCAGCCCGGCGCTGTACACCGCCATACCGGTGGCCGCCGCAATGCCGAAAAGCGGCAGAATATCCGCAAGCTGCTCCTGCACCGGATAGCCGACCATCCGGCCCGACCAGAAACTATTCAAAAAATACGCAAGAATAGAATTCACGATCATTCCCGATAGTAGAACGATCATCCCTCCCCTAATTCCGATCACGATCGTGGGAATCACCAATAGTTTTTTTATAATTTCCAAACGCAGGAACAAATCCGACCTGCCGTTGACGTTGAGCATATTCAAATTCAACGCGTGCAGGGGATGCAGCATGGCGATAAAACAGAGCAACTGAAGATAGCCCACGGACGGCAGCCATTTTTCCCCGATCAAAAATACCACCAACGACGGCGCGGCAGCGGCGACCCCGAGCATGACCACGAAAGAAATAAGCATGGTGCCTTTGATCAGTTTCCGATACGCGGCTTTCAAACGCTGCCGGTTCTCCTGCACGGTGGACAACGCCGGATAACTCACCCGCTGCACGACTTCCGTCAACAACTGCGACGGCAGCATCGAGTAGCTCTGCGCCCGGCTATAATAGCCCAGTTCTGTGGCCGAAAAAAACTTACCGATAATCAACCCGTACACGTTGTTGTAGGTGGTATCGATCAGCCCGGAAACCATCAATTTCCAGCCAAAGCCGAATAATTCTTTAAACGAAGCGGCGCTGAATACGCGCCGCGGACGCCACGGATTCCAGCGCCAGAACAGCACGCTCGTGCAGCAGGTTTGAATCAACGAACGGAAAACCAAACTCCACACCCCCCAGCCGCTGAGAGCCATGCCGATACTGACTGCGCCGGAGACGAGCGTGGCCGCGACCGAAATCTTCGTTTGCAGCTTAAAATTCATTTTTTTTATCAACAGGATACGCTGAATTGCGCCCACACTGCCGATAATCACGTTAATACCCAATACCTGCAGCATCAACTTTAATTGCGGTTTGTCAAAAAACAGGCTGATCGCCGGCGCGGCGAAGAACAAAACCGCGTAGATAACGATACCGACGGCAAGATTATAGTAAAAAACCGTACAGCAATCTTCAAACGTGCAATTTTTTTTCCGGATCAGCGCCCGGCCGAACCCGCTGTCGATAACGGACTGGGAAACGGCGATAAAAATCACCAACATGCCCACCAGGCCGAATTCCGCCGGCGACAGCAAACGGGCTAAAATAACCCCGACGACGAAATTAAATCCCTGATTGGCAAAGCTGTCGATAAAACTCCAGGCCATGCCGCGCAATGTTTTTTGTTTTAATGACATAAAAATTAATCCGATACCGAGAGCGCTTCTGTCCGCGCGCAGCGCCTCATGCCGTCGCGCTCACCCGGTATTTGCGCAGCAAGTCCTCGACGATCGGCCAATCATCCGGCTCGTCGAGCTCCACGGCGGTATATTCTTCCATTTCGAAAATCGCCACCGTTCCGGACAAACGGCACCGGTCGCGCACAATCCGGCCGGCGCGGTTGATGTACAACGCGCCGTTCTCCAACAGCAGGCCGGCAAAATCCTGGCGGCGCGGCCGCTGCCGGAAATCGTAATTCAACGGCCGGCCGTCGGCAGTCCACAAAAACCGTTTAAAGCGGCAGCAACTGACCAGCGAATCGGCGGTACCGCCGCGGAACTGCTCCAGCGCCGCGGCCACATGCCGCGCCTGAGTCAACGGCGACGTCGCCTGCGCTAAAATAAAAATTGTCTCCTCCGCCGGCGGGTGCCGCTGCAGGTACTCCAACATCACGCCTTCCGTGCTTGAGCTATCCTGCGCGTTTACCGCGTCGCGCGCATAGACGCGCAGTTTGGAAAAACCAAACGATTGAGCCGCCGCGCGAATACGTTCATGATCCGTGGCGACGATAATCTCGTCGACCGCCGGCGTTGCCTGCAACGCGCTCAACGTCCAATAAATCAGCGGCCGGCCGTTGATTTCTTTGACGTTCTTCAGAGGAATCGAAGTGCTGCCGCCGCGCGCCGGCACAAAGGCGATCACGCGCTCCATCGAATCTGCCCTTTTTTCAACTTGCCGCGCTGAACCTCTTCAATGGCCAAAATATCCGTTTGCTTGTAACGCAGCGCCTTATGCACCGCGCGCAAATCGCGCGTCACCCGGCGCAGCCCGTCCGGCTCCAAAGACGCGGCATGATCGGTGCCTTTCCAGGTGCGGTCTAAGGTAAAATGCCGCTCAACGTATGCCGCGCCCAGGGTATAGGCCGCCGTATCCACGGCAATGCCTAAATGATGGCCGGAAAACCCCACGGCTTTGACCCGCGCGCCATAGTCATTGCGCAGCCGCGCGATTTCCAGTAAGCAAATATCGTCGAACGGCACCGGGTAGCCGGCGGTACAGCTGTAAATCACCAGATCTTTGTTCCGCTTTTTTTCTTCGAACAACGCGATAATTTGTTCCTCTTCCGCTTTGGCGGTCATGCCCAGAGAAAGATGGATTTCGCCGCCGTACTGATCGCAGAGATAGCTCAATAGCTCCTTGTTCAAATTACACGCCGAGGGGACTTTGAGCATCGCCGGATTCAACGGCACGATATCTTTCGCCGCGCTCACGTCCCACACCGAGGTGGTATAATGTACGCCGAATTCTTCGCACCACTGCTTCAACTGCCGGTGCTGGGCAACGTTAAATTCCAAAAACTCGCGGTGTTCACCGTATGTTTTGCCGTAGGCGTGCACCGGGTTGGGGTGCGGCATCGCGTATTCTTCCGGAGAAAGAAGCTCCCGTACCGTCCGTTTTTGAAATTTCACCAGCGGCACTTTGCAAAAAACCGCCGCCATCTGAATCATTTCCCGCGCGATATTCAAATCGCCTTTGTGATTGCAGCCGATTTCCGCGATTACCCGCGGTTCCGTGTACTCGATCCGTTCCATCCCTGACCTCGTGGTTAACAACGTATTCCTCACTATCCCGGACAATTCCCCGCTCTGCGTCCGCCTCCCGCCCCCGCCGGCTTCACAGCCGGTCATAAATCATTTTCGGAATGGGATAGGTGCGCCGGTTTAAAATCAGGCCAGCGACCGGCACGCGCTCGCGCACCGCGGCCAGAATATGCAAAAATACCTGCCGGCGCACGCGGCCTTCCTGCGCGGCCAACACGACCGCATCCGCCGCCGCGACCCGCGTTTCCGCGTCGCTGCAACTATGCCAATCCGGACAATCGATGAAAATCGCGGCATAGCGCTCTTTGAACCGGCTCAAAATCTCGCGCAAGCGCTGCGGGTCGAGGCAGCGCACGGCGTTTTTTCCCGTTATTCCCGCGCTGAGCAAATCAAGGCGGGGCGTAACCGCCTGCACCGCCGCGGCCGCTTCAACCGCGCCATCCAACACCCCGCATAAACCCGGGCCGGCATTTTTTTTCAACAGCGTATGCAACGATGGCGCGCGGAGATGCGCGTCGATCAGCAATATTTTTTCGTCCTGCCCCCGCTCCGCCATCACCTGCGCCAGGTTTAACGCAATCGTCGTCGTGCCTTCGCGCGGCACCGCGCTTATGACGGCCAACGCGCGGTAGTTCCGTTTTTTCATCTCGGTGGCCACCCGATCAGCGGCCGCCGCAAACGCATCCCGCCCGGCGCCGGAAGCGGTGCCGCCCGCGCCGATCGCGCACCGCGGCACCGCGCCGAGAAACGGCACCTGCAGCGACTCGACATCACGCGGCGTTTTTAATGTCTGATCAAAATGTTCGAACATGAACGCTAAGATAACTCCCAAAAAAACACTCAGGACAAACCCCATCAACAACATTTTTCCGCGCGGCATGCCCAACGGAACCAACGGCGGACTCGCCTGCTCGATAATTTTGACGCTCGCCGGGCCGATGGCGCTGATCGTCGGCAACGTTTTGCCGTCCAAGGTCTTGAGCATTTCCTGAATATTGTTTTGAAAATACTGCACTTTCAGATGTTTTTCCCCGTACTTCAACTGCAACTCCGCCAGTTGCTGTTCCAAATCGAACACCACGTACGCGCGGCTGACGACATTGGCGATGAGCGCCGCTTCCTGCGGGCTGTAATCCTTAACTTTAATCCGGAATAAATCCGTATCGCGGATCGGTTGGACTTCCGTGCGGGAGATAAGCTCGCGCACGGCCATTTGATGGCGGATTTCCTGCTGCCGCTCCGGCGGGTAACCGGCCAGGGTCGTCGGAAACATCCGTTCTTTGAGCGCCATGAAGAAAATCTTGAATGCCGAAGCGTACTGTTGCTCGTAATCCAGCGGCCGCTCGCCCAAACGCAACGCCTCCACCACCCGTTCCATCACCGGCCGCGCCAGCACCATCTCCGCCTGATTAAGCGCCAGTTGCGAATTTCGATTGCCTGGAAGATCGCGGTAAAACTGCGAACCGATCTGTTTTTCGCCGGAAATCAACATCTTGACGCTGGCTTCATACAACGGCGTCTGTAATTCCTGCAAACAAAACACCACGGCGACCACGGTCGCCACACACGCTACGATAACGCTCCCCTGCCGGAAGAGCATCCATAAATAGTCACGCAGCGTCAAATCCGTACCCACGGCTGCTTCATTGGTCGTACCATCGATGTCCATATTCTGCCCCCCCCCGG
>JAMWCB010000098.1 GCA_023819605.1 Candidatus Omnitrophota bacterium
GAAAAAAAAATAGTTTTTTTGGATCGGGACGGCGTCATTAATCGAGATATTGACGGCGGTTACGTGACCTGCTGGGCGGAATTTGAATTTCTGCCGGGCGTGCTTGATAGTTTGCGTGTATTGGCGGCGAGCGGCTATACGGTGGCGGTCATATCCAATCAGGCTGGCGTCGGTAAAGGAATGTATTCGGAACAGGCGCTTGCCGATATAACCGCGCGGATGTGCCGCGCGGTCACGGAAGCGGGCGGCTGCATCGAGAGAACGTGGTATTGCCTGCATCGTCCGGATGCCGGCTGTGCGTGCCGGAAGCCAAACCCCGGCATGTTGCGGGAAGCTGCCGCCGTATTTCGCGTTAGCCCGCAGGCGTGTATTTTTATCGGAGACAGCGAGCGCGATATTATTGCGGGCAGAACATTCGGCTGCCGGACGGTGCTCGTTTTATCCGGTAAAATCAAAAATCGCGGGCAAGCGGCGGCGTTGTCCACGGCGCCGGATTATATCTGTGACGATTTGCGGGCGGCGGTTGAAATTGTCCTGCCGCAGTGGCAGTCGGTTGCCGGCCGGGAAAATTAAAAAAAGGGGAGGCGGGGGATGGATGCCGTGCGCGAAATGATATTCGGTGTAGTATTGATGAGCGTGTGTGTTGATTTTCCGCGGATGCTGCAGCGTTTGGGAGTTTTTGCGGCAGGAAATAAACGGTATGAGCCGGTGGATCTGTTGGGGAAATTGCGCCGGGTGGGCGGCGCGTTGCTCTGCACGGCGATCGGCGCGGCGCTGCTCCTGGGTTTATTGCGCGTCTCCCGCGCTGATGCGGCGGTCGGCGGCGGGGTGGTTATGCTGTTGCTGGCCCTGCTCGGCCTGGTTCGCTGGGAGGCCGCGCCGACGGCGAAAAGCCAAGCCGCAGAATCCGAATCGCCGGTTTCGCTGTTTATCGGTGATCCGCTGGTGATCGCGGCGGTTTTTTTACTGGCGCGGTTGTCTGGGCTGTTCGCGGGGCTGGCCGCGATCGGCGCCAGTCTTTTTTTATTGTGGTACAGTGCCCCGCTTTTCCGGCGTTTTGCGCCGGCACCGAGCGAGCGGTTCGTCCGCATGGGAACGTTGATGAAGCTGATTGTTGTCGTATTTGTTTCGGCGATGTTGCTGCGCTCCGGCGGATACGGCTGGTGAGAGAGAACGCGATGGCGCGCCGTACGCAAAAAATACTGATTCGTCGGCCGACGGTTGCCGATATCCCGGCGATCCAAGACTTGATTAAAGACGCGGCTCAGTTTAGTAAAGTGCTGCCGCGGTCCTTAAATAATTTGTATGAACATGTGCGCGATTTTTTTGTGGCCGAATGCGCGGGCAATGTCTGCGGTTGTTGCGCACTGCAGATCAGCGGGAGCGATTTAGCGGAAATCCGTTCGCTGGTCGTGCGCGACGACCGGCGCGGGCGGGGTATCGCCCGGCGGCTGATGGATGCCTGCGTGCGAGATGCCGCGTCGGTCGGGGTGAAAAAAATATTCTGTTTGACGGAGATTCCGGCGTTTTTTGAACGCTTTGGTTTTAAAAAAATAAACAAGGCAAAACTGCCGCAGAAAATCTGGACGGATTGCATCCATTGCGTGCAATTCCCTGATTGTTGCGAAACGGCGTTGATGCGGGATGTTTCCGCCGCCGCGGCCCGGCATACCTGAGGAGGATTCATGGCGAAGACGATAACGGAGAAAATTTTCAGCGCGCATGCCGGCGGCGCCCGGGCCAGCGCCGGAGATTTTGTGTACGCAGCGGTGGATATCGCCCTGGGAAACGACATCACGGCGCCGATCGCGATCGATCAGTTTGAGAAAATGGGGGCGAAAACAGTTTTCGATCGGGATAAGGTCGTTTTAGTGCCGGATCATTTTTTGCCGGCGAAAGATATTAAAAGCGCGATGCAGGCGAAAATTTTGCGTGATTTTGCCCGGCGGCAAAAAATCACGCACTATTATGAAGTTGGCCGCATGGGCATCGAGCACGCCCTGCTCCCCGAAAGGGGCATGGTCAGCCCGGGAAAACTTATTATCGGCGCGGATTCGCATACCTGTACGTATGGGGCTTTGGCGGCTTTTGCCACCGGCGTGGGTTCCACGGATTTGGCGGCAGCCTGGGCAACCGGCGGCTGTTGGTTTAAGGTTCCGGAGACAGTGCGATTTGTATTTCGGGGAAAATTGAACCGCTGGGTTTCCGGAAAAGATTTGATTCTTTACACGATTGGACAAATCGGTGTGGACGGGGCGCTGTACAAGGCCATGGAGTTCTGCGGGCCGGTGATTGAACGTTTATCGATGGATGAGCGCCTGACGATGGCGAATATGGCGATTGAGGCCGGCGGCAAGTCCGGGATTATCGCGCCGGATGAGATTACTTTTGAATTTATCGAGCAGACGCGCCGCCGGCTCGCGGCTGAAACAGGGGCCGGAAAATTGAAAAAGGCGGGCGCGGTGAGCGCGGAAGAGCGTAAACGCTGGTCAGCGCTGGCCAGCGATGCGGACGCGGTGTATGAGCAGGTGTATGAATTCGATGTTACGGCCTTAGAGCCGCTCGTCGCTTTGCCGCATTTACCCAGCAATGTCAAGCCGGTTAGCCGGTTGAAAAAGATGCGCGTGGACCAGGTGGTTATCGGATCCTGCACCAATGGACGGATTTCCGATCTGCGCGTCGCGGCGAAAATTTTGAAAGGCAAAAAAGTGCATCCGGAGGTGCGCTGCATTATCTTCCCGGCCACGCAGGCGATTTATCGGCAGGCCATGCAAGAGGGCCTGCTGGATATTTTTGTGTCGGCGCATGCGGTGGTATCGACCCCGACCTGCGGACCGTGCCTGGGTGGGCATATGGGCATTTTGGCAAAAGGCGAGCGGGCGATTGCCACGACCAACCGGAATTTTGTCGGGCGCATGGGGCACGCGGAAAGTGAAGTGTGCCTGAGCGGCCCGGCGGTGGCCGCGGCCAGCGCGATTACCGGAAGGATCACCCACCCGGACGCGGTGATAGAGCCGGCTGGCGTTGGATAAGGAGACGGACAATGAAATGTAAAGGCAGAGCCTGGAAATTCGGCGATAATATCAACACCGATGAGATTATTGCCGCCCGATATTTGAATACGTTCGATGAAAAAGAACTTGGCGCGCATTGCATGGAAGATATCGATCCGGAGTTTCCAAAAAAAATAGCGCGGGGAGACATCATCGTCGCCGGTAAAAATTTCGGCTGCGGCTCGTCGCGGGAGCATGCGCCGATCGCGATTAAAGGCTGCGGGATTTCCTGCGTGGTCGCCGAAAGTTTCGCGCGGATTTTTTACCGCAACGCCATTAATATCGGATTGCCGATCCTGGCCAGTAGGGAAGCGCCGGCGCTGATCGGTGCGCAGGACCTGTTGGAAATTGATCTTGCGCAGGGCCGCATTATCAATCAGGCTAACGGCAGCCGGTACGCGACGGATACCTTCCCTCCGTTTATGCAGGAAATCGTCGATTGCGGCGGGTTGATTGCTTGGGTCAAAAAACGGAGGTTACAGCGCGCATGAAAATTGAACAATCCATTGAAACGGTAGTGATTCTAATGGCTAACGCCCGCCTGGAAGGCAATTTGCATATGCCGGCCGGCGGCCGCCTGACCGATTATCTTGCATTGGCCGAGCGGAAATTTATTCCGTTGACGGAGGTTAAGATTTTTTCCCATCCCGGCGAGACCGTGCTCTATTCCGTGCCGTTTGCCAATGTGAATAAGGACAGTATTTTGTTGCTATTTCCGAAAACATAAGCACGTAGTGCAGAGAAAGAGGTGAATCCATGTATAAAATTGCCGTGATTCCCGGCGACGGCACCGGTCCGGAAGTGGTGGAGGAAGGTCTGAAAGTGCTTAAGCATGCGGCGCGGCTGCACGGTTTCGAATACACGACCGCGGTATTTGATTTCGGCGGCGCGCGCTATTTAAAGACGGGTAAGACCGTCGATGAGAAAGATATCGATGTTTTGCGCGGTTTTGACGCGATTTTTCTCGGCGCGATCGGCCATCCGGATGTGAAGCCGGGTATTCTGGAGCAGGGCATCCTGTTGAAGCTCCGTTTCGCCCTTGACCAGTATATTAATTTGCGTCCGGTGAAACTTTATAATGCCGCGTTTTGTCCGTTGAAAGATAAAAAGGAAGAAGATATCGATTTCGTCGTGGTGCGGGAAAATTCCGAAGGGTTGTATAAAGGCATGGGAGAATTTCGCAATAAAGCCACGGCCGAGGAAGTCGCGATTCAGGTTTCGTATAATACGCGCAAAGGCGTGGAGCGGTGCCTGCGGTACGCTTTTGAGTACACGCGCAAGCGGAATAAGCGTAAAGCGTTGACTCTTTGCGGCAAGACCAATGTTTTAACGTATGCGTTTGATTTGTGGCAGCGGACGTTTGACGAATTGGCGATCGAATATTCCGATATTACCACGGATTACGCGCATGTGGATGCCACGACGATGTGGTTCGTGAAAAATCCGGAATGGTTCGACGTGATCGTTACGGATAATATGTTCGGCGACATTATTACGGATTTGGGCGCGATGATTCAGGGCGGCATGGGGATCGCCGCCGGCGGCAATATCAATCCGGAAGGTGTTTCCATGTTTGAACCGATCGGCGGTTCGGCGCCGAAATATACCGGGAAAAAAGTCATTAATCCGTTGGCGGCAATTTGTGCGATGGGTATGCTCTTGGAAACACTCGGAGAAGACAACGCCGCGCAGGATATCGAACGCGCGGTGATCACGGTGGTTAAAACGAAATTAACGAGCCTGGCCGCCGGGAAAATGGGATATAACACGACGGAAGTCGGCGATCTGGTTGTTGCTCATCTGGGAAAAAAATGATTCCGGGCTTCGGGGTGAGCGGGGCAGGCGGGAAGTAATAAGGAGTTCAAACCATGCGGAAGAAAGCACAGTACAATGTCGCGGTGGTCGGCGCCGGCGCGGTGGGCGTGGAAATGCTGCGCGTGTTGCGCGAGCATGATTTTCCGGTCGGTGATTTGCGGGTTTTGGCGCGCAGCCGCCGGGTGATGACGGTCGATGACCGGCAGTATCAGGTCGAGGAAATAAAACCCGCGGCGTTTGAGAATATTGACTTCGCGCTCTTCGCCGGCACGGAGGGAGAAAAGGGCGCGGCGGTGACCTACGCGCCGGAGGCGGTTAAGCGCGGCGCCGTGGTTATTGATAACGGCGCGGATTTCCGGATGGACCGTTCGGTTCCGCTGGTGGTTCCGGAAGTTAATGGCGCTGCGGCGAAAAAGCATAAAGGGATTATTGCCAATCCGAATTGTTCGACGATTCAAATGGTCGTCGCGCTGGCGCCGATTCACCGGATAGCCGGTGTGAAGCGGATCATCGCGGCGACGTATCAGGCGGCTTCTGGCGCCGGCCGCGGCGCGCTGCAGCAGCTGTGGGACGAAACCGCCCGCTTGCACGCGCAGTCTGATGTACATACGGCCGCGCAGCGACCGCGCGACGTGAAAAATGTCGCGGCCGGGGCGGCGTTTGCCCATCAGATCGGGTTTAACCTCTTTCCGCAGATCGGCGGTTTTGCCGACGAAGATTATACCTCCGAAGAATGGAAGATGGTGCATGAGACCCATAAGATTTTAGGCTCGAAGAAAATCAAAATCTCCGTGACCTGCGTGCGCGTGCCGGTGCTCAACGCTCATTCCGAAGCCGTCTATGTCGAAACCGCCGATGAAATCACCGTGGCTGCCGCGCGCGAAGTTCTCGCGCAGTCGCCGGGCATTGTCTTGATGGATGAACCGGCGAACGGCGTGTACCCGATGCCGGCGCAGGTATCCGGAACCGACCCGGTGTATGTCGGACGCATTCGGCGCGATCCGTTTGTGAAAAAAGGGATGTGGTTGTGGGTGGTCAGCGATAATCTGCGCAAAGGCGCGGCAACCAACGCGGTGCAGATCGCGGAATATTTAATCGGCGCTGCGTAAGAGCATGCCGCCGGCGGTGAGAAACATTCTGCTTTTTCTCGAATATGAAGGAACTGCCTATCACGGGTGGCAAACGCAATCGCCAAAAGCCGCCGGCGCGACGATTCAGGGGACGGTCGAAGCGGCATTGTCCAGGCTGCTGCGGCAACCGATTCGGCTGAACGGTTCCGGCCGCACCGATGCCGGTGTGCACGCGCGTCGCCAGGCGGCGAATTTTACGGCGCGCGTGGCTATGCCGCTGCCCCAGCTGTGCCGGGCGCTCAATGCCGTGCTGCCGCGGGATATCCGGGTGATCCGCGCGCGCCGGATGCCTTCGGCTTTTCATGCCCAGTTCTCCTGCCGGCGTAAACGCTACCGGTACTTTATCTGTAATCAGCGCTACGCCCATGTTTTCACCCGCGCCGCCGCACACTTTGTGCCTTGGTTCCTCGACGTGCGGCTGATGCAGGCCGAGGCGCAGGTATTGCGCGGCCGCCATGATTTTAAATCGTTTCAAACCGCAGATAAAAAAGAACGGGCTTCCGTGCGGACGATTTTCCAGATTTCCGTGCGCCGGCGCAGCGGGCAGGTGATTATCGAAATCGAAGCAGACGGTTTTTTATATAATATGGCGCGGGCAATTGCGGGAACGCTGATCGATATTGGACGGGGGAAACTGCCGCCGGGAAGCATGCGCCGTATTCTCGCGGCGAAAGACCGCGCAAAGGCCGGCCCGAACGCGCCGGCAAAGGGGTTGTTCCTGTGGGACGTTGTATATTCCTGATGCCGCCGCGGGTTGCCGCCGGCCGCGCGGTTTTGCTGGCCGCCGCGGTTTTTGTTGCGATAAGCGCGCACGCGGCGCCGGCCGCGCGCCAGAGCGACGAGCGCATGTTTCGGAATAGTTCGGCCGCGGCGGCCGTGGCCGACGTACACGCGCCGGCAGTAGTTCAGGCGGAACAGCTCATCGCCGCGCTCGATTCCGCGCGGGAATTCGATGCGTATGAAGCCGTATTGGCGCAAAATTCCGGCGATATCGAACTGCGTCTCACTTACGCGCGCGCCCTGAACGACGCGGGTTTGTCCGAGCGGGCGAAACAACAGTATGCCTTGATTCTTGATCAAGATCCCCGCTGCAGCCGGGCGGTGCAGGAGCTGGCCGGTCTGCTCCTGCAGGAGTATGCGCTGGCGGAGGCAATCGCGGTCTATGAGGCATATGTGCGGCAGGCGCCCGCCGACCTGCCGGCGCTGCTTGCTTTGGCGCAGTTGCACGCGCAGGATAACGCGCTGGAGCGTGCGCAGCACTATTATCAGGCGGCGGCGAGCCTGGACACAAAATCCGCGGCAGCGTTAACCGGGTTGGGGAATGTCTTTTTTAAAAAAAAGAATTTTATCCGCGCCCGTTTTTTTTACGATCAGGCGCTGGCGATTGAGCCGCAGTCCGCGGAAACGTTGTATGGAGCAGGCCGTTTGTTTCTCGCGGAAGGTAACGCGGCAGCGGCAATTGTTTCTTTGGAACGCTCGCGGGCCGTGGCGCCGGAACAGCCGCATATTCTCGCCGTCCTGGCGCGGGCCTACGCCCAGGCCGGCAAGTATGCGCAGGCGGCCGCGGCCGGCGAACAATTTTTACGGCGGGCGCCGCAAAAAGATATTCCGACGGCGCTGGTGGTGGTGCGAAGTTTAATCCATCTGGAACGCTATGATGCGGCGCTGGCCGCGCTGCGGGCGGTAGAGGCGGATACCCCGGCGCATTTCTTCGAGCGGACAGTGCTGTTGTTTTTTCTTTACGGCATTACCGGACAGCACCGGCTGCTTGTTGACTTGGCGGCGCGGTATCCGGTCCTGGCGGCCGGCCTGTTCCTCCTTCCGGCGGCGCTGGCGTTCGGGGTGATTGCCGTGATCGGGAGTTTCTACGCGCTGGTCTATGCGCTCGGGCGTTCGTCGCGCCCGGCGCCGGGCAGCTTGATCGAAGTGCGGTGGACGCTCGTCGACGCGTTTTTCCTGACGATCGCGGTGCTCGTGCTGCCGTTGCTTTGCGGGTTGTTGCTCAGCGGCCTGGTCTTCGGCAATTGGTTTTTGCTGTTTGCGCCGCCGCGTTCTCTCGCGAGCGCTTCCGTTCAAATCGCCATTCTCGCGCAATCTCTGTCCAGCGTGCTGGTTTGCGGGGCAGCCGTCTGGCTTGTCCGGCGGAAATACCGGCATGAATTTGCCGAGGTGGGGTTCCGGCGGATAGCAATGAGCCGGCTCTGGTCGGAGGCGCTGCGGGCAATGGCGGCGATTTTTTTCTTTAATCTGCTGTACGGCATCGCCTTTACCTTGTTCACCGGACAGCAGCCGGAAGCGCAGCTGATCAGTGATCTGGTTTCGCGTTCGCGCGGGGGCCCCGGCTTGGCGCCGTTGTTTTTCTTTGTCGTCGTGCTGGGGCCGCTGGCCGAAGAAGTGATTTTTCGGGGATTTATTTTTTTAGGCGCGCGCCGTTACGCCGGGTTCCCCGTTGCCGCAGTGGCGAGCGGGGTGATTTTTGCCGCGTTTCACCTCCAGGTTTCCCTGGCCCTGCCGATTTTTTTTATGGGCTGCACGTTTGCGTTATTGGTCGAGCGGACGCGCAGTCTGTGGCCGGCCGTTGTCGTCCATATGGTTTGGAATTTCCTGTCCTTTGCGGCGTTAGCGGCAGCGGGGCGTTGAATGAGCCGGGTAGGGCGGGGCAGCCGCGCCGGAAACCCGGCGAATCGCGGGAAGTGGGCGTATTCCGTGCGGCGGCGTTGCCGGCAACGTACCGGTGATAAAGGGTGGGGGTAAATATTTCGCCGCGGCAATTGCAAAATTCACAATATCTTGTATACTAATACTTACTATCTGCGTGTTTGTCTTAGACTGTCCGAGTCTGTCCGGGATGAGTTGCCGGCGTGTTTGGATAAAATTGAAAAGCTTCAGCGGTTGCGCCGGAGCGGTATCACGGGAGTTTGCGGTACGAACGTTTCATTGATTAGGCGCGGACGCGAGTACGGGAGATGGGCGGTATGGATGAACAACGTTTAAGTATTTCCGAAGTCGCGCGGCAGTTGGCCGTCGCGCCCAAGACGCTGGTGCGGTGGGAAAAATCCGGCAAGGTAAAAAAAGCCAAACGCGATTGGCGGGGATGGCGCGTGTATACCGTGGCGGATATCGTGAGTCTAAAAAATTTTAAAGAGGCAATTTACGGTGAAGATTAATCAGGAGGATGCTATGACCGGGAGTGCGGCGCGCGCGGTTTTACTACGGGCGGTGTTACTGGCGACAGGGATGTTTTTTGTTCCGCAGGTTTTTGCGCAGGAACAAACCGACGACGCGGTTCGGCCGGCGGCGGTTGGCGCCGCAGCGGGCCGGGCGTCTGATTCCGGGGGCTCCGGACAGCCGACGTCGGCGCGCGAGCAGCCAAAGCAGCGCAATTTACGGGTCAAACAACGCGTAACCGCCGAAGAAAAAATCAAAAAAGAGCAGTTTGCCGCATACACCCTCGGCCCCGGCGACGTCATCGAAATAACCGTGCGCCGTCATACTGAGTTCAGCGGCCGGTTTACCATCGGCTCGGACCGCCGCATCCAGTATCCGTTCGTCGGCGATGTGGAATTAGCCGGTTTGACCAAACCGCAGGCATTGGAGCGCGTTCGGGAAGTTTTAGCGGATTATGTGTCCAATCCGGAAATTTACGTCACGATTTTGGAATACAACAGTAAACAA
>JAMWCB010000099.1 GCA_023819605.1 Candidatus Omnitrophota bacterium
GCGATACATCGCCGCCGCCATTGTGTTAGCCGCGGGGCTGTTCGGTGTTCGTCTTTTTGCCCGGCGTTTTCTGCAGCGTTTGAAAATGATGAGCAGAAAAACAGCCTCAACCCTGGATGATTTTCTCGTCGATATGATTGAAACCGGAGGCCTGCCGCTGCTGTCGATGGCGGCAGCCTATATCGCGTTGAAAATGCTGGTGTTTCCCGAATTTATGCAACATCTGCTTAATCAGGCGATGCTCGGGCTGGTTGTTTTTTTTGCCGTGCGCGCGGCAATCGCGACCATCGGCTACGCGTTTAAAATATATCTGATCAAACGGGGAAGCGACGCGGCGTTGGAAAAGAGCTTGTCCGGGATCATGATTGTGGTGAAGATGGTCGTCTGGGGAAGCGCGATCATTTTCTTTTTGGATAATTTGGGTTTAAAAATTTCTGCGGTGATTGCCGGCTTAGGTATCGGAGGTGTTGCCGTAGCCCTGGCTGCCCAAACCTTGCTCAAAGACCTGTTCAGCTACTTCTGTATTCTTTTTGACCATCCCTTCAAGGTCGGCGATTTTATTATTGTCGGCGATTTTATGGGGACGATAGAATATATCGGTATAAAGACCACGCGCATCCGCAGTTTAGGCGGCGAGATGCTCGTTTTTTCCAATTCCGACCTTACCGATTCGCGCCTGCGTAATTATAAGCTCATGGAGAAGCGGCGGGTTGTGTTCCGTATCAATGTCGCGTATCAGACGCCGCCGGAGACGGTTAAGGAAATTCCAGGCTTGCTTAAAAAGATCGTCGCGGACATCCCGGGCACGGTATTTGACCGCGCGCATTTTTTTGCGTTTGGCGATTTTAGTCTGATTTTTGAAATAGTCTATTATGTCGCCGGGGCGGATTATACGACGTATATGGATATTCAGCAGCGGATAAATCTGGGTATACTGGAAGCATTCCAACGTCGCGATATACGGTTTGCCTATCCCACGCAGACGATTTATGTTGCCGCTGGGCGCGATGGGCAAGCGCTGCCGGATGCGGCGGCGCGGTCGGAATGAATTCCGCATGTTTTTGTTGTGCGGCGCGCAGCGGGTATTGAGCGGCGGGAGGTAGTAAAGTAATGCAGGTGCGTGCGGATCTCAGCGCGTTCATGATGACGAAGCATCAGCGCGTGGCCGTAGTATGCGTGGTGATGCTGTGCGTGACGGTAATCGGTTTGAGCGATTATTTTTCCGGAACCGAGTTGTCGCTGTCGATATTTTATCTGATGCCTATTTCGGCGTGCGCCTGGTTCGTTTCCGCCGGAGCGGCGTTAATCACCGCCTTGGTTTGCGAAACGATAGAATTTTTCGTAAATGTGAAAGGCAACGGCGATTACTCATATTACGTCATCCCGGTCTGGAACGCGGTTATGCGTTTTTTGATGTATGTATCCTTAGCCGCATCTTTAAACGCGCTCAAAAAACAATTATGGAAAGAGAAGTCCTTGGCCAGGACCGACCCGCTGACCGGTCTGCCCAACGCTCGGCATTTTTACGAGGTTTCCGAGGCGGAGCGTAAAAAATCGGAACGGTTTAAACGGCCGTTATCTCTCGCGTATATCGATGTGGATAATTTTAAACAGATTAATGACACGTTTGGGCACAGCGCCGGCGATGAGGTTTTATCCGGCATTGGGAAAACAATCCGGCTCTGCATTCGGGGATACGACATGGCCGCGCGGATAGGCGGCGACGAATTTGTTATCTTGTTCCCGGAAACGGACTGTTTGCAAGCCGCGGAGGTTATGAAAAAAATTCAACAACATTTGCGGGACAGCGGCGGAACTCGAACCGTCGCGGCCACGTTCAGTATCGGGGTCGTTACGTTTACCCATTCAGCGGCAAGTGTCAATGAAATGATTAAGCAGGCGGATGCGGCAATGTACCGCATTAAGAATACGAGTAAAAACGATTACATTTGTATTGAGGCCGATTTCGGGGAGCAGGTTTCCGCCGAGAAACCCCGGGCGTAATCCCGGGGGAGCTTTATTGAAAGGAGGCGTTCGGATGGAGCAGCAATGGCATGCGTTGACGGCCGGCGAAATAGCGGATACCTTAAGCGTTCCGGACGACGGCTTAGGCGAAAGCGAAAGTTTGCATCGTTTGCAACAATACGGCAATAACGAACTCGCCGCGAAGAAAACGACGCCGGCCTGGTTTATTTTTCTACGGCAGTTTTTTAATCCGCTGGTCTATATCTTGGTTGCGGCGGCAGCGGTGAAGTTTCTGGTGGGCGGCGTGATGGACGGCGGTGTGATTTTAGCGGTGATTATGATTATGGCGATCATTGGATTTATTCAGGAAGCGCGCGCCGAAAAAGCGATGGAAGCGTTAAAACAACTTGCCGCCCCGAAAGCTAAAGTCAAGCGTTCCGGCGGTATTGTTTTGATTCCTTCACGGGAAGTCGTGCCGGGGGATATCCTGATCCTGGAAGCCGGGGATAAGATTGCCGCCGATGCCAGGCTGCGCGAAGCTTCGAGCCTTAAAGTTAATGAATCTATTTTGACCGGGGAATCGGTGCCGGTGGACAAGCATACCGATATCGTTCCCGCCGGCGCGGCAGTCGCGGACCGCAAAAATCTTTTATTCATGGGCACGGCCATAACCGCCGGGCGTGCGTCTGCGATCGTTGTTGCCACCGGGATGGCTACGGAGATGGGCAAAATAGCCGCTGCCTTGAAAGAGATACGATCGGAAAAGACGCCGCTGCAAAAAAGCATCCATGCGCTCGGCCAATGGATGATTTTTATCGCGGTCGCTATTGTTGTTATCTTGAAGATCATCGGTATCAGCCGAGGAATGGGGTGGATCGAGATCTTTATGCTGGCCGTGGCTGCCGTTGTCGCGGCAATCCCGGAAGGGTTGCCGGCAGTCGTTACGGTCGTTTTGGCCGTAGGGATGCGCATGATGGCAAAACGGAACGCGATTATCCGGAAGTTGGTCGCGGTCGAAACATTAGGTTCGACAACGGTCATTTGCACGGATAAAACCGGAACCTTAACCATGAATCAGATGGTCGTAAAGCGGCTCTGGAATGCTGCGCGGACGATTGAACTTCGCGGTGACGATTGCGGTGCGCATGCCGAATTCTTGTGCGATGAACGGAAAATCGCGGTTGCCGACGATCGGGGTTTGAAACTTCTTCTCGAAATAGGCGTTGTCTGTAACGACGCGTCGGTACAGATCGCCGGGGATCAATGCGCTCTGGTCGGCGATCCGACGGAGGGGGCGCTTTTGGTGGCAGGCGTGAAAGCCGGATTACAGAAACACGAGTTGGAGCAGTTGTCGCCGCGGATAAGCGAGATTCCGTTTCAAAGCGAGAAACAATATATGGCCACCCTCCACGAAAAAGAAAACGTTCCAGTGGTTTATGTCAAGGGATCTCCGGAAAAGATTCTGTCGTTGAGTAGCGCCGTATACCGCAACGGCGGCGAAGCCCAGTTGGATGATTCCGCGCGGGCGTTGATTCTCGAGGCCGTGATGGGCATGGCGCAGGACGCCCTGCGCGTGCTGGGGTTAGCCTATTGCACGCTTTCCGCGAAAAAAGACGTGTTGCGCGAGGAGGATTTCGCCGGGAAGTTGATTTTTGTCGGATTAGCGGGAATGATTGACCCGCCGCGGGCGGAGGCCATCGACTCGGTCGCGCGGTGCAAAAAAGCCGGGATTCGCGTCGTCATGGCGACCGGCGATAATAAGCTGACCGCCGAAGCGATCGCAAAACAGATCGGTATCGCTACCGGGGATGTTGTGACCGGCGCGGACATCGATCGTATGAGCGATGCGCAGTTTGCTGAAAAAGTCCGGAATGTTTCCGTGTTCGCGCGCATTGAGCCGTTGCATAAATTGAAAATCGTTAAACAAATGCAGAAGTTAGGTAATGTCGTGGCGATGACCGGAGACGGGGTCAATGACGCGCCGGCGCTGGAAGCGGCTGATATCGGAATCGCCATGGGGATCACCGGTACTGATGTCGCGAAAGAAGCCGCGGATATGGTGCTTGCCGACGATAATTTCGCCTCGATCGTGACGGCGGTTGAAGAAGGCCGCGTGATTTTTAACCGTTTGCGAAATGCGGTGTTATTTTTACTGACGACATGTTTCGGCGAATTGTTCGCGTTGATTTTATGCATCCTGTTTACCGGAATCGCGCCGTTGCTGCCGATACAAATATTATGGATTAACCTCGTGACCGGCGCGCTGATCGCGATACCGCTCGGCCTTGAGCCACGTGTGGGAAATGAATTGCACTTTCCGCCGCGGCATCCTAAAGTCGGGCTTTTGTATCCCGGCATGGTCATGCGGATTATTGCCTTAGCCTCAGGATTAAGCGTCGGCGTGCTCCTGATATTTGCGCGGAGTTTGCAATGGTTCAGCCTGGAAGAAGCGCGGACAATTGTTTTTTGCGGTGTCGTCGTTTTTGAATGGTTGGTCGCGTTTAATGTTCGCTCGGATGAAATTACTATTTTTAAACTCGGGATTTTTAAAAATACCGCGTTGGTAAAAGCCGTCGTCATTGCCGTGGTTTTGCAGATGGTGGTGATATACGCCGATTTTGCGCAGCCGGTATTTAATGCCATGCCGCTGACCCGCGCGCAATGGGCTATCGCGGTGCTGCCGGGTGCGGCGGTGTTTATTTTGGAAACACTGCGAAAAATCGTCGCGCCGAAATTGTTTGGCGCCGGTAAGTGGAAGCCGCTGCGTCAGGCGTAATGCCGCGCGCGCGGTGTGCGGCCGTAACGCCGTGCGGGCGGCCAGGGGGGAGTTCCATTGCCGAACGATAAATCAGGTGGACGGTAAGGGGTTTGCGCGTGTGCGGCCGGCAGAAAACCTATGTTATCGGCGATATTCACGGAACCGCTAAGGCGTTAGCGCAGTGTTTGCAGCGCGCCGGGTTCGATTACGCGCGCGACCGGCTCATCCTGCTGGGCGATGTCTGCGACCGGTATCCGGACGCGCGGCAGTGCATCGATGAAATGTTAAAAATAAAAGAGTGCGATTTAGTGCTGGGCAATCATGACTTGTGGGTTCTGGCTTGGTCGGAACGCGGCGAGATACCGGAAATGTGGCTGCGGCAGGGAGGCGCGCAAACAATTGCCTCTTATGGCGGCGGCCCGATGCCGCGGGCGCACATCGATTTCCTAAAACGCGGCAGGCTGTGGCTGGAACGCGGCGATCAGCTGTTTGTCCATGCCGGTTTTAATCCGGAACTGCCCCTTTCCTCGCAGAGTGTCGAAGATTTTGTATGGAATCGCGGCCTGTTCATGGCCGCCTGGGAAAAACAGGCGGCAGGGCAGGACTGCCGTTTTGGGCCGTATAAAGATATTTTTATCGGCCATACGCCGAGCAGTCGTTATGAATCGCTGCAGCCGCTCCATGCGTGCAATATCTGGAACCTGGACACCGGCGCCGGTTGGTCCGGCAAACTGACGATCATGGATGTGGATTCAAAACAATATTGGCAGTCGGATGTAGTAACGGAGTTATACGGCGCGCAACGTGATATGCTCGAGAGGTAAAGAAAGGTAATTTGGGGTAAAGCTAAAAACTGATTGGCAGGTGTGCGCAGAGGGCCAGATCATAAAAGCTAAAAAAATAGAGTGAAGCTGTTAGAACAAGATTGAGTTTTAAATGCGGAGACTTCGTCCAGCTTTTGCAAATAAGGCAAAATGATTGACAATCAGTCGGTGCGGGGGATAAGATAAAAATGCTTCTCTTATGCCGAATGAACAGAGATTGTAGTTTAGAATCTGACCTGCTGGCTTTCTTACTACCGGGTGGCCGTTTACCACCGCATTAAGTCCCACAGGAGGCATCATGTCAAGCGTCGCCGAACTGATGAGTAATCGATTTCAGGATCTAGAACGGCAGATGCGCGCTATCCAGATGCATAGATTTCATGATCACGACACGAGGGCGGATCCAGAGCAGTTCTATGCATGGGCTGCGAGCGCCCATGCAGCGATTCAGTCTGTTTTTGGCACGAACTCGCCCTACTATCAAGCGTTCCAAAAGGAACTGTCGACCATTCAAAACAACTGCGTGTTCTCTCAATGCTTTGAGAGTATTCGAGGCGTGTTCATAGGAGCGAAAGCGGACGTAGATCAAGGATACGTACTGCAACTTCAGAATTCTCTCACTGGCGAAGTTTTTGGAGATCTTGTTGGCCTATCCAAGGCGGCGCTTAAGGAGAGTCACCATTCGGTTGCCTGTGTATTGGCCTCCGCGGCGCTTGAAGACGCCTTAAAGCGATATGCAAGCTCGAACGGCATAGTCGTCGATGGACAAACGATGGAAGATGTAGGCAATGCTCTAAAGAGCAAGGGGTTGGTTTCTGGGGCGCAGAAGACATTGCTCTCAGCCATGCCCAAGGTGCGAAATGCGGCGATGCACGCCGATTGGGAGAAGCTGACACCGCAAGACGCAGGGAGCGTGATCGGATTTGTTGAACAGTTCCTGCTCACAAATTTTTAGGTGGGGGCTACCCGTTCGCTGTCCTGCAGGGCGCAAGTAGGGACGTTATTAACGAAGTAACTAATTTTCTGATGTGTCGCGAATTGCGGCATATCAAAGCGGATCGAACCGAGGCCCCTGCGGGGTTGCGGCTCATTCGCCCCGTTAGGAGTTCACGTGAAGGATATCGAAAAGTGGGCAGACCGCGTGTACTCCGAAACAGACTTCGGACGGAGCATCGCGACGTCCGGAGCCGGCATCATTGGTTTAGTTACATACCTGTTCTTTAACGACTGGGTAACTGCAGCGTTTTCAACAATTATTTCCTTTCCCATAATTCGTCTCGTCTCTGCCGGGATACATGAAAAGGTCAATCGTAGAAGGAAGCATGCAATCGAACGCGAGGAAGCTGAACATATTTACAAACGCCTAAGTGAAAGTGAAAAAGAAGTGGTGCAGGCATTTGTCAGAGCAGGTGGTAGCGTGATGACATGGGACCAAATGAATAATCAGCCTGTCCCTTCAGCGAGCATTGAATCTTTAATTCAACGTGAAGTCATTTGGACGTCCATGACAGCAGATGGTATGCGAGAAACCTTTGCTCTGAACTCAGCCATCTTCGATATTGGTAATGAAGAAGCGCAATCAAAAAAGAACTCCTAACAAGCGCGTGGAGTCGGACTCGCTACGTCGGCGCTTCGCGCCGACTCCGCTCGCCGCTCACGCGCAGCGATATGCCGACGCTTCGCGTCGGCATATCGTGGTGGATGCGCCGCGATCCTGATATGCCGCGAAAACAGCGCGGCATATCAAAGCGGATCGAACCGACGCCCCTGCGGGGCTGCGGCTCATCCGCACCGTTATGCGTAAGGAGGCAAAAATGCGATCAACAATGAACTATAGCTTTTTCTTCACCGGTGCGATCATTGCTGTACTGTTAGCAGGATGTGCGTCCACTTCACGAGTGACAAACCTCAGCCCAGCTTACTTATACGGAAACCCAGCGGTGTCCAGCTATAAAAGCCCTGAAGCAGATATTAGTGGATACCAGACGTTCTCTGTATTTCCCCAGTCCCTGATTTCCGAAAAGACAGAAATGAATGAAATCCTTGAGAAACAGATGCTCTTTTTCCTTCGCAACCAACTTGAAGCAAAAGGCTACAGGTTTGTTGAGCTGAACGAAAATCCTGACTTTGTAGCTACGATCAACGTCTCCTCAAAATATGAAACTTCATATGTGCCTCCACAAACGGTCACACTCCCTCAATGGGTGCCAGGACAATCAGTGACGACCTACGGTACTTCATCTGGCACATTTAATTACAACACTTATGGTAGCTACTCCTCGTATGGCTGGGGAAACTATTCTGGCTCATCCACCTCGACGACTTACGTGCCTCGCTACATGACAACCCAGACCTATACGCGATCAGGCTACACCATTGGGCACTATTACCCTGCTTCCGGGATTTCACTTTACGACGGCAAGACTTTGGAACGTATTTGGCTTGGGACAGGAGCAGGGACATCGGACAACGCCGATGTCCGGGTGTCGAGTCAATTTGTTGTTGGTCATATCCTTGCTGAACTTCCTAATGCCTCGGTTCCATCCGGCTATGAACCTAGCGGCGGTGTCCTCGGTGTGGTTTTGGGGATTTTCACGAACGATGGGAACAACTATGTACCCACAATTATAAAGGTGGCCAACCAAAGCCCCGCTAAGAAGGCTGGTCTCCGCGATTATGATATGATCCTGGCGGTTGACAATACTTCAGTGGTCAACAAGACCTTTCGCGATGTTTTAAGCCTCATCTGTGGAAGTCCTGGAACAATCACCCGTTTAGAAGTATGGAGGACAGGGCAAAAAATATCAGTCGATGTCACCAGAACAACTCGTGACAAAATCAAATATTGAAGACCGCATAACAACCGCATCAACTCGGACTGGCAATTCCGCTGCGCTCCATTGCCAGCCGGTTATGCGGAGCGCTATGCCGACGCTTCGCGTCGGCATAGCGGGGTGGATGCGCCGCGATCCTGATATGCCGCGAAAACAGCGCGGCATATCAAAGCGCAGCGGGCGTTTTGGGGTCAGCCCTTGAAATTTGAATTAAGCCGATTGATGCAGGAGACGCACGCATTTTGCGGCGTCATAGATTTGTTTACCAATTCCACAATGCGGGATTGTGGAAAGGTGAAAAGTAATTTTTCTTCCACTGCTGGGTTAGTCTAACCTGAGCTTCGCTTGCTTACGGTCGCCGGTTAGCTCCACGTTATAGCCTATAATAATTGTACATTGACATAGAAGTAATTATGGTATATACTATGATATATATCGAAGGAGGTAGGCAATGAAGACCGCAAAAATATTTCAAAATGGCCGGAGTCAGGCAATCCGGCTACCGAAAGAGTATCAGTTTTCAGGAAACGATGTGTACATTAAAAAATTTAATAATATTGTAATGATTTTCTCGAAAACTGACCCGTGGGCATCGCTTGTGAGCAGCTTGGAACAATTTTCGGATGATTTTATGGATGACCGAAATCAACCAAGTCCGGAGAAGAGGGATACGCTTTGATGAAGTATATGCTAGACACGAATATTTGTATCTACATCATTAAAAAGAAACCAGCCCGAGTCATTTCTGCCTTACAAAAAACCGACATTGGCGAAATATGTATTTCATCGATAACGTTAGCGGAACTCGAATATGGCGTTGCAAAAAGCAATCACAAAGAACAAAATCAAATTGCTCTTGCGAAATTTATAGCACCTATCGAGATTCTTGATTTTGACGATCAGGCTGCACGAATATTCGGAACTGTGCGAGCAACTCTTGAAAAAAAAGGAAAAGTAATCGGGCCATTTGATTTACAGATCGCAGCGCATGCGTTAGCGGAAAACCTTACGCTTATAACAAATAACGAAAAAGAATTCTCTCGAGTTCCGAACCTGAAAATAAGAAATTGGCTATAACAACCCTCTCAAGCGGATGCTTCGACAGAGGGCGTTTTTTGGTCGGCCCTTGAAATTTGAATTAAGCCGATTGATGCAGTTGAAGCGCATTTTTGCGGCGTCATAGATTTGTTTACCAATTCCACAATGCGGGATTGTGGAAAGGTGAAAAGTAAATTTTCTTCCACTGCTGGGTTATCCTTGCTGCTTTCAAAACCCC
>JAMWCB010000100.1 GCA_023819605.1 Candidatus Omnitrophota bacterium
GAACGGAAGAATATCGAGGTGGTCAAGGCCGTGCTGGAGATCATGGGCAAGCCGCAGAGTTTGATTGAGTTTGTGCAGGACCGTCCGGGCCATGATATCCGGTACAGTCTGAACTGTGAAAAGATCGTAAAAAATTTAGGCTGGCGCGCGCACTACTCGTTCGAAGACGGCATTCGGCGGACGATTGATTGGTATATGGCGCATCAGGGCTGGCTGAATCAAAAGGTCCGCTATATCCGCAGTTATTGGAGTACGGTGTATAAACGTTCCGGCAAGGGAAAATAGACGGGCCGCGCTGCGGCGAAGGCGGAAGCGATATGCGCGATATTACGATTCCTGACCAGGGTTTGGACGTTGAGGACGTGACGATTTCGTATTGGCGGGTGAAGCCCGGCGAATTCGTGCAGGCCGGCACGGAGTTGGTGGAGGTTTTGACGGAAATTACGACATTCACCATTTGCGCGCCGTGTTCAGGCGTTCTTGCGGAAGTTACCGTTTTCGAGGGCGATCTGATCGGCGTTGGAGAGGTTGTTGCCCGTATCCATGAGGAGGAGTAGTCTGTGGACGAGATATTGACGATTCTGGAAAAAGATGCGCGGGTGAGCGCGGATGATATCGCGAAAATGACCAACAGCACCGCCGCTGTCGTTAAAAAAAAGATAAAAAAATTTGAAACCGAGGGGGTGATCGTCGGCTACAAAGCGATGATCAATAATGAATTGTTGAAAGACAAATCGCAGGATGTTTACGCGCTCATCGAGGTAAATGTCCTGCCGCAGAAAGACCAGGGATTCGATTATATCGCCGAACGTATTTATCAGTTTTCGGAAGTGGTGAACTGTTATTTAATTTCCGGAACGTATGATTTGTTGCTGGTGGTGCGGGGTAAGGATATGCAGACGATCGCGAATTTCATCGCAGAGAAGCTTTCGCCGCTGCCGAATATCCGCGGCACGGTTTCGCATTTTCTTTTGAAAAAATATAAGGAAGACGGGTTGGTGCTTAAGCAGCGCGATGAAGGCAACCGCATTAATATTTCGTATTAATCTCGATCTTTCTCCATGCGGGTGAAGGATTCCGGCGGCAGCGCCGGGAGCAAGCGAAGGATTTTTTATGCAGCGAAATTACGTCGCGAAAAAAGTGGAAGAGATGGCTCCCTCCGGCATCCGGGCTTTTTTCGATCTGGTGTTGGGCATGAAGGATGTGATCAGCCTGGGGGTGGGAGAGCCGGATTTTGTCACGCCCTGGCATATCCGGGAATCCGGCATTGCGTCGTTGGAAGCCGGTTATACGTCGTACACATCGAATAAAGGGCTGATGAAATTGCGTTTGCTCATATCCCAGATGCTCAAAAAGCGTTTTCGGCTTACCTACTGCCCGAACGAGGAAATTTTGATCACGGTCGGGGTTAGCGAGGGCGTGGATTTGGCTATGCGGGCGATTATCAATCCCGGCGACCAAGTGCTGGTGCCGATGCCCAGTTATGTTTCGTACGGCCCGATGGTCGAGCTTGCCGGCGGCACCGCCGTGTTGCTGCGCACGGATGCAAACTGCGGCTTTAAGATCACCCCGCAGGAAATTGAACGGGTATGCACGAAAAAAACCAAAGCGATTATGCTCAATTATCCGGCGAATCCGACCGGCGTGTCATATTCGCGCGACGAGTTGGAAAAAATTAACCGCGTGTGCCGCAAACACCAACTGCTGGTGATCAGCGATGAAATTTACGCGGATTTGACCTATGAAGGCAGGCATTGCGCGTTTCCCGCTTTGCCCGGGGCGCGGGATATGACGCTCTATTTAAATGGTTTTTCTAAAGCCTACGCGATGACCGGTTGGAGAATCGGCTATGCGTGCGGCCCGCAGGAAATTATCGGCGCGATGACAAAAATTCACCAGTATACGATACTTTGCGCGCCGATCATCGGACAGTGGGCGGCGTGCGAGGCGCTTCAGCGCGGCGACGGCGACGTGGAAACTATGCGCGCGGAGTACCGGCGCCGGCGTGATTTCGTGATCAACCGTTTGGCCGAAATCGGCTTGCCATGCGTTAAACCGGACGGCGCGTTTTATGTTTTCCCCTCTATCGAAAAAACCGGCATGGCTTCCCTGGACTTCGCCGCGAAACTTTTGCAGGAAAAAAAAATCGCGCTGGTGCCGGGCTCAGCTTTTGGTAAACAGTTTGACGGGCACGTGCGCATGTCCTACGCGGCTAAGTTTGAGCAGCTTAAGGAAGCGATGCAGCGATTGGGCGATTTTATCAAGGAACGCGGTTAATGTTTGAACCAAGGAGGAGCAGCATGTCCACGCTCGTACGTTTCCTGGCAAGCGGATTGTTCACGGTATTGGCGGCGGCGAACGCGTTGGCGCAGTACGGCAACGAGGTGGAATTGACGGCGGGCACTGAGCGGGTGATTTTCGCGGTTAACCGGGAGGTGACGATTTTAGTTTATATCCGCAATTTGTCCGAGGGGGCGGTTGAATTACTCGAGCCGGCAGTGGATAAGCGGTCGCTGACTTTCGAAATTATCGATCCGAACGGAAAAAAAGATTCGTTGCTGCAGATTTACGGCCTGGAATTGAAAAAAATACGCCTGCTGCCGAAAAAGCGCATAAAATTTAACGCCCGGTTTACCCCGGAATTGCTTGGCGAATACACGATTCAGGTAAAATATTTAGGCTATGAAGAAAAGGTTCTCACCGCGCTGCCGTTAACCATTCATGTGGTTAAAGAAATTAAAGCAGTTACCCCGCCGCCGGAAAAGAAAAAATCCGCCGGCCCGTCGCCGGATACCGAGAAGCGGCAATAGCCGCGCGCGGTAGAGTTAAAAGCCTTCGCGTAACTGTTTTTCCGCGTCGATTTCGCCGCGGTTGAGGAAATCTACCGCCTGCTGAATTTGCCCCTGCATCGTTTCCGGCAATATCGGTATCTGCCGCAATTGGCGCAGCAGTTGAATGACCATCCGGAAATACCGCACGATTTCACCTTCCGCAACGCCGCTCTGTTCGGCGATCTCCGCGATCCCGGCGCCGTCCGCCCATGCCTGGATTGAACGGGCTAAATTAAAATAGGGTATCTTGCTCGCCGGATAGACGTGGAATTTACGTTCTTTTTTATAGATGTTCTGCAGCGGCGGCGCGATCGTTTTCTGCAATTGTAGGACATCAGCTTTTAAACGCACATGGTACTGATTTTTACGCGGCTCAAAGACCAATGCCGCTAAAATGACCGCCAGCTCCACCGGCGTGACGTCGCGCAGGACGCCGTCGGCATACAACTCGGTCAGCGGCAGTTCATAGCCGTAAATGCGGCGCGCGAATTCTCCTTTGGCGCTGAGCGCCGGCCCTTCGATATAGCCCAGTTCTTCGAGAAGCCGGATTTTTTGTTTCATTAAGCCGACGGCATTGGCGCGGGCTTTTTTTGACGACTGGAAGTAATGCAGCGTGCGCGGGTAAATATCATAAAGTTGATGCTGCCAGCGGCGGTAAAGGTGCAGCAGGGTGGCGTAGGACAGGTTGCACTGGCTGATGATCGGTTCCGGCCGGCCGGAAATGATTTTTTTTATTTCGTCGATGCGGATATGCTGCGGATTGATGCGGCTGTACACAAAGCCCTCGCTGTCGATGCCGCGCCGCCCGGCCCGGCCGGCCATCTGGTAATAATCGCGGCAGCGCAGGGTGTCGAAATGAAAACTGTAAAATTTTCGCAATTCGTCGAAGATGACGGTTTTTGCGGGCATATTGATTCCCAGCGCGAACGTTTCCGTGGTAAAGATCAGTTTGATCAGCCGGCTGGTAAAAAGCTGCTCGATAACTTCTTTTAAGCTGGGAAGCAGCCCGGCGTGGTGGTAGGCGATCCCCTTGCGGACCAACGGCCAAAGTTTTTTTACCGAAGGCTCCTCTTCGATATTAAACCGTTCGATGAGCGCCTGGAACCGTTCCGCTATTTGGGTTTGCTCGTCGGGCGTAAGAAAATTGTACTCCTGCATGAAATCCGCCATTTCCCGGCAGCGATTGCGGCTGAACGCGAAATAGAGCGCCGGAAGTTGCCCGTGTTGTTCCAGAAACGAAATCAGCGTGGGAATTTTATTAGCGGCGGGCAGTTTTTTTTTCTGCCGGCCGGCTTGGCGGCCGCGGCCGTGCGGTTGCGCGTAAGAGCGATATACCTGCTGCTGAAGCTGCTCCAGCGAGAACACGATGCGGTTATCGCTTTGGAAACGATGCGTCAGCGGCACCGGCCGTTTATCTTCACAGATAATTTCCATGGGATGATGGTGCACTTGGTTGATCCATTCCGCGATTTGGCGGACGTTGGGGATGGTCGCGCTCAGTGCTAAAATTCGGATATGTGCGGGGCAGAAGATGATCGATTCTTCCCAGACCGTGCCGCGTTCGGCGTCGTCGAGATAGTGCACTTCGTCGAAAATAACCCAGGAAATCCCGTCCATGCGCCGGGGATTTTCGAGAATGGTATTGCGGAAAATTTCCGTGGTCATGATCAAGACCGGCGCCTGCGGATTGAGGCCGACATCGCCGGTGACAATGCCGATTTTGTCGCCGTAGCGCCGGGAAAAATCACGGAATTTTTGGTTGGACAGCGCTTTGATCGGCGCGGTATAAATTACTCCCTGGCCGGCGGCGATGCATTGCTCGATGACAAATTCGGCAATGACGGTTTTTCCGGCTCCGGTAGGGGCGCTGACAATCAGTGAATGGCCTGTTTCGACCAGGCGAACGGCTTTTTTTTGAAATTCATCGTAGATCATAGGCTGCTTTGTATTATACGGTAAATTTTTTTGCCGGACAATCGATATTTCCATCTTTACAAAAGGCACGGCTGCATGTTAAAATACGGCCATGAACAGCATACTTCCCGCGGGGCAGGGGTTGACGCCGGAACAAATAGACGTTCTGAAGGAAATCGGCAATATCTGCGTCGGAAATTCCACCGGTATTTTATCGCAATTGCTGGGGGGAACGGTCGATGTTTATTTGCCCGGCCTGGATATTCTGGACGAGCAGCAGCTTTATAATTATATCAAATCGCAAGGCAAGCTGGTGTACGGGGTCAACGCCCAGATTTCTTCACAGTTGCAAGGCACGATTTTTTTGCTTTTTCCGGAGCGGCACGCTTTGCGCATCATCGAAAAATTTTTATCGGAGTTGCACGCGACCGGTTCTCAGCAAACCCAGTTCGGTATCTCGATTATTAAAGAAATCGGCGGTATCGCGCTGTTTTCCTACCTGAATACGCTCAGTTCACTGATTAAGAAGCTGATTCTATCCTCAGTGCCGAATTTTCTGAGCGGCACGGTCGATGAATTGATGGGCATGATGTTGCGCGATTATGAACATTGGGGACGGGTTTGTGTGGTGCACACTTCGTTTCTTGAACAGTCGATGGGCATCGAGGGAAGTTACTATTTGATATTGAGCCGGAATTCCGCGGAAACCATTCTCCAAGCCGTTTCGTAATCCGATGTAATGATATCTGAAGCTTGAGGGGAGAATTCTTGAATTTTTTCAGCGCCTTTCAAACAGTCCTGGTCGCGATGATCGAGATTGTTGCCGTGGCGTGGTGTGGCTACATTTTTGTCCGCCGCCGTTGGATCAGTGAGGATGCCCTGAAAGGCATCAACGATCTGCTCGTTCGTCTGTTTCTGCCGGTTTTAACCGTCTATCATCTTTTAACGCATTTTCAGCCGGAGCGGCACCGCGGTTGGTGGATTTATCCGCTGTTAAGTATTGGTATGTCGCTCGCCAGCCTCTTCGCCGTGCGCGCGTTGACCTTTTTTCCCTTTCGCGACAGCCATGACCGGCGCGACGCCGGCGCGCTGATCGCTTTTCAGAATTGCGGTTATCTGCCGTTGGTTTTTGTCAGCGGCGTGTTTCCGCCGGACATAGCCGGCGAATTGATCACCGGCATCCTTTTTTTTATGCAGGGGTTTAATTTTTTATTCTGGGGCTTTGGTTTGCAATTTTTGGAGGGGACGCGGCTGAGCCGCTTTAGCCTTCGCAAAATAGCCAGCCCGCCGTTTGTCGCGCTGATCGTGAGTTTGGCGCTGATTGCCGCGCGCGCGCAGCCATTTATTCCCACGCCGCTTTTACGAGCGGCCGAACGCGTCGGTAATTGTACGATGCCGGTGGCGTTGCTGATCCTCGGCGGTTCCCTTGCCGGCTGCCTGCCTGCGGCGGGCGTGCGGCGGCCGTCGCTGGCCCTGGCTGTCGCCGGGAAAATCCTCGTGCTGCCGTTATTCGCGCTGGCCGTAATTATTTTGTTCAAGGTGCCGCAGTCGATGGCTTTGCTCCTGCTGATTCAGGCCGCGATGCCCAGCGCCGTTAATTTGAGCGTCGCTGTTCTATATCAGAAACGCGACGGCGGGATTATCAGCCAGGGCGTCTTTTTGACACATGTGTTGAGTATGGTGACGATCCCGTTGTTTTTAGCTTTGTATGCCGCGTGGCGGGGAAGCTGGTAAGCAATATTTTTCGGAACTTTATGCGCGAAGCGGTGTCCGACTGCAATGAAAGGAGCGTGCAAACGATGAAGAAGATATTTGGGAAGATGGGTGTTGCCATACTGCCGGCGATGATTTTGTTGTGTGGTTTTTGCGAGCTGGCTGGCGCGGCCGCAGCCGGCGAACTACCGGCAAATCCGCTGCCGGGGTATGTCGTGCAGGAGGCGGAGTACCGCGGTGTGATTGAGGATGCCTTAGCCGTATTTTCGATACGGTATCAAATTGAAGTATTGGGAAAAAACGCGGTGCGCGTGCCGCTGTTCAGCGACGCCTGGGCGGTGATGCGCGCGCAATTACCGCGGGGTGTTTTATTAGTGCCGCAGAACGGTTGGTGCACGGTACTGTTGCCCGGTAAAGGGCGCTATGTGTTCAGCCTGCAGGCCAGTTCTCCGATCGCCCGCAAGGACGACCGCAATGTCCTGAGTTTGAACGTTAATCCCGCGTCTCTTTCGCGCCTGAGTCTGACGGTGCCCGGGGCGGATCTTGACATTCAGAGTGCGCCGGCATTGAGTTCGCAGGTACAGAACCGCGGGAAAACCACGGAATTTACCGCCTATTTGGGAACGGCGAACGCGGTGGAATTGAGCTGGTTCGCAAAGGCCAGCAGCATGGCCAACGCGAAATTGCTCTACCACGCGGAGCATAGCGCCTTGGTGACCGTACTGCCGGGCGCGATTCGTTCGCGTTTGTTCGTCACCTATAAAATCTTGCAGGGGAAATTGTCCCGCGCAACCCTGAGTTTGCCGGCTTCTTTAAATATTTTGGCGGTGAAGGCGGAAGCGCTGCGCGCCTGGGATGTGAAAAAAGACCGCGAAAAACAGGTCTTGACCATCGAATTATCGCGGGAAGTCTCCGAGCAGTACCATCTGGTTATTGACGCCGAAGAAATCAAAGAGTCGACTGCCGGTAGTTACGCGATTCCGGCGGTGGATTGCGCCGGTGCGGACCGGCAGTCGGGTTTCGCGGCGATCGTGCTCAAAGACGATGTGAAAGTGCGGGAAGTACGCCGTGAAGGCGGCGCGCAGTTGGACGCCACGGAATTGCCGGACATGCTGCAGCGGGAAGCCGGCGGCGCGGCGAATATCGCGCTCGGCTACCGTTTCGTACGGTTTCCGAATCAACTGGTGTTGATGCTTGAAAAAATCAAGCCGGAAATCAACGTGCGCAATAATCTCTATGTGGATTTGACGCCGGAACGCATGAAATTGTTGCTGAATGCCGAT
Organism: Candidatus Omnitrophota bacterium; assembly: GCA_023819605.1. Classification (GTDB taxonomy): domain Bacteria; phylum Omnitrophota; class Gorgyraeia; order B26-G9; family B26-G9; genus JAMWCB01. The sequence goes on from JAMWCB010000100.1 coordinate 7,742, forward strand.
TATTCGATTAAAAAAGCCGGTGTGTATACGTTCAGCGTGGCGGTGCCGCCGGATATGGAGATTACCGATGTGCAGGGCGAAAATATCGAGCACTGGGAAGTGGCCGGGGCGGGGCCGGCGGCGCGGCTGGAGGTGCAGTTGCGCAGCAAGGCCATCGGCGCGTATGCGTTACGGATTAGCTTGGAAAAAATGCTCGAAAACGTCTTTCAAGATATCAGCGTGCCGATGGTGTCCGCGGTGAATACCGATAAGCTGATCACCTATATCGCGATCAGCGCCGATCCCAGCCTGCGTTTGAAAAAAAAGCAGCGCAATCATCTGACGGAAGCAGGCCTGGATGAATTACGGCCGGCGCCACTGCCACTGTCCAGCGCGCCGATGCTCGCGTATAAAGGGAATATGGAGACCTATGATTTACAGGTTTCCGTGGAAAGAGTCGATACGCGGGTTATGGCCGATGTGTTCAGTTTTATTTCCGTGGCGGACGGACTGCTGTTGATGAACAGCGCGGTCGATTTCACGATTCTCTTTGCCGGTACCGACCAGTTTACCCTTGCTTTTCCCGCCGGGGTGCAGGCGGTGGATATAACCGGCGACGGCATTAAAGCCAAAGATGAAAAGACCGAAGAGACGATGCTGAACGGAAAAAAAGTCAACCGCATCGTTTATACGGTAACGTTGCATAGCAAAGTGAAAGGCAAGTATACGTTGTACGCATCGTACGAACAACCATTCCCGGATTCGCAGTCCAGGGTTCAGGTTCCGTCTTTGGCAGTGGGGGGAGTCGACCGGCAGACCGGAACCGTAGCAATCGGCCCGCGCACGAACGCGCAAATCGAAATCGGCGAACTGGAAGCGATCAGCCAAATGGATGTCAAAGAATTGCCGCCGGAAAAAGTCGGCGGAATCGATATTCCGCTGCTCTACGCGTTAAAGTACACGCGCGCGCCCTATGCCTTTTCCCTGGATATCAAAAAACATGACGACGTGTCCGTGCTCGTGGCCGTGGTGGAGTCCGCGCAATTGACGACTGTGTTCAATAAAGACGGGCAACAAATTATCCGCGCGCAGTATCGGATTAAAAACCGCTCAAAGCAGTACCTGGATTTTATGTTGCCCAAAGACGCTTCGCTTTGGAGCACGTTCGTCGACGGTAAAGCGGTAAAACCGTCTCAGACCAAAGAAGGCAAAATTCTTCTGCCGCTGCCGAAATCGGAGGAGAAAGACCGCAGCTTTATGGTGGAGTTGATCTATGAGACGAAGAGTGCGAAATTTTGGTGGCTGGGCAGGCTCTCCCTTGCCGCCCCGCAATTGGATATACCGCAGACAAATGTCGTCTGGCAGGTTTTTTTACCGGAGGTGTATCATTATTTCGGTTTTAGCGGCACGATGGAGCGCGGTATGCGGCCCTTGCCCCTGCCGCAGAAACCCGATCTTTTGACGCGAAGTATTAATGTCGTCGGCTCCGCTCAACGGGACGGACTCAATGAGCCGATGGCGCCGAGCGTCATGGACGCGCAGGAAATGCCGGGCCGCCTGCGCGTGAAACGCGAAATGCACCGCGGGCAGAACGCGGCGGCTGTACAGTCGATGCGTGGGGAAGAAGATTACCAGACATTGGCGCAGGGCGACGCAGGCAAAGATATGGAGTTTATGTCGAATGTTTCAGGGCAGGTTGCCCGGTATAGTCAAAAGGTTGCGGTCAGTTCAGAAAGTAAGGCGGTTACGAAAGGCAAGCAAAAAGGCGTGCTGCCGATTTACATCGACATTCCGGCCGGGGGTAAGCGTTATGATTTTTACAAATTGTTCAGCCGCGAGCCCCTGACGATTCGAAT
>JAMWCB010000101.1 GCA_023819605.1 Candidatus Omnitrophota bacterium
TCCCGGAAGAGGAGCGAAAAGATAAAGTTATCGTATGCGCGGATATCGGTAATGTTATTTCGATTGGCGCGGTGCAATTTGATGAAACGGGTAATAATCCAAAGATTCTGAGAGAGAGCGTATTTGTTCCACAACCGGGGATCCCCCTGCAAGAGGCATATGCGGGAATTACAACGCGGATGGACGAACTTGACGCAGAATTGCGTGAAGCCGGACAGGACGTGCATTCACGGTACTATGTTGCGCATCCGGGGCAGCTCGGCGAGGATGGCAGAATTGTGCCTGGGACGGTTGCACGAATCCCCTCGCCCAGTCAACCGATGCGTACCGGCATTGACCATCGTTTGGACAATATTAATCCCGCAGCAATGATGGGCGTGAATGTGCGGGTGTTTAATCGGGGAGAATCCCAGGCGCGCGCTTTGTTATTATTTGCGTTATTATCGGATTCAGAGAACGCTTGCGTTATTTCAGCCGGAGGAAAAGGGCTCTATATATTCCTGGGACAGCGTTTGGTAGTGGGCACAATAGCCATGAGTGATACAGAAACGAAAATAGACCCTTTAAAGACCCATCGGCACGTCGATATTATGCGTTATTATGCGCGCCGCTTGGTTGTTGCGGCGCATTTGCGCGAGCTATCGGATCTTCAGTACGTGAAAAATAGAATATCCGGGTATAAAGCGCCGATGAAGCTCTCAGATATTATTTTTAAGATCGTGAGCCCATCAATGGCATCGGATTACAATTTCATAGAGGCAGTTGTTCATGCCGTGACTCACTGGGCGAATTTATCAGTCTTTAATAGAATAACCATTTTGAATCCGGAACAATTATCGATGCTGGTGGAATTTTTAGCAGAATATGATGTGTCGTTGGAGCCCGTAGCGCTTTCGCAGATGGCGGCAGTTGTTGGATGGGATAATTTTATTATATCGGCAAGCGCTGCGCGGCAACGGGGATTCAGTCAACGAACTCACGAGTTGCATCAGACGATATCAATGACCGGGAATGTGCAATCGAAAATTATTGAGCAGGCGATTTGAGTTTTTGTTAATAGTTAGACGCCAAGGGATCGGCAGAATGAGTAGGCGTGGAAAACGTATTGTTTCATCAATAATGATCGCCGCTCTCTGGGCAGGCAGCGGGAACAGCTCTTTTGCCGCCGCTGCGGCACGGCAACTGCCAAATCCTTGCTCCGGCGCTGCGTCGATGCTCTCCCCGCGTCTGGCAATGTCCGCTGCGGGATTTAGTAACACCTACGCATCAAATCCTTTCGAAAATATTTCCCCGCGTTTTATTCAACAGGAGTCGTCCCTGTGGGATGTTGTTGTCCGTCTCGCAGAAGAAGTAAAACGTGAACCTTTTCCGGCAGATTCTCAGCCTTTCAAACAGTTGCAGCTATTGGAGCAGGCCGGCGTCATTTCTCCGGATTTGACCCGCGAGCTGATCGCGCTCGATCGTTTGCCGGTAACAGGTTTTGAGGCTGATTTTTATTCCTTTAGACACGTGGCGGTATCCCCGCTTAATGCCGCGCAGTGGATTATCGGCAATGCGCCGGACGCCGCGAATATTGCGGTGCATGCGCAGTATCTGCGCGCTTTAGCAGATGCGGACAGCGATCAGAAGAAGGCAATTGACTGGAGCCGCGTCCCGGCGAAAAACTATCTTTCTTTGCTGAGTGATGCAGATGAAACGGTTTCTCAGACAGCGGCGGTGGCTTTAGCCGCACTCCGTGCGGCAGCCGGAGATGCGTTTAATCGTATTCCGGCGTTTCAAGAGATTCAGCAGTTTCGTGATGCGATATCGGATGCGGGCGCCGGGAAATCAGGGGATGGTACGCGTTTAGACACGTATCGGTATGCCGTGCATTTTCTTGCCGCCGTGCAGCAGGCGTCAGCGCTGGAGGCGGACTGGCAGTACCGTTTCTACGATTATGTGACGCCGGCGTTGGTTTCTCTGGCGGCGTCTTTTCACGAGCCGGGGGTACGGGAACGGTTTTTTGACGGGGTCGCGGCATTATTCCTGTCCCGCACGATTATGCCGCAGCAGCTTCTGGATGCCATGGCAGCGCGGATGGGGGATTTTTTTGACCAGACCGCGGTGGAAGGCAGGGCTTACGAGGACCGGGCGCGTTTTATTCAGTGGTGGGCGAATGTCAAAAAATTCCAACCGGCACAGCGATATATGCCGAAATCGGAATTCGAAACCTATGAGCTGGTGTGGGACCGCGAGAATAAAACATTTCAGCTTTTGGTTGAGCCGGCCGGAATTCCCGGACATTGGCTGGCGCAGGCCAATCCCGCGACTGTTTCCGGTGCTGCGGCTAACGCGCTGATTGAACGCGCTACCCGCTCCTTTGCTTTAACAACGGCGAAGCAATTTCCCGAACACGCCTGGCACGGAACACTGCGGCTGGGATATGGCGAGGATTCGGAACTGAGTGTTAATTTTGATATTGAAGCCGGATGGCAGGTGAAAATGGGGATTGATTTCCTGCGTCAGGATATACTGAGCCAGCGGCGTCAGATCGCGGCATTAATTGAAAATATTACGGTAAGCGCGCCGCTCCAGCCGCCGGCACTGGCGATAGACAGCACGAATGTGTTGAAAGGTAAACGGGTAGTCGTTTTTTCATCGCCGATTTTTAAATTTCATCAAGACAAGAATAAGAGCGTAGGCGGCACGCCTTTGGCTCTGGCTTCATTTTTTCACCAGCAAAGATCAATTGTAAACATCAATAATGATAGTTTTATGCAATGGCCAGTAGGAGATAGAGATCGGCGCGCTGCTGATGTAGTACGTTTACGGGTATTGTTGCACGACACTGATGTTGTTGCGCTAAGCGCCTACCATTATGAAATCCCTGAATTGCGAGATTTTATACTAATGGTGAGGGAAGCAGTGCCTCAGGTGACAATTGTTATAGGAGGGGCGACTGTCCTTACTGATCCGAAACGGTCTTTTGCTTGGTTGTCCGAAGCCGATGTTATTTATCGCGGCAGCATTGAAACGAAAAATTTTTTAGATACGCTTGCGGTGTTGTTTGGTTTGCGGGACGGTGGTTTGGCATTGCCCGGAGTAAATTTATACAGTCGGAATATTTCTTCAGCGATTATTCGTTACGGAGAGAATTATTTTTTTAACCATGCCAATGAGATTACCCGTTCAACCGCTGATGAAATGCGACAGCGACTGCCTGATTTTTCGCTTTATAATGAGATAAATGCCCCGACAAATTTTCTGCCGGTAGAAGGTTGTTCGCAACAGTGCGTGTTTTGTTTAACAATTAATGGAAAAATATTTCGTGTTTATTCAGAAGATGATATTATCAACACGGCGTGGAATTTGCAGAAGCGGTTGCTTGAGTTGGGAAATGATCCGGATAGTGGCGATGCGTGGAGGATAATGATTGCAAGCGATAATTTTTTTCAAAATAAACAATACGCGTTGCGTATCTTGCGGCGTTTTTTGGCAGAGCAAGAGAATGGTCTAAGGATAAAAATAGGCAGTGCCGCAGCGCGTTTAGATACATTTCTTACAGGGAAGCCAGGTTCCGCGGCATGGTGGGTGGATACGCAATTTATCGATGAGCTGGTTAGTTTGAAAGCGGTATTTTCGGGGGATGTCGTACAGATCGTTGTCGGAACAGAAGATGTTCTAGATGCGGAAATAGATTATTTAGGCAAAGGGAAATATCGACAAGAGCATATTAAGGCAGTATTGGACTATTGTAGTAGCAAGGGTGATATCTGGTTAAAGCATTTTGCTATTTTGACAAATCCGGTTACGCGCGTGCAGGATTTAGTCGTGAAGCTGAAAATGATGTATGAGTGGGAGAAATTATTCCCGGGGAATGTATTTGATAGTACTAATCCGGGGATTATTCCTTTTTTTGGGACCAAGGTGGTTAATGGTGCGGTGCAAGCGGGGTTGTTTGAATATTATAGTCTGGCACATGTGAAAATTGTTCCGTTAATGCCGGAATATGATTTTATTGATGCATTGCTGATGATTCGAAGTCAGTTTATTGAACAGGGTTTTTTTGAACAAGCGATAAATATGTATCGTATAACAGGGAAAAACTTTACGTCGGGAAAGTTGTTTTATTTTTTAAGCAATACTCTGCGATGGATAGATGATCATCTTTATCTGATGGGTACTAATGAATTACGATTGTTCACCGGCCTTCTCTCCCCCGAAGTCCAGCAGGAATTTTCGACCTGGGAGAGCGAGGGGATTGCGCCGGCGGAAGAAATCGCGCAATTGAAGCTGCAGTGGCAGCGGATTATCGAAAAATTGCAAAAATTAGTACAGGAATATCCGGAAGTGGCGCCTGCTTACGGAGAAGAAGCCGCAGATCAAACCACGGCGGCGTTTTTACCTGCTCCGGGAATTGGCGCCTCATCCGGGGTAGAAACTGCGATTTAATCATTATTTTTTTCTTTCCCGTCTTGACCGGTATATTTATTTTTGTTATACTTATGTTTCGCGATTATTGCGGCAATGACCGGGCCGTTAGCTCAATTGGCAGAGCATCTGACTCTTAATCAGGGGGTTGAAGGTTCGATTCCTTCACGGCCCACCAAGAATTATCGCTGCCGGATGAAAACGGGAAACGGCATTGCTCAAGCGAAGCGCAGCGAGTATTCTCTGGTGGTATGTATCGCGATAGCCGGTGCCGTTCGCGCAGTTCTTTTCGAGCGATGAGCGGACGTGGCGGAATTGGCATACGCGTACGGCTTAGGACCGTATCCCTTCGGGGATGAGAGTTCAAGTCTCTCCGTCCGCACCAATTGCCCGGCGTTGTTATGTTTTTACGCGGCGGTAATTCAGTGGTAGAATGTCTGCTTGCCAAGCAGAATGTCGTGGGTTCAAGTCCCATCCGCCGCTCCATTTTTTGTGCGTGCGTGTTTCCGCCGGAAACCGTGCCGCGGTGTGCGGCCGGCGCAACTCCGGCCGGTAAGCGCACCGACGGCAGATACGCCCGGAAATTCAGTCCGGCTGTGTTGCGGCGCGGCCGGGCACGTGTCCGGGCGAGTTTCATTTTTACCAACCTGCCCGATGGTTGTGCAATAAACAGATGAGTGCCGGAGGAAAAAATCGGCGGTGCGGCGGGGTAAACGCGTGCGGCCGCCGAAGGTTCAAGCGGTTGGCGGCATAATGACGACGGAAGACAGAAGGAGTGTGGAAGAACCGGTGAAAGTCAGCGTGAAAAATCAAGGAGCCTGTCAGAAAGTTCTGGAAATAGAAGTTCCCCGCGAATCAATCCAGCAAGAGTTCGACGCTTGTTATCGCCAGTTGCAAAAAGAAGCCCAGATTCCGGGGTTTCGCAAAGGGAAAGCGCCGCGCGCGATGGTCGAGGAGCGCTATGCCGCGCAGGCCGGCGAAGAAGTTTTAAAAAATTTGATCAGCGAATCCTACGAGAAAGCCGTGGAGCGCGAGAATGTGCAGCCGGTGTCGCTGCCGCGGATTTCCGATGTCGCGTTCGAGACGATGGAAAAGTTGTCGTTTAAAGCGACCGTGGATATCCGGCCGGAATTTTCTCTGAAAAATTATCAAGGAATTCGCGTGAAAAAGCCGGTTTTGCAGGTCAAGCCGGAAGAAATCGAAAATGTGGTGATGTACGTGCGCGAACGCGGCGCGCGGTTTGAGCCGGTGAAGGAACGCCCGGCCGCCCTGGGCGATTATATCATCTGCGACTACGCCTACGCGGTCAACGGCGCGGTGCGCGAGAAAAAAGAGCGCATCTGGATAGGGCTGCAGGAGAAGTTGTTTTTTCCGGGGTTAGGCCAGGCGTTGGCAGGTATTGCCGCCGGCCAGACAAAGGAGTTCTCCTTGACTATGCCGCCGGATTTCGCGGACGCGGCGCTGGCCGGAAAGCCGGTGGATTTTACGGTTACGGCGCATGAAATTAAAGAAAAGAAAGTGCCGGAATTGACCGAAGAGTTTGCCAAACAGATGGGCCATGATTCGGTGGAGGAGATGCGCCGGTATATCGAGGCAGATATCCTGCGCGAGAAAGAACAGCGCATCCGCCGGGCGATGAAAGCGCAGGTGCTCGACCATTTGACGGCGCAGATGCCGATCGAGGTGCCGCCGTCGTTGGTGGCCAAGCGCGAAGCCGGGCTGCGCGAGTCGGCGCGCCGGAGCATGCAGGAGCATCGTTTGAACGCGGCGCAGATCGCCGAAGAAGAGCAGAAGCTCGCGGCGATGCTCGCGCAGGAAGCGGTGAAACAGGTGCGGATATATTTTATTTATGAAGCAATCGCCCGTGCGGAAAAAATTCAGGTGGAAGAAGCGGATTTGAAGCAGCGCATCGAAAAGCTGGCCGCCTCCTACGGGCGTTCGGAAGAGGAAATTTTCAAACATCTGGAAGAACACGATCATTTGGATGATATCCACTGGGAGATTATGGAAGAAAAAATAACCAATTTTTTGCTGGAGCGGGCGGCGGTTGAAGAGGTTGCGGCGGAAGCGGCAGCTTAAACGACGGTAAGGAGGCGAATGATGGATATACGAGCCCAGATGCTGGTGCCGATGGTGGTTGAACAGAGCAATCGCGGCGAACGCGCTTACGATATTTATTCGCGGTTGTTGAAAGACCGGATTATTTTCATCGGCACGGCGATCGATGACGCGGTGGCGAATTTGGTGATCGCGCAGATGCTCTTTCTGCAGATGGAGGACCCGGATAAAGATATCAACGTGTATATCAATTCGCCGGGCGGCATCGTGACGGCGGGCTTGGCGATTTACGACACGATGCAGTTCGTCAATTGCGACGTGAACACCTACTGCGTCGGCCAGGCGGCAAGCATGGGCGCGGTGCTGCTCGCCGCCGGCACCAAGGGAAAACGGTTTTGCCTGCCGAACGCGCGGGTGATGATTCACCAGCCGTGGGGCGGCGCGCAGGGGGCGGCGGCGGATATCAGCATTCAGGCGAAGGAAATTCTCAAAATGCGCGACCGTTTGAATCAAATTTTGAGCGACCATACCGGTCAAACTTTGGAGAAAATCGAAAAAGACACCGATCGCGATTATTTTATGAGCGCCGACGAATCCGCGGCATACGGGTTGGTCGATTCGGTGATCGTCACGACGACGAAAAAGAAAAAGAAAGATAAAGAAAAAGAAAAATAACCGGTTTCTTATACCGTATAAGGAGACGGCACAGATCATGATCAAGAAAAACCTTTTACTGACTCCCGGGCCGACGCCGGTGCCATCGGAAGTGCTTTTATCTATGGCCAGGCCGGCGATTCATCACCGCACGCCGCAATTTATGGCTATTTTTAAAGAGATGAATGAAAATCTCAAATATGTGTTCCAGACCAAACATGATGTGTTTACCTTTGCCTGTTCCGGCACCGGCGCGATGGAAGCAACGGTGGCCAATCTTCTGTCCGGCGGCGATACGGCGATCTGCGTGCAGGCCGGGAAATTCGGCGAACGTTGGGGGGAGATCTGCAAGGCATACGGTATAACAGCGGTGATTATCGACGTGGAGTGGGGAGACGCGGTAACGCCGGAGCAAATTAAAAAAGCCCTGGATCAGCACAAGAATGCCAAGGCGGTGTTTACGACGTTATGCGAAACATCCACCGGCGCCGGTATCGATTTGAAGGCGATCGCCGATGTGCTGCGCCCGCGCGCGGCCGTGCTGGTTACCGACGCGATTAGCGCGCTCGGGGGCATGGAACTGCGCACCGACGAGTGGGGCGTGGATGTGGTGGTGTCCGGTTCGCAGAAAGGGTTGATGATTCCGCCGGGGCTGGGGTTTTGTTCGATCAGTCCGAAAGCCTGGCAGTTGGTCGAGCAATCGAAATCGCCGCGCTATTATTTTGATTTCCGCGCGGCGAAAGCGGCGTTGGATAAGACCGATACACCCTATACGCCGGCGGTGTCGTTGTGCATCGCGCTCAATGAGGCGCTGAAAATGTTGCGTCAGGAGACGCTGGAGCAGGCGTGGGCGCGCCAGCGGCGCCTGTGCGAGGCGATCCGCGCGGCGATGCTCGCGCTGGGCTTGAAACTTTACGCGAAAAAGCCCGCGGAAGTCGTTACCGCGGTATGCGTACCGCAAGGCGTCGACGGCGAAAAGCTGGTGAAAATCATGCGGGACGATTACGGGATTACGATTGCCGGCGGCCAGGAGCAGTTGAAAGGGAAAATTTTTCGTTTTGCCTCTTTGGGATTTGTCAATGAATTCGATATCATGACCGGGATCAGTTGCCTGGAAATCGTCCTGGCAAAGCTCGGGTATACATTTACCGCCGGCGCGGGGGTTGGCGCGGCCCAGAAAATTTTTGCCGCCTGAGCGCAGTGGGGAGGGAGCATGAAAATATTAGTCAGTGATCCGTTGGCTGCCGAAGGGTTGGCGGTATTGCGGTCCCGCGGGCTGGATGTCGACGCGCGTGCGAACATCCCGGCCGATGAGCTCAAACGCATTATCGGAGAGTACGGCGCGCTGATCGTGCGCAGTGAAACGAAAGTTACCGCGGACTTGATCGCCGCCGGCAAAAAGCTGAAAGTGATCGGCCGCGCCGGCGTGGGGGTGGATAATGTCGATGTGGAGGCCGCGACGAAAAAAGGCGTGGTGGTGATGAATACGCCCGGCGGCAACACGATTTCCACCGCCGAACATACGGTCAGTATGCTGCTTTCGCTGAACCGGAATATTCCGCAGGCGAATGCCTCGATGAAGGCCGGCGAATGGAACCGGAAAAAATTCAAAGGCGTGGAATTATTAGGGAAGACCCTCGGGATTATCGGGCTTGGCCGGATCGGCATCGAGGTGGCAAAGCGAGCGGTGGCTTTCGGGATGAAAATTGTGGCGTATGATCCGTTCCTGTCCGTGGAAAAAGCGCGGCAGTTGGATATCGAATTGCTGGAATTATCGGAATTATATAAACGCGCCGATTATATTACCGTGCATACGCCGCTGAATAATGAAACCAAACATATGATCAGCGGTAAAGAATTCGCGTTGATGAAAAAAGGGGTGAAAATTATCAATTGCGCGCGCGGCGGCATTGTCGATGAGGCGGCGCTGCAGGAAGCGGTGCAGCAAGGCATCGTTTCCGGGGCGGCGCTGGATGTGTTCGAGGAAGAACCGCCGAAAAAAGAGCTGCCGTTGTTGAAGATGGAAAGTGTGCTGACGACGCCGCACCTGGGCGCGTCCACGGAAGAAGCGCAGATAAATGTTTCCGTGGAAATCGCGCAGCAAGTTGCGGATATGCTCCAAAACAAGGGAATACGCAATGCCGTGAATTACCCCTGCCTGGCGAGCGAGGTATGTTCGGTGCTCGACCCCTATGTGCGGTTCGGTGAAAAGTTGGGCAGGCTGCAATCGCAGATTATTACTGGACATATCCGCAAGGTAAGTATAAAATATGGGGGAGAGATATTGAAAAATGAAGTTGTCCCCATTACGGTTGCGATTCTTAAAGGTTTGTTGTCTTCGATGATGGGAGAAACGGTTAATTTTGTGAATGCGCCGATGATCGCCCGCGAACGGGGTATCTCGGTGAGCGAGACAAAACTCCCTGAAACAGACCAGGTTGCGAATTTAATCC
>JAMWCB010000102.1 GCA_023819605.1 Candidatus Omnitrophota bacterium
CGGCTGTCCTTTGACGCCGCAGGAGCCGACCGCAGCGCGGCGATAGCAGGGCTGGCAGCGGAGCAGCGGCTGCGCTGTTGCCAGCAGACCGCGGTGAAAAAAAGGATAAAACCGATCAAAACCGCTGGGGCCGTACAAACTAACCGTCGGCACCTGTAAACAACTACTGAGATGAACTAAGCTGGTATCGATACCGACCAATGCGCGCAAGTGCGGCAATACCGCGATGCTCTGACGCAAACTGCACCGATCGACGAGATTGATAACGCGGCGGTCGATATTCCGTAAAAAATCATCTTCCCAGGAGTCGGCGGGGCTGCTTTTACCGAACATAATCACCGGCGCATTCCATTGACGGCGGAGCGCGCCCGTCACTTCATTCCAATAGCGCACCGGCCAGCATTTTAATTTCCAGTTTCCGAACGGCATAATTCCGATCACCGGCTGTCCGGGCGCTATACCGGAATCCGCAAAAATTTCCCGGACAAACCGTTCATCCGCGGCCGAAAAAGAAAAATTAAATTGCGGCGCCGCCGGCGCGCCTCCCCCTCGCGCGCAGACAGCGGCTGCGGCTAATGCCGGATGGTCCGCCGCACCGATTTTCCGGCGGCGCAGGATCCGCGGGATATTTAAAAACAGCGGAAGCTGGGTATCCCGCAAAATAACCGCGCCGGAAAAACGCCGCGCACGCAGGCGGCGAATAAACCCGCACATACCGGTAAAACCGCGATCCGCGCCATATTTGTCAAAAATAATAATTTCATCGATGCCGGCGGCGACCGCCGGAACATCGCGAGCTTGCGGCGAGGTTATAAAACTTACCCGGGCATCCGGAAACGCGGCGCGAACCGGCGCGACCGCGGCCATATCGTAACAAACGTCGCCGATATTGCTGTGCCCGAAAATAAGCACGCGCCGAGGTTGTTTATTGAGCGCCGCCATCGGGTTGAGTTTTTTGTCGATGAAACAATCCGGCGCCGCGCGCAAACCAACCGATAATGAACCCTGCGGCAAGCACCAGCATAATCAATAAGGAACGCGACAGCGTAATCGACCATAAGAGAAACTGAACTGTAACCGCCGCGACATTTTGTAAAATAAACAGCGCCGCCGCCACTCCCAATACCGCCAAACCGATCATTTTCACCTTCATCGCGCCATCAACCTCCCTCTCGGCCGGTTAAACCGCCGCCTATCGCCGCGCGGACGAACGAGACAGTTCGCTTTCGCCGCTTGACCTATAGTATAACAAAAAAATAACGCGGAACATATTGAAATAAAACGTGAATGGTTGTATGATTACCCCAGAATGAACGTCCGTCACCGTAGCGCGCCATTGTTTAGCGTTATTATCCCTACCTACAACCGCCTTGCTTTTTTGCGCAAGGCTGTTGATTCGGTTTTTTTGCAGACTTTTTCCGATTTTGAACTCCTCGTCGTCGACGATGGTTCGACGGACGATACCGCCGCGTACATTGCGGGCATCCACGACGCGCGCTTGCGTTATTTGGCGGGAGCGCAGCAGGGTGTATCGGCAAGCCGGAACCGCGGAATTGCGGCGGCCCGCGGAAGGATCATCTGTTTTCTCGATTCTGACGACTGGTACGCTCCGGAAAAATTGGCCCGCACCGCCGAATATCTGCGCCGCGATGAGCTGATATCCGTAGTGCACACCGACGAGATATGGTATCGCGGCGGCACGCTTCTTCCCCAAAAAAAAATACATCGCAAGCCGGACGGCGACGTTTTTTTCCAAGCTTTGCGCATCTGCTGCATCAGCATGTCCACGGCCGCCATCCGTCGGCATGTTTTCACGCAGGCGGGCCTGTTTGACGAATCGCTGCCGGCGTGTGAAGATTATGACTTCTGGCTGCGCGTAACCTGCCGTTTTCCGGTCAAGCTCATTCCGGAACCCCTGACCCTGAAGGAAGGTGGGCATGCCGACCAGCTTTCCCGCCGCTTTCCGGCGCTGGATCGATTCCGCATTCAATCGATTGCCCGCTTGCTCGATTCGCAGATCCTCACCGCTGAACAGTGGCACGCCGCCGCCGCGGAATTAGAGCGAAAATGCGCGATTTACATCGCTGGCGCGCGCAAACGCAATAAGACGACGGAAGCGCTCCGGTGCGAAGAACTCTGTCAAAAATATCGGAATACTCCGGCACCCGCCGGGTTGGCGGAGACGCGCGCATGAGCCGGCCGGCCGCTTTCGCGCAGCGTCGAAAGGTAGAAGAAATTTTTTCAGTCGCTTTGAACCATAATCAATGGCAGGAAATAGAACGCCTTCTCTACGAAATAAGCCGGCGGGAACATCGGCCCGTCGAATCAATAATCCAAACCCTCCGAACGGCCGCGGGTATTGCCGCAGCGACCGGCCGCGCAAAGTTTTTCGCGCTTAAACAACACCTGCTGCAGCGGCGGTTTCCCCGCGCGGCGCAGGAGGAGCAGCTTGCGGCAAGCGCCGTTTTTTTACCGCCCTTGCCGCATACCGATGCCGGCGCGTTCCGCCGCGGCGGCAATGCGTTCGTGCCGGAGATGATTTATGTGGAAGCCGCAGTTGCCGGCAGCGCGCTGGCGCGGCGATTCCAAAAATTGTTTCCCGCGACTCCCTGCCGCGAGCTGTCCCATCACGGCGAATACCTGCGGGAGCATAAATTTTCACTCTCCCGGCTGAAAACTCCCCTGGTCTTCATCACGCGGGAATCCTATGATTTTATCCGGCCCTGCCCCTGCACCAAAGCGCACCTGTCCTGCGGCTACTGGATACTGAATATCGGCTTCGGTTGTCCGTATGATTGCTCGTATTGTTTTCTCCAGCAGTATAGCAACTTTCCGGGTATCGTGCTACCGGCGAACCTTGATGATTTTTTTGCGAACTTTGCGGCGTTTTATAAAAAAATCGGCCGGCCGGTACGCATCGGCACCGGCGAATTTTGCGATTCGCTGGCGCTCGATCATATCACCGGCTACGCGCCGGCCCTCGCCGATTTTTTCCGGGATAAACCGGTTTTCTTCGAGTTAAAAACAAAAAGCGATAATGTTTCGCGCTTACTCGAAATTCCCGGCAGCCCGCAGGTAATCGTCGGCTGGTCGCTGAATCCGCAACCCTACATCGCTGCCGAGGAAATCGGCACCGCCTCGCTGGCCGCGCGGCTCGCTGCCGCGCAACGCGCGCGGGAACGAGGATACGGTTTGGCGTTCCATTTTGACCCGATCATCGCCGCCGCTGATTGGACAAGCCGGTACCGGGAGGTGATTGATCTGCTCTATCAGCGCCTGCGCCCGCCTTTTCGCTGGATCAGCCTGGGAACCTTGCGCGGCACGCGGACGCTTAAATCGGCCTGGGAGCGGCGATTTCCGGACAGCGACATTTTTTATGGCGAACTCTTGCTCGGCGAGGATAAAAAACTCCGTTATCCTAAATTCCTCCGCATAGAATTATATCAAACGATGCTCCGGTGGATTCGCGCCTATGACCGGCGCACACCGGTTTATTTTTGTATGGAAGACCGGCAGATTTGGGATCTTGCCGGCGCGACGATCAGCGACAGCCGGCAGGCCGAAGAATATCTGCTGCGAAACGCGGCGTGATATCCGCGTATCGCCGAACTTAGCTCGGATATTTCACCAGGAAGGTGAAATATCCGGGTTAGGGCGATTCCGGCGGGAAATAAACCGCTTCGTTTAAAAAAGGCACCAGCGCGCAGAGGACACCGCCGACGTAAAAATCTTCCCGGCCCATCTGGCCGCGGGTAAAAAAACCGATCGCGCCGCCGTGCTGCTTGGTATTCGACCCGCCCGTTAGTGCATCGACAAGATGGCCCAGCTCTTCGCCCTGCCGCAACCGCGGCAACAAACAGGACGGGACCTCAAAATGCGGTGAACTGCCGTAACTAATTCTCTGCCGGCCGTCGAGAATACCTATAGCGCCGAACACGAACCAGCGGCCGCACATTTCCACCAAGCCGCCTTCGATCCCGACGAAATAATCGGCAACGATGCCCTGCGCCGCGGCATACGTCTGCGCGGCGCGCGCGCGGTTACGGGCGCCGGCAAATGTCTCCGCCTCATTCTGCGGCTGGTGCGGCACCTGCGAATCAACGCCGATTCCGTTAACGGCGGCGGCAGGGAAAAAACGGCGAAAAACCGTGCGGGCCGCTCCGATTTTCACCGGATTCAATGATCCGACCAGTACGTTCATACACTCGCTCCCCTTCCGTACTTTGCGTTCCGGCGGCTAATTCACGCACGCATCGCCGCGGCAATTAACTTGGTTGATCCGGTTCACGGACGAGTTCGACATCGCCGCTGAGCACGCGCCGGCGCTTTCCGTTGGCTTCGCGCACGCATAAAGCGCCCGCTGCGTCGATATCTTCCGCTACGCCTTCGATCACTTCATGGTGCGCCGCCACCCGTACGCGGCGGCCAAGCGTGCAGGAATACTCGCGCCAGCGCCCGAGGATCGACGTATGGCGTTCCTGCCGAAATTCGCCATACAGCGATTCCAGATGCACAAGAATTTCCTGCAGGAGGCCCACGCGGTTGATTTTTTTTCCGGCGATATCCGATAGGCTTCCCGCGCCGGCCGGAAGCCCGGCGGCGGAGGAATTCACATTCAGACCAAACCCGATAATTACAAAGTGCACACAATCCATCTCCGCGTTCATCTCCGTGAGAATGCCGCCGATTTTAGACGTCTGGTAATAGATATCGTTCGGCCATTTTATATCAACGCGAATCCCGCTGTACCCGCGCACTGCCTGGGTAACGGCGCAGGCGGTTAATAAAGTCAAAAACGGCGACAACTCCGGGCCGATATCCGGACGGATGATCAGCGACGCGTAAATACCGCCGGGCGGCGAAGCCCAAGCGCGGCCGAGCCGGCCGCGGCCGGCGGTTTGCCGTTCGGCAACAACCAGAGTGCCTTCCGGCAACCCCTGCTCGGCCAGCGTATAGGCCGCGGTGTTCGTGGAAGAAATTTTTTCAAAGCTGACAATCGACTGGCCGAAAGAAGCGGTGGGCAACTTCCAGGATATTTCTTCCGGCAGCAAACAGTCGGGTACCGCTTGTAAACAGTAGCCGCGGTGCGGCAGAGACTCGATGAGATATCCCTGTGCGCGCAGGCGCCGCACCTGCTTCCAGACCGCGGCGCGGGAAATCCGCACGCGGCGGGAGATTTCTTCTCCGGACACAAAATGCGCGCTATTTTTTTTGAGCAGCGCGAGAACGGCTGGCTCCATGGTCCCTTCCTTCTTTGAGACGGGATAGTTTATCGCGCAAAACAATGGCGCGTTCGAATTGTAAATTCTTTGCGGCGCGGATCATTTCCGTTTCAAGCTCATCAAGCAATTGCCGGCGTTCATACGCCGCCAAATCTTCGGAAATGACCTCCTGGATGAACGTCGCCGCGCTTGACTCCACATCCAGCCAGTCTTTGATCGCTTTTTCAATCGACCGCGGCGTAATGCCGTGCGCGGCATTGTACGCCTGCTGCCGACCGCGCCGGCGGTTCGTTTCCTCGATGGTCCGGCGCATGGATTCGGTGCACGCATCGGCATACATGACCACGCGCCCGTCGATATGGCGGGCCGCTCGCCCGGCAACCTGGATTAATGAGGTCGCCGAGCGTAAAAACCCCTCCCGATCCGCATCCAGGATGCAAACCAGGGCTACTTCCGGAAGATCCAGCCCTTCGCGCAGCAGATTTACCCCGACCAGGCAATCGAACTGTTTCCGCCGTAATTGACCTAACACCTTGACACGCTCGATGGCGTCCAGTTCGGAATGCAGGTAATTCGCCGCTAAGCCGGCATCCTGTAAGTAACGGGCCAGGTCTTCCGCCATCCGCTTGGTCAGGGTGGTAACTAGAACGCGCTGCTTCTTTGCCGCGCATTCCCGCACCCGCGCGATCAAATCGTCGACCTGGTTCTGCGTCGGAACCACGAATATTTCCGGGTCAAGCAATCCGGTCGGACGGATCAGTTGTTCGGCGATAACCGCGCTGCGCGCCAACTCGTAGCCGCCGGGCGTCGCGGATGCGAACAAAACGTGCGGAATAATTTGTTCAAATTCGGAAAAGCGCAGCGGCCGGTTATCTAAACAGGACGGCAGGCGAAAACCAAAATCGCGCAGGACCTCCTTGCGGGCGCGGTCACCGTTGAACATACCGTGAATTTGCGGCACCGTAACGTGCGACTCATCGATAATCGTTAAAAAATCCGGCGGAAAGTAGTCGATGAGGCAATACGGCCGGCTGCCCGCCGGCCGGCCCGCTAAATGCAGCGAATAATTTTCAATGCCGTGGCAGTAGCCGATTTCACGGAGCATTTCCATATCCGCACGCGTGCGCGAACGCAACCGCTGCGCCTCCAGCCACTTTCCCTGCCCTTCAAAAAAATCGGCCTGCGCGTTCAGTTCCGCTTCGATCCGCGCCAGCGCCGGCTCCAGCTGCTCCGCGTCCGCTAAAAAATGCTTCGCCGGATAAATAGCCGTTTCCGCAGGCTCCTCGCCGCGCCGGGCGGTCAGCGGGTCGATCATCGAAATTCGCTCGATCTGATCGCCGAAAAATTCGACGCGCACCGCGCGCTGTTCATAGGCCGGGAAAATTTCCACGGTATCGCCGCGCACCCGGAACGTGCCGGCGTTAAAATCGACGTCGTTGCGTTCATAACGTATGGCGAGCAAACGTGTTAACAGTTCGTCGCGCCCAAGAGTCGCTCCCCGCCGCAAATGAATGAACATGCCGCGATATTCCGCGGGTGAACCGAGATTATAAATACAGGAAACGCTCGCGACGACAATGACGTCCCGGCGAGTCATCAGCGATGTCGTCGCGGACAAACGCAGCCGGTTAATCCGTTCATTAATCGATGAGTCTTTCTCAATATAGGTGTCGGTTTGCGGGATGTAGGCTTCCGGCTGGTAATAATCGTAGTAACTGATAAAAAATTCCACCGCGTTATCCGGGAACAACTCTTTAAATTCCGCGTAGAGTTGAGCGGCGAGCGTCTTATTCGGCGAAATAACCAGCGTGGGTTTGTTCACGCGCGCGATCACCGAGGCCATGGTAAACGTCTTGCCGCTGCCGGTGACCCCGAGTAAAGTCTGGCACCGGTTGCCGGCGCGAATCGAAGCGCTTAACCGGTCGATCGCCTGCGGCTGGTCGCCGCGCGGCTGCATGGAGGTGCGGAGATTAAACGTCTGCATGGCACCGTATCCGGCCCGCGCGTCGTCCGCGCATTATAATAAATGACGCTTGCCGGATTTCATGAGCATGGCTTTAAAATGTTGAATATCCTTTACCCGGCTCAATGCCGTTTCGTAACTGATAATACCCTTGGCATAGAGCTCGGTCAGGCAGGTATCCATCAACTGCATACCCATATCCGCGCTGGTTTGAATAATGGTCGGGATCTGTTCGGTTTTCGCTTCGCGGATGACATTGCGCAACGCCGGTGTGGCGCAGAGTACCTCCGTAGACAACACTCTGCCTTTTCCGTCGATGCGCGGCAAAAGCTGTTGGGAAATAACCCCCTGAATGCAGGAGGATAACACGATTCGGATTTGTGTTTGCGCGTGCGGCGGAAAGACATCGATAATCCGGTCGATTGTTTGCACGGCATCGGGCGTATGGAGCGTGGCCAAGACTAAGTGCCCGGTCTCCGCGGCAATCATCGCGGTTTGAATCGTTTCCAGATCGCGCATTTCGCCGACGCAGATAACATTCGGGTCCTGGCGGAGCGTATGTTTGAGCGCGTTGGCAAAGGTTTTCGTATCCGAATAAACCTCCCGTTGGATAATAACGCTTTTTTTGTGGCTATGAATAAACTCGATCGGATCTTCGATAATCACGATTCGGCAGGAACGTTCGCGGTTGATCAGATCGATCATCGAATTCATCGTCGTCGTTTTTCCGACGCCGGTCGGGCCGGTAACCAGCACCAGCCCGGACGGTTTGCGGCAAAATTCCGCAACCACCAGGGGCAAACCTAATTCTTCCGGCTGTTTCACCCGCAGGCCGACGACCCGAAACGCCGCTTCAATATTATCTTTGGATATATATAAATTCAAACGGAACCGGCTTAAATCGGGGATCGCCACGGAAAGATCCAATTCCCACTCTTCTTCAAACTTACGGACATGCTCGTCGTTGAGAATGCTGTAAACCATCTCTTTGGTCTGCTCGCCGTTCAACGGTTCGCGCTGGTCGATCGTGACCAGATCTCCTTCGATACGCAGGGTGGGCGGATGCCCGCAGACTAAATGCAGATCGGAAGCGCCGCGGTCAACGGCAAAATGCAGTAATTCGTTCAATAACGGGCATATCTGCTTCATACAATCCCTCCACCCTTCCGGGCCGGGTTAGCGTGGTATCCGATTATGCCTGGCGCAGACATACCCCACCGACTCTGCGCTTCGAAGAAAAAGCCCCGCTCATCGCTGCCGGAGAAAAGCGTTCAACACATTTGCAGGCTGTAATCCACGTTGATTGCCGAATGCGTCAAACTACCCAGCGAAATTCTGTCCACACCGGTGCGGGCAATCCTGGTTATATTGCGCGCGGTCACATTTCCGGACGCTTCCAGGAGAATGCTTCGCCGCGCCGTGTCGCGCATCGCTACCGCGCGGCGTATCTGCGCGGGCGGCATATTGTCTAAAAGAATGATGTCCGGGCCGGCGGCCAGGGCAAGCCGGAAATGCTCCAGCGTCGTTACTTCGATCTCAATCAGTTTTTTTCCCGCGCACCGCCGCGCCCGCTCGATACTCCGGGCGATCGCCTGCGGCCCGCACTCTCCGAATAGGGAAAGATGATTATCTTTGATTAAAAACTGATCGTATAACCCAAACCGGTGATTGACGCCGCCGCCTACCCGCACGGCATATTTTTCCAGCGCGCGCAGTCCCGGGGTTGTTTTCCGGGTATCCAAAATACGCACCGGAAACCGGCCGGCTTGCCGGCACACGTTCGCCGTAAGCGTGGCAATCCCGGATAACCGTCCTAAGAAATTCAACGCCGTCCGCTCGCCGGATAAAATCGCCGCCGCCGGCCCCCGCACGGTTACGACGCGCGCGCCGCAGACGACCGCCTGCCCCTCCGCGGCGTCCTCGGGCCCGTTCATGCCGAAAAACGAGATCAGCGCCGGGTGGATCTTGTCGCTGCCCATCAGCTTCGAGATATAGCGCAGGTCGTAGGAGGCCTGCGCGTTGTACGGCGCGACGGCTTGCAAGCGCGTGGATTGGCGCAGCATCGGTAACGGACTCTTCGGGTCGGCCAGGTCGTCGCGAAAGGCTAGCCACTGCGAGATCCCCGAACCGGCCGAGGAGCCGAAGGCGCCGACGCGCGCCGGGTCGATGCCGTAGCGGGCGGCGTTCAAGCGCAGAAACTGGAGGGCCCGCGCGCTGTCGATCATTTGCGCCGGGTAGATCGCCGTATCCGAGAGCC
>JAMWCB010000103.1 GCA_023819605.1 Candidatus Omnitrophota bacterium
TTTTCTCGGCGAGCACTTCGAACATCTGCGCCGCCACGCCGGGATGGCTCTTCATTCCTACGCCGACCACGGAAACCTTCGCGATATTCTCGTCGCAGAGCACATCGCCGGCTCGTACGGTCTGCGTTAACTGTTTCACCGTGCGCAATGTCTTGGCGACATCGTCTTTTCCGACCGTGAATGAAATATCGGTATGCCCGGTGTGGCTGACGTTCTGAATAATCATATCCACATTAATTTCCGCATCCGCAATATTTTTAAAAATCCGCGCCGCCACGCCCGGCTCATCCGGCACGTCGCAGATCGTAATCTTGGCTTCTTTTTTATTGAACGTCACCCCGGTTATGACTACGCCCTCCATCATCGCGCTTGCCTCCTTCGTAATAAATGTTCCGGCCGTATCGCTGAAACTTGAACGGACGTGAATCGGAACATCGAATTTTTTCGCGAATACCACCGAACGCGCCTGCAACACCGCCGTCCCGAGCGACGCCATTTCCAGCATTTCATCGTAACTGATGCGTTCAAGCTTGCGCGCGTTCGGTACCGTGCGCGGGTCGGCGGTGTACACGCCTTCCACGTCGGTGTTCATCTCGCACAGGTCGGCTTGCAGAGCGTTGGCCAACGCCACTGCCGTTAAATTTGAGCCGCCGCGCCCTAACGTTGTTATTTCCTCATTCATATTTTTTCCCTGAAATCCGGCGACGATAACGATCCGGCCTTTTTTTAACTGTTCCTCAATCTTTTCGCCGTTAATATCGATAATCCGCGCTTTCGTGAAAGCCGAATCCGTGATGATCCCCACCTGCGCTCCGGTAAACGAAATCGCTTCATATCCCAGGGCGTGTATCGCCATGGCCAGCAAAGCTACGGAAACCTGTTCTCCCGTGGAAACGAGCATATCCAATTCCCGCTCGGCCGGATTATCCGTCACTTGCGCAGCCAGCTTAATTAAATCATCGGTGGTATCACCCAACGCCGAAACCACAACCACGACCCGCGCGCCAGCCGCCTTCGTCGCGACGACGCGGCGGGCAACCATTTTGATTCGCTCCGGATTAGCGACGGAAGTGCCGCCATATTTCTGCACAATAGTTTTTTTCATAACCCCTAACTCGAATTAAATCCAGTTCCGGCTGATTTTTTTTTGCTTTTAAAATGTCGATGTATCGTACATCGACGCGCCGCTGCAATGCAGTATCGCCGTTGCACGCTTTTCCGGTGCGCGCTTCTGTGGGAAGAGCCGCCGCGTTACCGGTATGCTTCATCCGAATTAAAAATATACGCGTTAGTATAACGTAAAAAAAAAACGGCGTCAAGCACTACGTCAGTGGCGCGGCCGCCGCCTGCCCGGCATCCCCGTGCGGATCGGATACGATGCCTGAATTCCGCGCATATCGCGCCAGTAGTTCGGCCGGAACACCGCAGTCGATATGGTTCCACGGCAATGCCGCCGATAGATCCCGCGCCTGGCCTACTCCGGTTTCCGCGGCGAGACCGGCGCCGGCAATCGCCTGCTGCCAGACATCAAACTTACAGACGGAAGCCCAGCCGTCAAATCGCGCGCCGGCGGCAAAAGCGGCATAAATCAATGATCCTGCCCGGCGGTCGGAGCGCGCCAACAAAGCCTCCAGGAAACTCAATCGCGGATCGTGCGTGTCCACCTCGGCGATTTTCGGCGACAAGCGCGCGCGGATAAACGCCTGCCGGCGCTGCAATTCCGCCGGCGCAAGCATGGACGCCCATTGCGCCGGCGTATGCGGTTTGGGAATAAAATTCGAAATACTCACGCTGATTTTACCCGGTCGGCCGGAAACCTGCCGGCGCAACGCGGATAATTCCTGGACAAGCGCGACGATTTCGAGTAAATCCGCATCGGTTTCCGTGGGCAGGCCGATCATAAAATATAGCTTCAGCCGCTGCCAGCCGCGCCGGTAGGCCGCCAAGGCCGCCTGTTTTAATTGTTCCAGGTCGATAGTTTTATTCAGCATGCGCCGCAAGCGTTCGCTGCCCGCCTCCGGCGCGAAAGTCAAACCGGTTTTTTTTAAAGAACCGACCACGCCCACCACCTCAAAAAGCTCGGGGCCGACGCGCAGCGACGGCACCGCAATCGCCAGGGTATAGCGGCGGCAAAAATCGCCGACGCTGTGCAACAACTCGGCGAGGTGCGGATAGTTCGCCGTAGACAGCGAGGAAAGCGCGACCGTATCGTAGCCGGTCGCGCGGTACGATTCACGACAGGCATCGGTTATCCGCGCTACGCTGCGCACGCGTAGGGGGTTAATCGCAAATCCTGCCTGGCAAAATAAACAGCGGTTCGGGCATCCGCGCATAATTTCGATATTGATCCGGTCATGCACAATACCGACAGAGGGGACTACCGGCCGCACCGGCAGCGGCGCATGCTCAAAATCCTGCACCGCGCGGCGGGAAATAACCGCCGGCGCGGCCGGATGCGCCGGTACAAGCGCGCGTCCGCCGCGCGCGGGCGCCGCGCGCGTATAAAACCGCGGCACATACACGCCCGGGCACTTCCTTAAATCCGCGAGGAGCGCTTCCCGCGCGCAGGGGCCGCGTTCCCCGCGCGCCGTATAACGCCGGACGATTTCCGTAATTTCCAGCACCGCTTCTTCCGCTTCGCCGATTAAAAAAGCGTCGATAAAATCGGAGAGGGGTTCCGGATTAAGGACGCAGGCGCCGCCGGCCAAAACCAGCGGCAGGCCGTTTCGCGGAGCGGCATGCACCGGTATCCCCCCCAGCTCCAACATATTTAACACGTTCGTGTAGCTTAATTCATATTGCAGCGAAAATCCGACGATGTCGCAGTCGCGCAGCGGGCGCCGGCCTTCCAGCGTCAAGAGCGGGATATGGTTGTCACGCAAAACGCGTTCCATGTCCAACCACGGGGCAAAGCACCGTTCTGCGCGCACATCCGGCTGTTGATTTAAAATCTCATAGAGAATTTTTAAACCCAGATGGCTCATGCCGATTTCATAGGTGTCCGGAAAACACAACGCCCACGAAACACCTTTCGCGGAAATCTGCCGCGTGACCGCGTTTATTTCCCGGCCGATATAGCGGCCGGGCCGCTCTACCGACAGCAAAAACTGCTCCAGGTGCTGAAAATAATCCGGTTCATTCACCGGCCGCCGCCGTTTCCTGTCGAAGCGGAATTCGAAAGATAAACCGGCTGCCTTTTCCCAGTTCGCTTTCCACCCAAATCGTGCCGCCGTGCAATTTCACAATTTCCTTCACAATCGATAAACCGAGGCCGGTGCCCTTCGGCGCGCCTTCCACGGGCACGGTTTTTGCCTGCTCGAATTTTTCAAATATGCGTTCGAGGCTGTCCGCGGGAATCCCGCAGCCCGTATCCGTGATTGAAATTTCCGCCTTGTCGCCGCTGACTGCCGCGGCAATCGTCACCGAGCCGCCGCTGGGGGTAAATTTGATGGCGTTGCCGACTAAATTGGTAATCACCTGATTCATCATCTTTTTATCGATATCCAGCTCCAATGCGTCCGGCACCTGCTCGATTAAAGTAATGCCGCGGCTGCTCCCCCATACCTGGAGCATTTCAATGACTTCCCGCGCCACGCTCCGCAGGTTCGCCGCCGCGAATTCCGGCTTCATCCGGCCGGCTTCCAGTTTTGATACATCCAGCAAATCATTAACCAACTGGCTTAACCGTTGCGCGTTATTACTGGCGATCTCCAAAAATCGTTTCTGGTC
This sequence comes from Candidatus Omnitrophota bacterium, assembly GCA_023819605.1. GTDB lineage: Bacteria > Omnitrophota > Gorgyraeia > B26-G9 > B26-G9 > JAMWCB01. The sequence goes on from JAMWCB010000103.1 coordinate 3,730, forward strand.
GCCGGTCATCTGAACATTCCCCATCTCCAGAAACAGCGACAAGCTTTTCTGAATGGAAATCAACGGCGCGCGCAACTCGTGGGAAACACTGGAAACAAACGTATCCTTCATCCGTTGCACTTCTTTTTGCTTGGTCACATCGCTTAACACCGAAACCATACCGATCGGCTGGCCGTCCTCGCTTTCGATCACCGCGCTGCTGGCGCGCAAGGTGCGCTTGGTCGCTTCGCTCGGGCCGGCCAATTCGATTTCGACTTGCTGCTGCTTATCCTTCGTATAACTGACCATCTGCCCTTCCGTCAAACCATCCAAAATATTCGAACCTATTTTTTGTTCCTTATTAACCCCCAGCAGCTTTTCCGCCGCGGGATTGAGCAAGAGCACTTTGCCCTGTTTATCCACAATAACCAGACCTTCCGCTACATTTTTCAACACGGCATTAACCTGCTGGCGCTCACGTTTGATTTTTTTATTCTCCTGTTCTAACACTACGGTGCGCTCTTTGACCTGCTCCTCGACGATCACTTGAACGTTGGCTAATTTTTCTTTAAGCTCTTCGTTTTCCTCGGCGAGGATTTTAACCTGCCGCTCCAAATCTTTTTTGCCGGCCTTGGGTTGGCGCATACGGATAACTTCTTCGCGGATCTTTTCCAGGTACGGCGCCGCTTCTTCATCGGAAAAACCGGCTTCCTTTAATCGCTCGGAGATACTGCTGATAATTTCCTCGATTGCTTTTTCCGGGCCAATCAATTTTAACAGCTGCTTGACCACCGTCCGCGCGTGCTTCTTGAATTCCATCTCGATCATTTCCTTTTCCGGTATCTGATCGGCAGTACCGCCGAAAAAATCACTCAGCATGCCGACCGGATCTTTGGCTTTCTCTTCCGGAGGGGTTACGATCTGCGGCGGCGGAGGCGGCTCCGATTTTTTATCGGCAACCTGCTGCTCATCGCTGATTCGCGCATATTTAACCTGGAGCATGTGAATACTGTCGATTTGCTCTTCCAGAAGCATTTTTTTAATGCCGCCTTTCGCTTCGACGATATCCTGCTTCAGGGTCAAAATGCGTAGAAATTTTTCCAGCTCATCCTCTTTCAGCGAGCTCTTAAAAAAAACGCCTTCCACATGCAGCCGTTTTAAATCCGTAAGGAGATCCTTGCTCATCCCGGCGGGATCCTCCAAGCGGTGCCCGCAGAGCATAAAGTGGTCCTCCATCACGTCCAGAGAAAGATCGCCGAAATGTTGAAAAAAATCGGTCAAGCCGGCGTATAATGCCGTTACCGATTCTTTAACCATGGGATGTGTGGACGGATAGAGCGGGATTTTCCGCAGCGTCGCGGAAAAATCTTTCATCAATTTCAGCACGTCTTTTTTTTCATGCGAGTCTTTTTTCATAACCACATCGACTAATTTCGGAACCTGCCAACGCTGAAACTCCTGTGCCATAGACACCTCTCCTGCTTAAAAAAGAATACGCCTCGCCTGAACACTCTGTAAAAACCCGATTGCCATCATATTCGATATCATCGCCGAACCGCCGTAACTGACCAGCGGCAGCGGAATACCGACGACCGGCATTAAGCCGATCGTCATGCCGATATTCATTATAACATGCGCGGCAACCATTGTCGTCACGCCCACGGCAAGAAGCCGGCCGGAGAGTTCTTGCGTCGTCTCCGCGATTCGCAAGCCGCGCAGCAGCAAAAGCAGGAAAACGGTAAGGACGAAGGATGTTCCGGCGAAGCCCCACTCCTCGCCGATAACCGAAAAAATAAAATCACTGTGCCGCTCCGGCAAAAAATCCAGCTGATTCTGCGTGCCGGAGTTCCAGCCTTTCCCGAACAAACGCCCCGAGCCGATAGCAATTTTCGATTGATTGATCGTATAGCCGGCTCCCAGCGGGTCCCGGTCCGGCTTCACAAAAACCATAACCCGGTCTTTCTGATAATCATGCAAAAGATGCCACCCGACTGGCAAGAGCGCCAGGCCGATGAACAACGCCCCGATGAAATAACGGCTGCGCATCCCGGCGACAAACAGCATCGCGGCGACAACCGGAACAAAGACCAGGGACGTGCCTAAATCCGGTTGCTTAAAAATCATCAGCATCGGCAGCGCCGCCGTCAGGAGCGGTAACGCGAAGCCGCGCAAAGTTTTCACGCGCTCCGGCCGATCCGCAATCACCCGGGCGAGCATGACAATCGTCCCGAGTTTGGCGAATTCCGAAGGTTGAATGGTTATAAACCCGATTTTCAACCATCGCTGCGCCCCGAGTGCCGTCGATCCCCCAACCAAGACGGCCATTAGCAAAATCAGCGAGATTCCATAGATCAGGTAGGCAAAACTCAGGATGCTCGGATGTCCGATATGATGGATTGCCGCGACAATGACCGCGCCCGCGCCGACCCAGACCAACTGGCTGGCCACAAAATTTTTTCCCGTCGCCGTTTGTTTATGCTGTGAAGCGCTCAACAGCGTGAACATTGAGCAGAGCACCAGCGCCGCCGCCAGCGACAGCAAATATTTATCCCACGTTTTCATCACTGCCCCCCCTGCGCACCGTCCGGCGCCCGGACACTGCCCCGCGGCGGCTGTCGGCACAGATACCGAATAATTTCCCGGGCTATTTCCGCCGGACGGTCGCCGCCGTGCCCGCTATGCTCTAAAAAAACCAGGCAACAGACATTTCGATCCGCGATCGCCGCAAATCCGGCAAACCAGGCATGCGGCTTTTTTTTTCCGAATTGCGCGGTGCCGGTTTTGCCGAACACCGCCGTATCGCCGACCGCCGCTTTATGCGCGGTGCCGTTCGGCGCGGCGACCGCTCCGCGCATACCCGCCCGGATTACGGCGACTATCCCGCTGTCCAAAATTTTTTTACTTTTGGCGGCACTAATTTTTTTTTTAACGAGATGCGGCGTGACCTCATACCCGCCGTTGGCAATTGTTGCCGTCATGCGGGCCGCCTGTAGCGGCGTCACTTCCAAATATCCCTGCCCGATCGCCGTATTCAAGCTATCCCCCGGAAACCATTTTTTACCGATTTTCTGTAACTTCCAGGCGGCATCCGGAACGACACCGGCGAATTCGTTCGGCAACTCAACCCCCGTAACCGCGCCGAATCCGAATTTACGCGCGTAACGGGCGATGATCTGATCGCCTAATTTTAATCCCAGGTGGTAAAAATATACATTGCATGACCCGGTTAACGCCTGTGCTAAGTTCGTTCTCCCATGCCCGCTTTCCAGCCAACAGCGTTTGGTATACGAACCGACGGTTAATGACCCCGCGCAATCGAAGGTGGTCTGCTCGGTGACGAGGTGTTCCGCCAAACCCGCATACCCGGTCACGATTTTGAACACCGAACCGGGAGGATAGGTGCGCAGGCTGCGGTCGAGCAGGGGCGAAGCCGCATCCTGCAGGTAGGCGGCGATTTCGCTCCGCCGGCGGGAGTCGACGAACGCATCCGGCTCAAACGAAGGCATGCTGCACAACGCGAACAATGCGCCGTCGGCGGCGTCCATAACCACGGCCGCGCCGCGCTCATCCTTCAGCAACCCGGCGATAAATTGCTGCAGACCGGCATCAACCGTCACCTGCAGATCACCGCCGCGCTCCGGCGCGCGATAGCTTAATACCCGCAGCATTTTCCCCTTACTGTCAACCTCCAATTGCATGCCGCCCGGTTTCCCGCGTAAAAGCAAATCCTGCGTTTTTTCCAAACCGGCTTTTCCGACGATATCTTGCGTCCGGTAGCCATACTGTTTTAATCCGGCTAAATCCTGCTGCGGTATCCTGCCCACATAGCCGACCAGATGTGCCGCCGCCGTTCCGAACGGGTAGTGCCGCACGCCGCCGGTTCGCACGTAAATGCCCGGCATTACCGCCGCCTGCTCAATCCGGAAGGCTACCTCCCGCGGAACATTTTCCATAAGCAGCACGGAGTTGACGCCGTAATGTATATTATGATTATACGTGTCCCGCAGCAAGACCGGGTCGGTTCCGGTAATCCTGCCCAGCGCCGCAAACACCGCTTCCTCCGCCGCCGGCGTAATTTCGCGGGGCAGCGCCACGACGTCGAAGACCAGCCGATTTTCAACCAGCGCGATTCCGTTGCGGTCGTATATAATACCGCGGCAGGCATCTTCCTCGACCAGACGGATCCGGTTCTGTTCACTTTGTCGAAAATATACCGATCCCTGGATCACCTGCAGCCGCAGCACCGCCGCATATAAAATCACGAATAATCCGATAACGGCCGCGCGAACGGCGCCCAATCTCATCGCAGGGTCATTTTCCTTTCCACGAATACCGCTTCAAACATCCGGACCGCGAGAACATTGATGACGGTGGTATACAGCAGCGACGCGGCAAAACGCCGCATAACCGTCGGCCATTCGCCTAAATGATAAAACTGCGCCGCGCATAACACATAGGCCAGTTGGCCGACGAGCAGCAGTCCCAGAGAAACAAGCAACGTCGTCAAAATATGGGTGGAATACACACGCCCTTGCAATCTGCCGCCCAGCGCCCCGACTAAGCCCAGCGAAAAACAATTGATCCCCACCACGCCGCCGCTGAGCACGTCCAGCGCGAAACCGAGAAGCATGCCGCAGCGCATTCCGCGCCGCAGGTCATGGTGCAGCGCATAAAACACAACGGCCGCTGCCGTCAAGTCGGGCCGGATATCCCGGATCCCGGCGCCATGCAGCAGCGTTGCCTGCGCCAGCACAAGCAAGGACGCGCCGATTAAAAAGCGGCCGTGACGGAAACGGATTTTAAACATAAGACTTCTTCCAGTGAACGCAGCGCTGCGCTCGGCCGCACGATACAACTTTTATAGAGGCCGCCGCGATCTACCCTGACGCTCTCGATATGTCCGACTAATAATCCTTTCGGATATACGCCGCCGCCGCCGGCGGTAACCACCGCATCCCCCAGCTCGATTTCGGCATCCAAGGACAGATATTTTAAACGGCACATTCCTCCGCCCATTCCTTCCAACAGGCCCTCCTGGCGTGTGCGCTGGACGATCGCGACCACCCGCGAATTGACGTCGCTGATCAACAGCACTTTCGCCGATTCCGGAAAAACTTCGATGACTTTGCCGGCTAACCCCGCGTACTTCAACACCGGCTGGTTCAATTCGATGCCGGCATTACGGCCCTTGTCGAGAATTATACAGCTCAGCCAATTCGTCGGTTCCCGTCCGATAACCCGGCAGACGGTAAACGACATATCCGTTTTCTCTTTTAACTCCAATAATTCCCGCAAACGGATATTTTCCTGGCGCTGTTCCTCCGCGGCGTTGGCCGCGCCGAGAAGTTTATCCCGTTCCCGCTGATACCGGCCGTACTCGCGAAAAAATTCAGCGGCCGCGCCGATGCTCATCACGCGGTTATGTATCGCATTAAATATCGTCAGGGGGAATTTTAGCGCATGCAGCAGATAGCGTTTAAAATAAACGGATTGCTCGGGTGGAATCAGAAAAAGACCAGCCGCGACAAGGAAAAGCGGTATGAATTGCAGCCAGTTACGTCGGGAAAACACGCGGTTGTTCCCATTACCGCTCAAGAGCGGACTCGTTTAGCCATCAATCGCTTATAACGATTGATCTCCGTGAGAAACTTGCCGGTGCCCAGCGCCACGGCCGTCAATGAATCTTTTGCCACCTGAACCGGTAATCCGGTTTCTTCATGCACCA
>JAMWCB010000104.1 GCA_023819605.1 Candidatus Omnitrophota bacterium
CAGTATAGGTTTGATGGTAAGCGCGGTAATGGCGTGCCCAACTGTTATTATGACCTTCTTTAACCGGCATTGGTTTTATTTCAGTCAGGCTAAAATAAAATCTTTTTAAAACATATAAAGAACAATCTTTTTTAAAGAAAAAATTTAAGTCAAAAATCGAATAATAAAACATACTGTAAATAAATCAATTAAAGATATTTAAAATACATAATAAATAAAGTATATTTATTTGACAAAATAACAACTATGTGTTATAATTTTTCTACAAAATTTTAAATCGGCCTTCAGATAATTTTATGCAGGAGGTTCCGGTAGTGAAGCGAAACAAAATGTGGTTCCTATCTTTTGTGGTTGTGAGTGTCGTGGGGGCGTTGCTCATTTCGTCTTTCAGTGCTGCGGACGTTGAAAATGGATTTAAAGGTTTTGGCATTTATTTTGACCGTGGCGACCGCCGTAATCATTATCTGCCGTCAGGATGGATGGGAGATTATGGTGATATCAAATATTCCGAATCCTGGACAGAAAATCCGTATTCCGGGAAAACCTGTATTCGTATCGATTATTCAGCGGAAGCAAAGCAAGGCGCCGGCTGGGCAGGTATCTATTGGCAGTTTCCGCCGAATAATTGGGGGACGCAGCAGGGTGGTTTTGATTTGACCGGCGCGAAAAAATTGACGTTCTGGGCGCGCGGCGATAAAGGCGGCGAGCAAATTATTGAATTTAAAATCGGCGGAATTACCGGAACATATTCTGACACTGATTCCGCCAGTGTCGGTCCGGTTACCTTATCGCCGGAGTGGCAGCAATACACGATCGATTTAGATGATCGTGATCTTTCCTATATTAGCGGCGGTTTTTGCTGGGTGACTAATTCCATGGTCAATCAACAGGGATGTACTTTCTATCTGGATGACATCCAGTATGAATAATGCTTAAACAGAAAGGAGGTGAAACATGATGAAAAAGGTATGTGCAGTATTGGTGGCTCTTATTGCAATCGTAGGTTTATCCTTGGGTGTAGCGAACGCACAGACGATTAGCAACGGTGGTTTCGAGCAGGATTTAAACAACTGGAGCGGCGGATTTGGTGCGGCGAATATTTATCCTCCATCTGGAGTGACGCCTGATCCAAATTTGATCCACGGCGGCGCGAAATCCATGTATACAGTGGCTACAACGGGGACGGGTGATTTCTGGATGGCGCGCTTTCAGCAGTTTAGCGTGACTCCCGGTCAGCTGCTTTCGATGTCTGGTTGGGTGCGTCCGGTGATCAATGCGGCGGCAGAAACCATGCGAGGTGGTATTGGTATTTTCTACTTTGATTCAGCTGGTACGCAGTTGCTTGGTTTGGAAAAGCAGGCAGAAGTGTCCAATGCGAATAACAACAACTGGACTCAGTTGAACGTGAGCGATACGGTCGGGGCGGATCTGGGTATTGCCAGAGCACAGTTCACTGTATGGGCATGGGCAGCTTCCTATGATCGTGGCGACGCAGCTACCAGCCGTGTTTATTTCGATGATATTTCCGGCGGTGTTGTTCCGGAGCCGAGCAGCTTGATCCTTTTAGGTTCAGGTGTTCTTGGTATGCTGGGTATTTCCCGTAAGAAAAAGGCGTAATTTCGGTAGTACAACAAAAAAGGGCAGGGAAACCTGCCCTTTTTTGTTTTTCTCCACCCGGGAGCGTGTTATAATAATTTTAGGATAAAGAGATCTCCCGCGCGTTAGCCCGGGTATTTCACCGCGGAGGTGAAAATATCCGCCCGCAGGGCCGACAACTTAAATAGGGATGATTTTAAGTTTGCTGTCGGGGTAAGCTCGTACTTTTTTTATGCGGGTTTTGACGCATGATGAAACAAGCGGGCTAGCGGGGTAATTTAAAAAAATAATTCTACGCTTAGGTATGACGCTATGTCTGCAATTCTGCACTTAATGCGCTGGCGAAAATTCCGTTCCGGCATTGCTCTGCTGACGGCCGTGGGCGTTTTAACTGTCTTGTCTTTGATTGTCACCAGCGCTGCATTTATCGCCAAAACCGATTATCGCGCGGCGATTAATTTTACCGACCAGGTGCGCGCGCGCTATATCGCTGAAGCCGGCGCGGCGCGGGCGCTTGCGGAATTAAAATACGGCGCGCAAGGCGCACGCAATGAACTCTACGATACTGCCGCAGAGGCTTGGTTTGCCGGATTATCCGGAAATTTCGGGGCAGGAACGTACACAGTGAGCATTGCCGATTGCGGCCAGTTGATCAACCTTAACGACGCCAACGCGTCCATGCTGCGCATGTTATTTACGCTTTCCGGCATGTCGACATTGCAAGCCGTTTTTCTGGCCGGGTCGATTATTGCCCAACGCACGGCCTTGGGCGGAAAATTTGCGACGATTGAAGAAATGAAATTGTCGGCGCAAGCGAACGTCAACTCCATGTTTAATAATGTTTCGTCGTTGCTAACGGTGGCCGGCAGCGCCGATAACGGCACCGGCCATACGAGCCGCGTGTTTATTAATGTCAATACCGCCCCGGCGAATGTGCTGAAGGTTGTGCTGATTCCTTTATTGTCCGTGCCGGCCGAAGCTGATGCGATCGTTGCGGCGATCGTCAATCGGAGAACGACGAATCCTTTTGACGGGCGTAATCCGGACAGCACGGTGAATAATTTTATTTCGGCGCGGGGAGAATTTGTCCGTTATATCGATACGCTGGCCATTGCAGCGGCAAACAAACAGGCGATTTTTTTATACACCGATCCTAATCGCAATAACGACAGTCCGCCGGCAGTATCGCCGAGCACGTATTTTTCGTTTGACGGCGGCGGCTGCTATCAAATCACTTCCAGCGGGCATTGCGGCGGAATGCAGCAGCGCATTTCTATGAACGTGCGCGTGTTTGACCGTTGGTATCAAACGACAAAAGCGGAATTCGATCAAGGCGTTACCTATCGGGCGACGACGCGTGATAATACGCCGATTAATGTCGGCGTGTGTTACAACGGTTTTACGTTTCAGCCGGCAAATGCTCAGGAAATTTCCGGCGCGATTAAACCAGGTTTTTGGGACGATTTTTCCGACAATGCCTATTCGCTGGCGGAGTGGTTGCCGATACCTAACGGGCTTGGTACTCCCTCCGTGATTAATTTGACTGCGGGGATGTTGCTGACCGCATATCCGGGAGCATTTCCGACGAACCGTTTTCCAAAAATACAATTAGGCATGTATAATCCCGGTGCGCCGCGCTGGGTATGGGCTGACGCGAAAATTATTATGCATGTCGAAGATGAGGTGAACGGCGATTACGGCCGGGCGGGGCTTCCTGCTGCTATTGTGCCTTTCGGGTGGGGGGCGCCGGTTGAACCTCCCCCGGGGGAGCCGGCGGATATAAGTATTACCTTGGAACGTTATATGAACAGCGGCTGGCTGCAATTCCGGATTAGCGATTTGGATGAAGTATCCGCCTATATTTCGCAGCGGCAGCCGGAGTCAGGTTGGACATGGAAAACGTCGATTTGGAAATATTTTGCTCCGGTTGCACCGCCGGATGAGAAACTCAGTGAAGAATTGATCATTTCAACGATGTCGGGCTTATGGCATGATTCGGTACCTGCCTATGTGCCGGATAAGACATTTCATTTACTAAATATCGGAAATACGGCGACCCTTCAGGCACATTGGGCCACCGGATCCTCCACGCCGGTGATTGCGGCAAATATATTCTTAAATCGATCCGACGGTGTAATTGCGCTTTTTGGGATGGATAATTGCGCGTCCATGGACAATGTGCGGGTGATTCCGCGGCAAAGTGTGTTTACCTCCGCGGCAAGCCCGAATGTGGGCAGCGTGGACTGGGGAACGATTTCCGCCGGTGTTTCATTTTCGCCGGCTGCCGTGGCTGGCACATCTGAAGATGTGGTGCTTTCTACGAGTTTTTCAGAAAATCTGGCGGCTGTGCCGGCCGCGACCTATGATCCGAAAACAGATGCCGGCCTGGTAAAGATACCCGCCAGCGGCGGCGCAATCCCGGCGAATGCGGCGGGAACAATACGATATCGGCTCTATTTGTTGTCCAATCACGCGTCACTGGAGGAGATTCCCGTGGTCGAAGACGTGACGGTCACCTATTTGCCGCAGACGGCGATATTGTATCAGAAAATTAATTGATTCTGCGGTTTAAGTTTCATAACCGAGGAGGCAGCGTGGAAAAAGAACGAAGGCAGTTTCGTCGATTGCAAAAGCCGGTTTCGGCGCGGCACCGCCGTGGTTCGCAGGATCCCGTCGAGGCGACATTGGCCCAGGATGTTTGTACCGGCGGTATGCGTTTGACATCAAATGTTCCCATGCAGGAAGGCACAGAGTTGACCACGGAAGTATTTATCCCGGGTACACCCCAACCGTTTTACGCGTTCAGCAAGGTGATTTGGTGCCGCGAGTCGCAGGGCAAAAACCATGGTCATAAATATGAAATCGGCATCCAATTTGTGCGGGTGGTCAGTAAGGCCCGCATTAGCGGGTTTTAGTGCGGGCGAGCCGGAAAGAACGATATCACCACGAAGGTGAATTATCCCCCAAATCGTTGGGATATATACCGTTTATCGGATCCAATCAGGCGGTGATTTCAACCAGTGTGGACAAATCAAATCGGTAACGATGCCGGATACTCTACGAAAATTTTCTCCGCGTAAATTGCGCGCGGTTTTGATTACGGCTTTTTGGCTGGTGATGATGGGTTGGCTTGTGCAGCGGGAATTTTTCGCCTCCCAACGGATTCACGCCTATAAACCGTTCATTTCCAAAAATATGCTGCTCTCCGACCAGTGGATGGGGATTTATTTTCAGCAAAAGCTGGTCGGGTTCCTCAATTCGTCCGTTGAACCATTGTTTATTGCGCAGGGACAATCCGGATACCGGATTACCAGCAACACGGTGATGCACGTCAGTATCCTTCGCCAACGCACCAAAATATCCTTTGCCGGCGTTGCCACGGTCGACGAAAATTATCAATTGCGCTCGTTTAAGTTCGACCTCCTTTCCGGCGAATACCGCCTTTCCGTATTCGGCAGGCTGCGCCCGGGGAAAAGCGTCGATTTTACGGTGACGTCTCCGGCCGGCACAACTTCCCGAAAAATACCCCTGCCGCGGGATAAAGGCGTGATTTTCGCCAGCTTGGTCAGTCCGTTCCATTCTTTCGGAAATCTTGCCGTGGGCAACCGCTACTCGCTATCTGTTTTTAATCCGTTCAGCTTGAATTTAGAGCCGCTGGAAATCACCGTGGAAAAGAAGGAAACGCTGGAAATCGGCGGCGAGCCGGTGGAGGCGTTTGTCGTGAAAACCGATTACCGCGGCATGCGGCAAGTGTGCTGGGTGGACGCACAGGGAGAAATTCTTAAAGAAGAAACCGGCATGGGCTTTACCATGCTGCGCGTGCCGCCGGGACAAGCCACGACGCTTTACGAGCGGCTTGTCCAGGCGGAAGTGGATATCACCGATATGGTTTCCGTGCCGGCGGCGCTGCCGCTGCCCGCCGATAAAATTTCCGCGTTGACGCTGCGGTTGCGCGGTGTGGCGGATATCGAAATGCTGCGTTCGCCGCGGCAGCAGGTGCTCGACGATGATGTTGCTCCGCCGGGAACAGCCGTGATCCGGATCAGCCGGGAAAAACTGCCGGCAGCCGGCGCGCCGTTGCCGGTGCGCGCGTTTCCGGAGTTTCTCGTTTCGACGGATTTTATTCAGGCGGCGGATGCGCGCATTCAGGCAACCGCGCGGGAGATCGTCGGCGCGGAGGCCGATAGCCTGGCTGCGGCGTTGAAAATCAACCGCTGGGTCGCTACGCATTTGCGGAAAAAGCCGGTGGTCAGCGTGCCGTCGGCGGTCGACGTCCTGCGCACGCGGGAAGGCGATTGCAACGAGCACGCGGTGCTGATGTGCGCGCTGGCCCGCGCGGCCGGAATCCCGGCGAAGATTCATATCGGCCTGGCCTATGTCGACGGACGGTTTTATTATCACGCCTGGCCGAGCGTGTATGTCGGTGTATGGATCGATATGGATCCTACCTTCGGGCAGGACGTCGCGGACGCGGCGCATATTAAACTTTTGGAAGGCGATGTGCCGCAGCAATTGGATGTGGTGCGGCTGCTCGGCGCGATCGCCGTCGAGGTGCAGGAGGCAGAATGATTAGTATCCGCGGTTTGCGCAAAGAGTACGGTACGGTGGTGGCCGTCGATGATTTAACCTTGGACATTCCGCAGGGAAGTTTTTTCGCCTTCCTGGGGCCCAACGGCGCCGGCAAGACGACGACGATTAAGCTGCTCGTCGGATTATTGCGTCCGACGCAGGGCAGCGTCGCGATATGCGGCTATGATATTCAGCGCGATTATGAGCGTGCCAAGGAATTGATCAGTTATATCCCGGATTTTCCGTTTTTGTACGATAAGCTCACCGGCCGGGAATTCCTCGATTTCGTCGTGCAGTTGTATCCGTGCGCGCAAAACGAGCTGCGGCAGAATCAGGTGCGGGAAGAATTGTTGTCGGTGCTCGGTTTGGAGGGGGTGCAGCACCGTTTGATCGAACAGTATTCCCACGGCATGCGGCAGAAATTGGTGTTTACCGCCGCGTTTCTCCATGAACCTCGCGTTTTGATTATCGACGAGCCCATGGTCGGATTGGATCCGCATGCCAGCCATGTCGTCAAACGGCTCTTGCGCGAGCGGGCGCAGCAGGGCGCGACGGTTTTTCTTTCTACGCACCAGTTATCCGTGGCCGAAGAATTGGCGGATACGATCGGTATTATCGACCGCGGTAAGCTGCTTACCGTCGGTACCTTGGAACAGTTGAGCGCCTCCGCCGGCTTGCAGGGAAAATTGGAGGAGATTTTTCTCCGGCTGACGCGGGAGGAAATACAATGAGCGGACTGCCGCTGCGCGCCGTCGCCCGGTTGCGGTCGTCGATGCTTAAAAATGCGCTGCGCACCGCCGGCGAGCATTCTTTGCTGAAAGGCACGGTTATTTTCGGCATGGTGGCATTAATCCTGGGCGGAACGTACTATGTGCCGTACCGGGCTTTTGTATTTCTGCAATCGATGGGGCATTTGGGAAACGTGCTGATCGATCGGCTGCTCTATATTTTCTTTATGGGTTTGTTTTTTATGCTCGTTTTTTCTAATGCCGTTATTTGTTATACGACGCACTATAAGGCGCGGGAAACCGCGTTTTTGTTGACCCTGCCGCTGGGCTACCGACGGATTTTTTTTATAAAATTCGTCGATTGTCTGATTTCCAGTTCTTGGATGTTTCTCTGTTTTCTGCTGCCGGTCTTGAGCGCCTACGCCGTGGTCAGGCAGTCGCCCTGGTTTTTTTATCCGGCGGTGATTCTTTTTTTTGTTCCTTTTGCGGTGATTGCCGCGGCGGTGGGATGTATGATGGTGATGGCGCTGTTGCGCTGGCTGCCTCGTCGCCTGTTCCGCTACGTGATTTACCTATTCGGAGCGGTATTTTTGTTCGAAATGGCGCTTTTGTTTTTACATGGTCGCAGCGCGCAGAATCAGCCGGACGAGTTTTTATTTTTGCTGACTAATATTATTCCGCAATTCGGCTTTGCGCAATGGGTTTTTGCGCCGAATTATTGGCTTAGTGAAGGATTTTTCCGGATGCTCAGCCGTTATTACGCGGATAGTATGTTTTGGTGGGCGCTGCTGCTGAGCAATGCGTTATTCTTGACGCAGGCGCTGATCGCACTGGCGGGGAAATGGTATTACGAAAGCTGGCTGCGCGCGGACAATTTCACCGAGTCCCGCACCTATATTGCCGGCCGCGGTTTTTCCGACCGGCTGCTGCGCCGGATGCGTTTCCTCAGCGCGCCGGTGCGGGCGCTGACCGTCAAAGACCTGAAAGTTTTTGTGCGCGACCCGGCGCAATGGTCGCAGTTTACGATTTTTTTCGGCTTGTTAGGCATCTATTTCGCGAATTTACGCAGTTTGGGCTATCAGGAACTGGTTCCGTTTTGGAAAAATATTATTTGTTTTTTGAATTTGGCCTGCACCAATTTAACGATGGGTTCATTGGCGGTTCGTTTTATTTTTCCGCAGTTAAGCCTGGAGGGCAAGCGTTTTTGGATACTGGGCCTGTCGCCCTTGCGCAAAAGCCGCCTGCTTCTGCAGAAATTCGGAGTGAACAGCGCGACGGCTCTGTTGATTTGTGTACCGTTGATCGTCGTATCCAACACCATGCTCCAGGTTTCGCCGCTGCTGATGAGCCTGTCGCTGACAGCGGCGATGATTATGACGGTTACGCTCATCGCGCTCTGCATCAGCCTGGGAACGCTGTTTCCGTCGTTGAAAGAGGATAACCCGGCGAAAATCGTTTCCGGTTTTGGCGGGACGCTGGCTTTGGTGATTTGCTTAGTCTATATCGCGGTGTGTGTCGGAGGGTTGGGAATTCCGTTCCATTTATTGGTTACCGGCGCGATCGGCGTGAGCCGGTTTCATCACATGCTCGCGGCGGCTTGCCTGGTATTGGGGGTAGGGAGCCTGGGTATTATTTACGGCATGATGTGGCTGGCAATACGCAGGCTCAACCGCATGGAATTTTGACAAGGGGGTTTGACAATGGGGTTTGATAATGGGGTCAAAGTGACCTTCATCGGGTGGAAGATAAGGCCGAAGAAGACTGGACAATCAAGCAGAGCAAGTAAAGGGGTCAGACCTCGAAATGCGAATTTCGCGGTTGGGTCATTTCCGAAGAAGGATTTCAAATTCAAAGCTGATTTGCGGTGCCGGGAAATAAGCCGGGGAAGCTCGCTATGCTGGACATCCGCCTGCGGCGAGACCTCGGTTTTTTTTAAAGGGAACTCCCCTCATTCAACAAAAGCAACTCAATTGACAAGCAAACCTCACGGGATTATGATGGGGTTAAGGAACCTGGTGCGGGATAAAGGTAGATTGGAATTTCCAGTTTGACCAGCTGGGTTTTTTGGTTAATGGTAACATGGATAAACAATGCCAAAATTCCAAACCCGAACACAAATCAGATTAAAGAATTACAATTACGGATTAGAAGGATATTATTACGTGACGATGTGTTCGCATAACAGAGAAAATATATTCGGGCAAACCGTAGGGGCGGCCGGCTGGCCGCCCTCTGATAATACGCACACAATACAATTAAAC
>JAMWCB010000105.1 GCA_023819605.1 Candidatus Omnitrophota bacterium
ACGGTCATTCCATTGTAACCGGCTACAGTATTAATGACGGCGGCGGTATTATCAAGCGCGCGCAACACACCGGTTTCATTAATTGCGAACGTACGCGTACCGGAAGTCTGATATACTGCCGGAATGCCGCAAGCGACATACTGGTTATTGTTAAGCTGGGTATAGCTAAAAATATACCCCTGGCGGCCGGCTGCCGCGAAAATACCGGCATCCAGATACGGCGGAGTCGCGCCGGTCATTGCACCGTCATTCGCCGGATACGCCGGCGTGGTCTGCGCCGAACGGAAACTTTCCGCCGCTGTCGAAATACTCTTCAGCGTGGATTGTGCCGCCGCTTCATTGGCATTGTGCCGCGCGCGCAGCAGGTTCGGAATGGCAATTGCCGCCAGCAAGGCGATAATTGCGACGACGATCATAATTTCCACCAACGTAAAACCCTTGCGATTCATACGTGCCTCCTTTGTTTAGGTTACCTCCCCCATTGGGATATAAAATCGCAGGGTAACTATCGCATTAGTCGTGCCAAGATAAAAAAAACTGCGATTAATTAAGTATCTTGAGTATTATCAATATGATAAGCAAATATACCGGAATGAAGGAAGACTGCTCATCCGGCTGACCGCGAAATTTTCGCGCAATTTATTTCGCACGTGCCGGAAATTTTTTTCTCGATACCGCGACGGGATACGCCGAAAAATTCCTCATCATCCGGCAAAGCGGCTGGTAATTCCGTACCGCTTTACCTTATAATCCAAATTGCGGCGGGTCATTTTTAACAGCTTGGCGACCTGCGTTTTATTGCCGCCGGTTTCCGAAAGCGTCCGCAGGATTAATTCCTTTTCAAACTGCTCAACTTTGCTTTTCAAAGAATCCTCGCTGGAAAACTCCCAGGTATCCGGCTGACGATACGCGGCAATGCGCTCCGGCAAATTTTCCGGTTGAATAACCGCCTGATCGCTGAGCGCTACCGCGCTTTCGATGGCGTTTTCCAACTCCCGCACATTGCCCGGCCAGGAATAAGCTAAAAACAGTTCCATCGCCGCCGGCGAAAGCGTTTTCGGCTGCGCGGCAGCGCCTTGATATTTTTTTAAAAAATGATCCGATAGCAGCCCGATATCGTCCCGCCGCTCGCGCAAACTCGGCAAAAAAACGGTAATCACGCTGATCCGAAAAAATAAATCCTTACGAAAATGCTCCCGCTGCACTTCTTCTTCTAAATTCCGATTCGTGGCCGCAATGATCCGAACATCTATTTTATTCGTTTTCGTCGCTCCCACCGGGCGGATTTCCCGCTCCTGCAGCGCGCGCAACAATTTCGACTGCATGACTATGGACATTTCGCCGATCTCGTCCAAAAAAAGCGTGCCGCCGTCGGCGACCTCGAACAGCCCCTGCTTTGCCGATATCGCGCCGGTAAACGAGCCTTTCACGTGGCCGAATAATTCACTCTCCAGCAAATCGTCGGGCAAGGCGCCGCAATCTATTGAAACAAAGGGTTTATCCGCACGCAAACTGTTAAAATGAATCGCCTTGGCGATTAATTCCTTGCCCGTGCCGCTTTCGCCGTGCAGCAAAACGGTAGTATTCGTCCGCGCCACCTTATCGACAAGGTTAAAAATATTTTCCATCGGCGTGCTCTTGCCGATGATATTGGAAAACCGGTAACGGTCACGCATCTTTTTCTGTTGGCCGCGCGCGTCCGGAATTATCCGCTGCTGGCGGAAGGATTTACGCACGATCAATTTTATTTCATCCAGCTTAAACGGCTTAAACAGATAATCCGAGGCGCCGTAACGCAGCGCCTCGACCGCGGTTTCCACCGATGCGTACGCGGTAACAATGAGGACGACGATTTCCGGATTCAAGTCTTTGAGTTGCCGTAACAGTTCAATACCGGTCATGCCGCTGCCCATGCGGATATCGCTGACCACCATATCAAAGGACTCATGCCGGAATAAATCCAGCGCGGCTTCTCCGGAAGCAGCGCAACGCACCTGGTAGCCGTCCTGTTCCAGTACGAGGCTTAACCATTCCAGCATATCTTTTTCGTCGTCAACCAGTAAAATTTTCTGCTGCATCTTTTTTCCACTCCCTCACGCGCCGCGGCATCATTAAAGCTACCGGCGCACTGCCTGCCGGGCGTCCACCGGCAAGGCGACCGTAAATGTCGAGCCGCGGCCGGGAACGCCTTTGCCGCTGATCCTGCCGCCGTGTTCGCGGACAATCGCGGCGCTGATCGCCAGGCCCAAACCGACACCCTTGGTTTTGCCGCTGGCAAACGGCTCGAACAAATGCCGCTGCCGTTCCTCGTCCATACCGGCGCCGTTATCGGTGACGGCAACTTCAACCGTATTTTTCGCGGCCTGAACGCTGCAGTGCACGTCAATCCGGCCGTCCGCGGCCACGGCTTCAACGGCGTTGACCAGTAAGTTAAAAAAAACCTGTTTTATTTGCGCCGGATCGCACCAGATCCGGGGCAGCGCGCACGCCTGGCGCTGAATAGATACCGACGACGGACATTCTTTGCCGGCGCGCACCAGTTCGATCACCGCATCGAGCAACTCCGGCAAATCGGTCAGCGCCGTCTGCAACGGCCGGAACCGCGCATACTCGAGCATCCCGTTGATAATCGTATTCAGCCGGGAAACCTCTTTCATGACCAGCGCAAATAATTTTTCCTGCGTCGCGTCTAAGGGCAAAGACTGCTGCAACGCTTCGACGCAACCGGAGATCGACGCCAGCGGATTGCGGATTTCATGCGCGGTCGCCGCGGCGAGCTTGCCGATGGCCGACAAACGGTCGCCATGGCGCAGCCGCTCCTCCAGCGCGCGCATATCCCGCTCCTTGCGGCGCACCTGTTCCGCGACGTAGGAACCGAGAAAACCGATGATACAGATCACCGTGATATGAAAATACAATACCGAAAAAAGATAGGTGGTATCGCGCGGCGGCGCCGCTAAAAAATGCCCGGGCAAAAAACCGCCGCCGAAGACCGCCAAACCGACCGCGGCAGCATAGAGCGCGCTGGCCAGCAGCGAAAAAAGAATGGATACCTGCGGCGAAATCAACAGGCTGGCGGCAATCGCGTTAATCGGATAAAGCATCACCAATATCGAATCAACACCGCCGGTGACATGCACCAACGCCGTGTCGATCAACACGGCCGTCGCCAAATAGATGCCGGCCAAGGACGCGCGGAACCGCCGGAGCAGCAGCAAAATAAGAAACACCACCGTTGAAAAATACGCGGCGGCAGCCAGCCAATAAACCGCTTCGACGCGCAACCCGGCGACCAACGTGCCCGTAACCAGAATGACCGTCGCGATGATAAACCGCAGTGCAATCAAAATAAGAAACGCGTTCGTTCGGTCACGCATAGCACATCGTCAAGCTGGGCGGCACGCCGGGCTCCCCGGCCCTTGTTATCCGATAAGTTCGGTAATTTTGAAAATCGGCAGAAACATCGCGATGACGATACCGCCGACCACGATCCCCAAAAACGCGATGATCAGCGGCTCAATCAAGCTGGTCAACCCGCTCACCGCCGCGTCGACCTGGTCGTCGTAAAAATCGGCGATTTTGCTGAGCATTTTTTCCAATTCGCCGGATTCTTCTCCCACCGCGATCATGCGCGTAACCATCGGCGGAAAGGCGTCGCTTTTGGACAAGGGATCCGCGATGCTTTCCCCTTCCCGAATACCGGCGCGGGCCTTATCCACGGCAATTTCGATAACCTTGTTTCCGGACGTTTTCCCGACGATTTCCAGCGCCCCCAAAATCGCCACGCCGCTTTTGATCAACGTCGAAAGCGTGCGGGCAAACCGCGCCACGGCTACCTTCTGAAACAACGTCCCGAATACCGGCATTTTCAGTTTCAGGCGGTCAAAATTTAAACGCCCCTGCGGCGTGTTGATCAGTTTGACCACTAAAAACCCGAATCCGACGAGTACCCCGACGGTTACAATAAAATACTCCCGGATCGTATCCGACAGCATAATTAAAAACTGCGTCGGCGGCGGCAAAGCGCCGCCTAAGGTGTTAAAAATCTCCTTAAACGTCGGAATGACTTTCAACATCAAAATCAGCGTAATCCCGATGGCCATGGCCGTAACCACGCCGGGATAGACCATTGCCGATTTTACCTTTCGCTGCAAAGAATCGCTCTTTTCCAAATAACCGGCGAGCCGTTCCAAAATTTCATCGAGCATACCGCTGGTTTCGCCGGCCTTGACCATATTGGCATACAGTAACGAAAAAACTTTCGGATGTTTCTCCAGAGCGCCGGAAAGGCTTGATCCCGATTCCACATCGCTGCGCACCTGGCCAACAATGCCGCGAAACACCGGCGATTCCATCTGTTCGCTGAGAATGTCCAGGCTCTGCACCAACGGTATCCCGGCATTGACCATCGTCGCCAACTGCCGAGAAAAAAGCACCAGTTCTTCCGGTTTAACGGTTTTACCCTGAACCTTTGCGCCTCTGGATTGGGCGGCTTTGGTCGCGCGCTTTTCTTCGCTGATATTAATAATAATCAAATTCTGCGCGCGCAGCATATCCAGCGCGACCGATTCATCGCGCGCTTCGATGGTTTCCGTAACGGTTTGTCCCTGGTCATTTTTAGCGCTATACTTAAATATCGGCATATCCCAACCCTCCTTGGAGCATCCCCGTGCCCGTTTCTTCTGTATTGTCCGATAAAACACGGAAAAAAGCAACGATTATTCCGACGAGGTAACCCGCAAAACTTCTTCCAGCGTCGTTTTTCCCTGCAGAAAATTCTGAATCCCGGTATCGCGCAGCGTCAGCATCCCTTGTTCGGCGCGGGCAAAACGCTTAATTTCATCGCTGGAACAGCGGCGGATAATCATGCCCTGCACTTCATCGGTCACGGCCATCGCTTCTAAAATCGCAAACCGGCCCTTATAACCGGTCTTATTGCATTTCGGGCATCCTTTGCCCCGGTAGGCGGAGAATGTTTCCGCGTCCACCGTAACCCCCAGCCGATCCAGCACCGATTGCGGAATTTGGTATGCTTCTTTGCACTGTTCGCAAATTTTACGGGCCAAACGCTGCGCGCCCACGCAAATAACGCTGGAGGCGATCAAAAACGGCTCGATGCCCATATCGATCAAACGCGTCACCGCGCCGGGGGCGTCATTGGTATGCAGCGTGCTCAACAGCAATGCGCCGGTCAACGCCGCTTTGACCGCGATATCGCCGGTTTCGAAATCGCGGATTTCCCCGACCATCAAAATATCCGGATTCTGGCGAAGAATAGCGCGCAGCGCGATCGCGAACGTCATGCCGATATCCGATTTAACCTGCACTTGCGTAATCCCTTCCACCTGATATTCCACCGGATCCTCGACCGTGATGACGTTGCGCTGCGGCGTGTTCAACTTATTCAACACCGAATACAGCGTTGTCGATTTACCCGAACCGGTGGGCCCGGTGACCAAAACCATCCCATACGGACGGGTCACCGCCTCTCCGAACACCTGCATGGCCTGCGGCAAAAAACCGAGCGTCTCCAAGCCGACGGAAAGATTCGATTTATCTAACGCGCGCATAACGACTTTCTCGCCGTGGCTAATCGGCAATACGGAGACGCGAAAATCGACCTCCTTGCCTTCCAGTTTTACTTTAAAACGACCGTCCTGCGGGATATGCCGCTGGGTGATATCCAAATTGGACATTATTTTCAGACGGGCGGACACCGCGTTCTGCACCTTTTTCGGCAATACCGCCGCTTCCCGCAACGCCCCGTCAACGCGAAAACGGACGCGAATCCGCGCTTCGTACGGCTCGATATGAATATCCGAGGCGCGTTTAATCAACGCTTCGGCGATCAGCGCATCGATCATCCGGACAATCGGCGCCTCTTCGCTGGAACGGATGACGTCGCCGATATCTACCTGTTCCTGGGCTTTTACGAACTGAATTTCCTCATCGTTGACTTCCTTGACCAGGCTGTCTAAGGTCTGCTGATCGCCTTTTTCCTCGGTAATATGATGATAAAACCGGTCAATCGCTTTCGAAATATCCGACAAGGTCGCCACCACCGGAATCAAGTCGTAGCCGGTCAGCGCTTTGACGTCGTCGATCGCCAACACGTTGAGCGGATCGTTCATCGCCACGGTCAGCATATTGCCGAGGTGGGAAATAGTCAGAATACGGTAGTGCCGCGCCACGTGTTCCGGAATAATTTTAACCGTTTCTTCCGGCGTTTTCAATTTAGTGAGGGTGAGCATCGGAATATGTAAATATCTACAGAAGCAGGCGGCGATTTCCTCTTCCTTGACCAGGCCTTCTTCAATAAAAATAGTGGCCAACTGCCCGCCCCGCCGCTGCTGCAAATCGATAGCCCGCGCCAAATCGCGGTCATCGATCAAATGATAGTCAAGCAACAGGTCGTTGAGCCGCTTTTTCTTTTTCACCATGGATGCACACCGCGGTTACTGATCATCGGCCACCGTCAAACGCGTCACTTCTTCCAGGGTAGTCAAGCCGCTGACCGCCTTGGTCACGCCGTTTTCCCGCATCGTCGACATCCCCTGTTCTCGCGCTTTTTTCTTAATCAGGCTTTCATGCGCTTTTTGCATGACCAGGTCGCGAATTTCCGGCGTGAACGCCAACACCTCGCACAAACCGGAGCGGCCGCGGTAACCGCTCATATTGCATTTATCGCAGCCTTTGCTGTGATAAATCGTATCATAGACATCGGGAATTTTAAATTTTGCGCGCACTTCCGGAATAATCGGATGCGGATCCTTGCATACCTGGCAGATTTTCCGGATCAGCCGCTGCGCGCAGACCATCAGCACCGAAGAAGTGATTAAAAAAGGCTCGACGCCCATATTGACCATGCGGGTCACCGCGCCGGCCGATTCGGTAGCGTGCAGGGTGCTTAACACCAAATGGCCGGTCAACGCCGCCTTGATGCCGATATCCAGGGTTTCCAAATCGCGGATTTCTCCGACCATGATCACATCCGGATCCTGCCGCAAAAAAGAACGCAGCGCGCCGGAGAACGTCAGCCCGACATCCGTGTTGATATTGACCTGATTAATCCCCTCCAACTGGTATTCCACCGGATCTTCGGCGGTAACCACATTTTTTTCCGGGTCGTCGACGTACTTGAGGATCGAATACAATGTCGTCGATTTGCCGTGCCCGGTCGGCCCGCAAATCAGAATCATCCCGTTGGGTTCCATCGCCAATTTTTTCATTTTTTCCAAAGGCTCGGCTTCAATGCCGAGTTTGTCCAAATCCAGCACCACGGCGACTTTATCCAACACACGCAGCGCCACTTTTTCTCCATGGCTGGTCGGCATCGTCGAAACGCGGAAATCGATTTCCCGGTCGGCAAGTTTTATCTTAAAACGCCCGTCTTGCGGCAAGCGCCGCTCGGCGATATTCAGGGTCGACATGACCTTAATCCGCGAAACAATCGCGTCCTGCATGCTTTTGGGCAGCGACGGCGCATCTTTGAGTATGCCGTCCACACGGAAACGCACGCGCAAGGCTTTTTCCTGCGGCTCGATCAGAATATCGCTGGTGCGGTTGCGAATGGCCTCGGCGAGGAGCATATTCGTTACTTTGACCACCGGCGCGTCTTCTACCGAACTTAAGATCTGTTTAAGGTTTTCCGGTTTTTTATCCGCTTCATCCTTAGCTTCAAGAACTTCTAATTGCATATCCTTGACATTATCGATAATATCGCGGATCTGCTCGCTGGCCGCCGGATCATAACATTTTTCGATCGCCGCGCGCAACTCGCGTTCGTCGGCGATAGCCACTTTGACCTGATAATTCGTCAAAGCTTTTAATTCGTCGATCGCCAGAATATTCAACGGGTCGACCATGGCCACCGTCAATACCGCGCCGATCTTCGAAACCGGCAGCGCCTGATACTTGACGGCGATCGCTTTCGGAATAACCTGGATGACTTCGGGATTAATCTTCGTTTTTTCCAGATTGATCGGCGGGATACTCAAACTCTGGCTTAAGACGACCATCAAATCGCGCTTACTGATATAGCCCAGCGTCGTAAGAACGTCGCTTAACCGTAAACCGGTTTTTTTTTGCGCGGCAAGCGCTTCGGTAAGCTGTTCCGTGGTCAACAAATTCGACTTTGTCAACACTTCCAGCATTTTTTCCTTAAGACTGGAACTCATCACTACACTCCCGTACCGGCGTATCTTCAGGAATAGTGTTGACCGATGGCATTACTGATATCGGAAAACGTGGCGATAAAGGCCTCCACCTCCAAACCGGTGTGTTTACGCACTTCTTCAAATGCGGCAGGGTTCAACGGATCGGCGATAGCTATCGTCAGAATCGTGCCGATTTTGTCTATGGCGATCAAGCGGTATTTCTCGGCAACGTCCTTCGGCACCAATTTGACGATCGCCGCATCGATTTCGTAATTGCCCAATTCCAAAAACGGAAAACCGTATTGGGTCACCAGCGCGCTGACGATATCGGTTTCCGAAAGGTATTGCTGCTCGATAATCAACTGGGTAATCGAGCCGCCTTTAAGCCGCTGTTGGAGGCGCAGCTGGTCGACCTGCTCCATCGTCAGGATGCCGATTTCATAGAGAACCGTCTCGATATTTTGCGGCCGGTTCCCCTGGTCGTGCAGGCATTCATCCATCTGTTCCTGGCTGACGAAACCGAGCTTGACGATAATCTGACCGAGTAAGCCGCCTTCCTGCACCTGCATATCCAAGGCTTTCTGCAATTGCTCCGGGCTCAACAGGCCCTGTTCGATCAGCAACTGCCCGACTTGTTTTGTCCGGCTCTTTTTAATCGTCATATCGCTTATCTCTTGAACAAACGCATCAAATCTTCCGGATCCGTGGAGCGGGATACGGCGTCTTCATACGAAATTAATTTCTTAGCGTACAACTCGTAAATCGACTGATTCATCGTCCGCATGCCTTCTTTCTGGCTGGTTTGAATAATCGAGTAAATCTGGTGAACTTTTTGCTCGCGCACCATACTGCGGATCGCCGGCGTCGCCAGCATAATTTCGCACACCAGTACGCGGCCGCTGCCGCCGACTTTGGGCATCAGCTGCTGCGAAATAATCCCCTGTAAAACGAACGACAATTGCGTGCGCACCTGTTGC
>JAMWCB010000106.1 GCA_023819605.1 Candidatus Omnitrophota bacterium
GTACGCGGACAGCGGCGCAGTTGCCGCCCAGGCAAGCATCACCAACAGCAATCCGCCTCCCCAGGCCATACTTCCGCGGGCCGGCGCGGACACGGCGCCGGCGATTCCACGCAACCCTTGCTGCAACATCCGCACTCCGCCGTTTATCGCCACTGCGTGATGCCTCAAGCACGGCCGGCAAGCCGGATACGCGGATCCGCCACGGCATATCCGATATCCGCTAAAAAATTACCGGCCAGCGTCAGTAACGCGCCAAAGTTCAACAACCCCATGATCAACGGATAATCACGCGACATCACCGCGTCATAAAACAATTTTCCCATTCCCGGGAGCGCGAAAATCGACTCGGCGATCACACTGCCGCCGATCAGCCCCGGCACGGATAACCCCAGCAGGGTAATCACCGGCAGCAAACTGTTCTTCAGCGCGTGATGAAAATAAATCCGCGCCGCCGGAACGCCCTTGGCGCGCGCGGTGCGGATATAATCCTGCCGCAATACCCCGAGCATCGACGTGCGCATATACCGGGACAATGCCGCCAAACCGGTAAATGCCGATATGAGCACCGGCAGAGTTATATGCCGCGCGTAATCGATAATTTTCTGCCCGAATCCCAGATATTCAAAATCAAGCGATCGGATGCCCGATGCCGGCAGCCAACCGAGAACAACGGAAAACAAACGCATCAGCAGCAGCGCCAGCCAAAACGTCGGCACGGAATACGCAATCAAGAGCGCCACGCCGGTGCAACGGTCAAACAACGAACCTTCCCGGACGGCGCTGAAAATACCCAGGGGCACCGCGCAGGCGTACATCAATGCCAAAATTAACAGATTAATCGAAAGCGTCACCGGCAGCCGCTCCAGAATCTTTTCGCGCACCGGCCGGCCGTCAATAAACGAAGTACCCATATCCAGGGTCAGCATACCCCGCAGCCATTGCCAATATTGCACCGGCAGCGGCTTATCCAAACCATAGAGTTTTTCCATCCGCTCGCGCACGCTCAGGCTGACTTTTTGATTTAGCTGCACCTGCATATCCGTCGGTTTTCCTGGCGCCAGGTGCATCACCAAAAAAGTCAACAGACTGATGCCGAAAAGCAACGGCACGCTCAGCAGCAAGCGTTTTATAAAATATTCCCGCATGTGCGATCAATTATCCGTTTTACGGTGCGGCCGGAATAAATCGAGAAAACGGTCTTCGTACTCTTTGTATATGTTCCATCTATCCAATTCGTTCTTCAAATCGGTCGCCTTGGAAAGATCGCGTTCGGCGGTGCGGAACATCTCCTCGATGCGTTCCTTGACCGATTCCGGAATTTTCGTGACTGAAGCTAAATTTTTTTTGATTTTTTCAATTTCTTCCTCGCTAATCGGTCCCGGCGCGGCAGCGCCTGTCTTAAAATAGTCGATCAGCTTTTCGATTTCTTCCTCGACGAGTTTGGCGCGTTCATCCAACGGCACGAAATCGAATGACAGATTCAGCAACTTCCCGAAAACGCTCAGCACGGCTTTTGACGCCCGCGGGTTTTCGATCTGAATAGCGTAAAGCGGAATTTCTCCCAGCAGACACAGCCCGTCCATCGCCCGTTCTTTCGCCACACTCAGCAGCAGGCCGTTCAACCCGCTGATCTGTCCGACGCGCAAATGCTTGACCGCGATTTTAGAAACTTCCTTCAGCAAACGCTTGTCGGTCGCGGTCGCCCAGACCTGCGAATCCTGGGTATGGTCAATCGGCGTCGGCATGGACGCAAACGTAAAGATGCGTTTTACATTGCACGCCTGCGCCACATCCAAAACGTAATGCGCGTATTCATAGCCTTTTTCCTGCGCCGGCTGCGCCTCGCAGAGAAACAGAATCAAATCGTGCTTACCGTGCGGATTCGGCCAATAAAAAAATTTCCCGGACGGCAGGCGCGGAAACTCGATCTGCGAATTCACAATCCAGGCTTCGTGCGGATAAAACAACCCTTCCGGCCGAATTTCCGCGAATTCCTTCGGCTGCAGGCATTCCCAAAGAAACTCCACCGCACGAATGGCGACATTGCCCATACCCGGCCATGCGGCAATCAGGAACGGGCTTTTTAAGCGCGGTTTTTTCAAAAAACGGATTTTGCGTGTTTTCATGAATAATATCCTTCGGTTCTCTTCCGCTCCGTTATGGATAAATATCTCTATAACTTACTATAGAGTCCCACGACAGTCAATTATTAAAATACCCCCTGCCGTTCCCTCCGTCCGGCAGTTCACTGTTCCTCCTTGATGCTTTTATCGATGTACTCCAAAATTATTTCTTTCAGTGCTGGCGGTACTTCCAAAAATTTCACCCCCGCAAAATTCGTCTGCCCCCGCGATTTCCAGACCACCTGGCCGGCAACGCTGCACACCGCCGGATTCCCGGGAAAGGCGAAAGAAAAATCCAAAGGGACATTTTGCGGAATATCTTCTGACAGGAACAACTTCATCCCGGCCCGGCCGATATCCCCGGAAGCGGCGCGGTGCGCCTCGGGCCGGCCGGGCAGTTTCCAGGTCACATCCGTAATCATCGGGCAACGCACATGCTCCCGATTGACGGTTTTCCACTCGGCGATCCGGCTGATGTAAGCGAGCAGTTTATGCTCCGCGGCGCTATCCGACAAACCCAGAAATTCCACGAAGGTATCCAGGAGAAACTGCGAAGAAACTTTGCGCTGCCAGAGCACTTTGCCCTGGACTTCGAACGGTTCGGACATATTGAGAATTTTTATTTTCAATTCCAGCACCGTGCCCGGATTTAGTTTTTCCGTCGTCACAAAATGCAAACCGTCGCGGTTCATTTCGCGCGTTAGCACGGTTACCGGCAAACTGAGCGTCTGCGCGATGCGATAGGTCGCTTCACCGGATATAGCCATACAGCCCCCTCTTATTGACGCAATTTACTGTTGATATAACTGACGATCATACCCCGATAATACGGACGGATTCTGACGAAACGCCCTCCGACAATGTACAGCGCCCCCATGCGCTTCTGCTCCCAAACCACCGCGCCCTCAACCTGAACGCTGCCATGAACCGGCGTCAACTCAAACGACACGCGCAGCGTGGCCTGCAGGCTGATATTCCGCTCCGTAAAAATTTTCATCCCCCCAGCGCTGATATCGCCGCTGGTCGCTGAAAAAACACATTCCGGCGCGCGCTCTTCGCTCCAACGCACCTGGGTGACCAGCGGACACCGCACAAACTCGCGTTTTATTTTAATATTTTTCGACGCTTTTTTTAAAAATTGGAACAAATGCTGATTGCATTGCTCGTCAATATTTTCAATGCGCACGGTAGTGCGGAAAAGAAATTTAGAAGCGATTTGTTCCTGGGAAAACACCGTGCCGCGAACATTGACCGGATCGGAATCGCTGGTAACGAGCAGCGAGAGGTCAAGTTTCGTGCCGGCCGCCAGCGGCGCGGTAGTAATAAAAACAATTTCCCGGCAGCTGATTTCCTGGGCAAAAACCGCGACCGGCGGATTGAGCCAATCCACAATTTTATACGTCAATTCGCATGAAAGCGGTAAACGCGTACCGGTTTTATCCATATAATCCGCCCGCTGAATCCGTCATGGATGCCGCCGGCTGGGGGCCGGCGAGGCTATCCGGATAGTTCACATTGTAACGCAATTTCACCGCTCCGCAAGAGAGAATTTTGCCGCGGACGGAAAAAAACTCTCTCCCGTTCCGCACGGTAAGAGAGTTTTTTGGTCGGGGCGGCGGGATTTGAACCTGCGACCTCTACGTCCCGAACGTAGCGCTCTAGCCAAGCTGAGCCACACCCCGACCGAAAATTTATACAAAACTTGTTCTCGCCCGCCGCGCGGCTTTTTTTCGCCGCGGCGCGTTTCGCGGCCGTCCTAAACACGTCGCTGCCGTACGCGCGGCGCTGGTCGGCCTCTGAATAAAACAGGATATAATTTTACTACAAAAAAATTTATTCGTCAACAAATCCCATTTTTTTTAAATCCGCTTCCGGGAAAAAACCGGCTTTCGGTATTTTCAATCGCGACAGATATTGATAAACGTATTTCCCGATCATATCCGCCTCCAGATTGACCGGCGCGGCTAATTCTTTAAAGGCCAACGTCGTATTGTGCAGCGTATGCGGAATCAAAACCACCTGAAAAAAATCATCGCCGAGATCGGCAATCGTCAAACTGACGCCGTCGATGGCGACCGAGCCCTGAGGAATCAACTGCCGGACAAAGCGAATGTCCGTCTTAATTTTCAACCAACAGCCTTCCGGCCTGTTTTTCTTTTCCGCGATAACGCCGCTGCCGTCGATATGCCCGGAGACGATATGCCCGCCCAAACGCGTAGCGGCGGTAGCCGCCCGTTCCAGATTAACCCCATCGCCGGCGCGCAGCCCGCCGAGATTCGTTTTATCCTGTGTTTCTTTGACCACATCGAACGACACGAGCGCGCCACCGCACTGCACCGCGGTTAAACACACGCCGTTGACCGAAATGCTGTCGCCCGCTTTCGTGCCCGCCTGAACTAACGGAGCGCCGACCGATATATGCAGCAGCGGCCCTCTGACTATTTTCCGCACAACGCCAATTTCCTCGATTATTCCGGTAAACATCCCGCCACCCCGTTTCTCCCCACAATCGTGCGACGCGGTCAACGCCCGCCGCCGATGCGCGGCCCCGCCGCGGCGCGCCGCGTTCTCACCGGCGGGTTGATCGCATGCCGCTCCGGCGGATACTGCACCATTGCCCGCATCAGAAAATCCTCGCCGACACGGCGGAACCGAATATCGCTCAGCCGGATCGCGCCGTTAAGTTGTTCGCTGCCGCGGCCGGCCACTGCCGATACCGCCTGCCGGCCGCCGATAATCATGGGCGCAATAAAAAAATAGACTTCATCGACAATCTGCTGATCGAAGCAACTTCCGATCAAGCCGCCGCCCCCTTCCACCAGGACGCTCGATATTTCCCGCGCCGCCAATTCCCGCGCCAATACCTGCAAATTCAGGGAACGTCGATCCGGCAGCAGCGGGCAAGCGATGACCTTCGCGCCGCGCGCGGCCAGTATCGCCGCTTTCTTTCGGCTATAATCCGGCCGCGTCACCACCAGAACCGGCGCCGGGCTTTCCGCGGAAAAGATACCCGCTGCAACCGGCGTGCGCAGCCGCGGATCGATGATAATTTTCACCGGTTTATGCGCCGCGCGGCGCGGCCGCAGGCGGCAGCTCAGGCGGGGATTATCCGCCAGCACCGTATTAATGCCGACCATGACCGCATCAACCCGTCGCCGCAGCTGTTGCACGTAGGCGCGGGAACGATCGCCGGTAATCCATTGCGAATCGCCTCCCGCAGTCGCAATTTTTCCGTCCAGACTCTGCCCCACTTTAACGATGCAATACGCTGTGCGCTGCGTGACATATTTGATAAAAATCCGATTGAGTTCCTGAAACGGCCGCGGATCCACGGCGACAGCCACTTCAATTCCTGCGGCGGCGAGCCGCTGCAGGCTTTTGCCGTTCATCAGCGGATGCGGGTCGCGCATACCGACCACGACGCGCGCGATGCCGGCCTGAAGAATTGCTTCCGTGCACGGCGGCGTCCGGCCGTAATGATTGCAGGGCTCCAGGGTCACGATCAGCGTTGCTCCCCGCGCCGCCGTCCCCGCCTGGCGCAACGCGTACACCTCCGCATGCGGCCCGCCGCAACGACGGTGGTAGCCGCGGCCAATAATCTTCCCGCCTTTGACAACCAACGCGCCGACCAGCGGGTTTGGGCTGACCGCGCCGTCCCCCCGGCGCGCTAAGCGCAGCGCCTGCTGCAATAACGCCCGTTCTTCCGATACTACGGTGCGTGCAGCCGGCATCCCGTCTCCTTGGCGCGTTTCATCGCTTCCAAATATTCATACGGCACGCGCACGCTGCCTATCCGCGGGGCGCCTTTGCCCGTGCCGTGGCAATCCGACCCGCCGCTGAACAACAGGCCCTGCGCGCGGGCTATATCCGTATAACGAAGCTGCGCCTGCACGCTATGTTCGGAATGCATTATTTCAATACCGCGCAGCCCATCGACGACCATTTGACTGATCAATTCATCACACAGTGAAATTCCCGGATGCGCCAAAACCGGAATGCCGTCAACCGCGCGAACCAACGCTATCGCCTCCTGCGCCGAGAAAGCCGCGTGCGGCACATAACACGGCCCTTTACTGCCGATAAACCGCGTGAACGCCTCCGGGATCGAACCGACGATGCCCCGGCAACAGAGCGCGCGCGCCACATGCAGCCGCCCCAGCGAAGCGTCTCCGGAACTCAATTGCAGAACGTCATCTGCGTTCAGCGCAATACCGCGGCGGTTCAAACGGCTAATCATCTCCAGGATACGGGCGCGCCGCGCAGCGCGCAACGCGGCCAGCCGCTCCTGCAGCAACGGCGACCGCCATTCGATCAGCAACCCGAGAATATGTATTTCCCGTCCCTGATCATCGGCAGATAATTCGATGCCGGGAATAACTTCCACGGAGCGGCCGACAGCCGCCGCCAAGGCCGGCGGGATTGCTTCAACACTGTCATGATCGGTTATCGCAATCGCGGCAAGCCCCTGCGCTATCGAATATTCCACAACCTGAGCTGGCGAGAGTGTGCCGTCGGAATAATCGGTATGCACATGCAAATCGATTGAACGCACTGGCTGCGTCACAGTTGTTTTTTGCATTCCTCTTTATTGATTTTATCCAAAATACCGTTCACAAAACGGCCAGATTCCTCATCGCCGAATTTCTTGGCCATTTCCACGGCTTCATTGATCGTAACCTTCGGCGGAATATCCGGCAAAAACAACAATTCATACGTCGCCATGCGCAATATGTTCCGGTCGATGACCGCCATGCGGTCCAAACGCCAGTTATCCGCGTAACGCGAAATCAGCGGATCGATTTCATCCAAACGGCTTACCGTACCCTGAACCAGTGTTTGCGCGAAATCCTTAACCTCGGAAGCCTCATCCGCATGGTTCTGCCAGAACACTTCCTGCACATAGTGCGGCTGGTCATTTTTTCGGATATTTACCGCATAAAGAATCTGCAGCGCGTACTCGCGCGAAAGAGAACGTTTACGCATACGGCTACACGATCTGTGCAAGAACATTAACCATTTCCACGGCAGTGCGCGCCGCATCTTCGCCTTTATTACCGCCTTTACTGCCCGCGCGTTCGATGGCCTGCTCGAGATTTTCCGCGGTGATCACGCCGAAAATAACCGGCAGGCCGCCGGCCAAAGACACCTGCGCGATGCCCTTGGCGCATTCGGACGCGACGTACTCAAAATGAGATGTTTCTCCCCGGATAACCGCAGCCAAACAAATAATCGCATCAAAACGTTTTGCGCGGGCAAGCCGCTGTGCGGCAAGCGGAATTTCATACGCGCCCGGCACCCAGTACACCTCGATCTGTTCGTCTACGGCAAGGTGTCGGCGCAATTCGCTGCAACAACCGTCGAGCAGCCGTTTGGTAATAAAGGTGTTAAACCGGGATACCACAATCGCGAAACGTTTGCCTTCAGCGTTCAGAACCGCTTCAACCACTTTCATAATCCCTCCTCTTCACTCCACCAAGGTCAATAAATGCCCTAATTTTTCTTTTTTTGATTTTAAATACCGCCGGTTATCGGCAGACGGCGGTATTTCTAACGGAAGCCGCTCAACAATTTCCAGCCCGTAGCCGGCTAAACCGACCATTTTACTGGGATTATTGGTCAATAAACGAATTTTCCGGATTCCCAGATCGGCGAGGATTTGCGCGCCGATGCCGTAATCGCGCAGGTCCGCCTTAAAACCCAACCGTTCGTTTGCCTCCACCGTATCCAAGCCATGATCCTGCAACGCATAGGCTTTTATCTTATTGGAAAGGCCCACGCCCCTGCCTTCCTGACGCATATACAGCAGCACGCCGGAACCGTTAGCGGCGATCAGGGACATCGCTTTTTTCAGTTGCCTGCCGCAATCGCAACGCTGCGAAGCGAACACATCGCCGGTCAAACATTCCGAATGCACACGCACCAGCGCCGGATCTTTAAGTTTGCCGCGGACCAAGGCCAGGTGCTGATGCGGATCAACAGCGGACTGATACACATGCAGCGAAAAGATGCCGAACTCCGTCGGCAGCCTCGAACTCGCTACCCGCCTTACGAGCTTTTCATGACGGTGACGGAACTTAATCAAATCGGCAATCGTGCCGATTTTCAGTTTATGCCGCCGGGCAAAACGCATTAAATCCGGAGTTCTGGCCATTGATCCATCTTCGTTTAAAATTTCGCAAATCACCCCGGCCGGGTACAAGCCGGCCAGTTGCATTAAATCAACCGATGCCTCGGTATGCCCGGCCCGCACCAACACGCCGCCGGAACGTGCGCGCAGCGGGAAAATATGTCCGGGACGGACAAGATCTTCAGGCTTTGTTGCCGGATCAATGAGCAATTTAATCGTGCGGGCGCGGTCAAACGCAGAAATGCCGGTGGTAATACCGTTGGCGGCATCAACGGAAACCGTAAACGCGGTTTCCAACGGAGCCTCATTTTTGTTAACCATGGGATGCACATCGAGTTTTTCCAAACGCGCAGCCTCCATCCCCACACAAATCAGCCCCCGCCCGTATTTCGTCATAAAATTTATATGCGCGGGCGCAGCGCACTCAGCGGCCATGACCAGGTCTCCTTCGTTCTCCCTGGTCTGGTCATCGAGCAGGACGATCATTTTCCCCTGCCGCAATTCGTTCAACAATTCTTTGGTAGTATTGAAATGCATATCCGCGCCTCAAAAAAAATCCGGAGACAAAAAATCTCCGGGAGGGGAAAAAATAATTTCCACGCCTTCTCGCATCTAGACTGTCACTATCGGCGAAGGATTTTCACCTTCTCAATCCCGCACCAAGGCGCGGGAGTCGCAGGCTCTAACTGCCGGTAGGGAATTTCACCCGTTCCCGAAGGATGTTTCTACAATACCACAGAAAAAAATAAAAGTCAAAAGACCGCGGTTACAGCTACCCGTTAATCGCCTTAAT
>JAMWCB010000107.1 GCA_023819605.1 Candidatus Omnitrophota bacterium
CTCTTTAATTTCCCGCAACTGGCCCACATCGAGCAAAAAACTCGTTTTAATCACCGCTTCCACCTCGCCGGGATGCGCGTAGGTTACGCGAATGTACTCGATGATATCCCGCAGCCGGTCGATACGCTGTCGTTCGACCAACAGTTTCAACAAACTGCGCAATTCCGCGCTGTAATCATCGGTGATGATCCGGTCAATCAAGCGGTATTTCTCGGAATACGGTATCTCCACACTTTCCAAAAATTTCAAAAACTCCGGATTCGTCCGGACCAGGCCGCCGCGGAACTCCAGCAGCTCTTCGATCGCCGGCTCCGCGCCGATCGACCGCCGGCATGCGGCTAAATACGCGTCGCCGTACCGCTTCGCGACCAATGCCTCGATCATGACACCCTATCCAAATCTTTGAGAAAATCCTCGATCAATTTGCGGTCGCCGGCTTCCGTAAATTTTTCCTGAATCGCAAATTCTGCGGCGCGCAGCGACAATTCGATTATCTTCTCTTTTAAATCCGTCTCCGCTTTCAAAATCTTCTGCCGGATCATTTCATTAGTATTTTCAATAACCAATTGCGCGTCCAGATACGCTTTTTTGCGCATCTCATCGGTAAGCATCCGCCCCTCATCGACTGCCGCGGCGATTCTCACGCGCGCGGTATCTTCAATCCGCGCCAACTGCCGCGCCAAATCCGCTTTCAAACCGGCTATTTCCTGTTGTTGAGCGGTTAACCCGTCTAACTCATCGGCAATCTTCCGTTTCCGGGAGTCCAGCACCGCAAACATTTTCGCCCAAAAAAATTTTTTGAGCAAAAACAGCAATACTAAAAAACTTATGACCTGCGCCGCCAACTCCGCAGGATTAATCAACGATTCCCATTGCATATACAACACCTCTCATTCCGTCCGGTACGCCACCGTTGTTCACCCCGGCTTAAGCCCGGGGTTTCTCAGTGCAATCCCGCACGCTCGCGTTTCCACAGATACCAAACAGCGCAAATTCGCCCAGGGTCACCGCGGGCATCCCCGCCTCAATTCGCGATATTTGGCGGGTCGAAATGCCGAGGATTTGAAAGCGTACGTATATAATTTTCCGCCGGCACACCCGCTGCGGATCATTGCAATTTTTCGGACGCAATAAACGTAAACACCAACACGTAAATCGTAATCGCTTCGATCAGCGCGCAACCGATAATCATATTAACGAGAATTTTTGGCGCCGCCTCCGGCTGGCGGCCGATTGCCTCCATGGCCGCGCTGACCGCTCTGCCCAAAGCAATCGCGGTTCCCATCGCCGCCAGGCCTAATCCCAACGGCAATGATAACGCTAAAATCGCCTGCATTTCCATACGTATACCCTCCTTCCGCTTATTCGTCGTGCCCCATCGCCAGGGACAAATAAACTGTCGACAATAACGTAAACACCAGCGCCTGCACGACTGCCGTCAGAAGCGCCAACCCCATATTCACAACCAGCAACGGCAACCCTACCCAACCGAAACCGGCAATAACCGCTAACAGGATATCATCGCCCCACATCACGCTGCGCAAGCGCAGCGCCAGGCTCAGCGGCCGGATAAACTCCGTAATCACGTGCATGCAGAACATAAACAGCGGCAGGACGACGGTCACTCCCAAGATACCCTTGGGCTTACCGGCTAAATGGTACAAATACCCGAACAGACCCTGTTTGCTAATTGCCGTATACTGCACATAAACGAATACGACCAACGATATGGCCAAGGTTATCGACAAACCGGAGGTTGCCGGGACCATAAACGGAATCAACCCGATCAAATTCATAAGTAGAATATAAATAAACACCGTGCCGACAAAGGGCGTATACGTTCTGCCGTGCGGCCCGATAATACTACAGACAAAATCATCGACACACTGCACGAAAACTTCCGCGGCGTTTTGCATGGAATGGGGAACCAGCGAGGTTTTCCGCGTGGCGAAAAATGCCGCGGTAAGCAGTAACACGCCGACGGCCAGGGAAAACAATTCATGATGAAACCGGTCGAAAAAAGTAAAAAAACTGCGGGGAAAACATTCGGCGAGCAAATGTACAATATTAGGAAGTTCCGGATAGGATTCCTGTGTTCCTGACATCACACCGCATCCTTTCGCCGACCGACAACCTTACCGCCGGACGGGCGGATCATTCGTTTCCAACGGAGAATTTTGCCGACTGCTTGAACCACCTTCACGTTCGCGCATATACCTGCCCAGCCGAAGCAATTCCGTACTGCCGCCGATAAAACCGATCAAGCTTGTTACGGCAATGATCCACCACGGCCACTGCAACCGGTCAACGCACCATTTCCCGATTAATAATCCGGACACCGGCCAGGCGGCAACCGTCACGCCGAGGAACGCGACCATACCACCCATTTTCACTGTTGCCAGCCAGTAGTTTTTGTGCATGCTTTATACTCCTGCGTCAGCCCCGGAATTTAAAAATATAAAATAATATTTTACTCTTTCCTTGCGCCATGTCAAGCGAGCATAAAATTTTTGTCATGAAAATTTTTCCATAAAAAAACGGAGCCGTTCATCGAACCGCTCCGCTCTCCCGCCTACTGCGCTTTGAAGGCGCACTGCGCTGGCTGAATATTGTGGTGCCGAAGGTGAGATTTGAACTCACAAGGCCAAGGGCCACTACGCCCTGAACGTAGCGCGTATGCCAGTTCCGCCACTTCGGCACGCCATTACTGCAATATGTGGAATTATAGTATAGAGAGGGATAACGGAAAAAGCAATAAAAAATTCGGATAGGTGGTTACTATATTTCTTCCTACTATCGGGAAACCTGCTTCCCCAAACTATTCGCCACGATTAACAAACAACTGCATTGGCATAGTCCCCATAAGCAAAAAAGATCGATCAAGCATAGCGCTCTCTCTAATCATTCTTGACACCTGCTGTGTCCCGGATATAATAACAGTATGAAAACCGACCTGGATATCGCCCATTCCATTGCCCTGCGTCCGATTCGCGATATCGCCGCGGCTATCGGCATCGAGGACCAGGAACTTGAACCCTACGGCCACTATAAAGCAAAAATCAACCTCTCTATTCTCAATCGCCTAACAGAAAAAAATAACGGCAAATACGTCGTGGTCACGGCAATTACGCCGACACCGTTGGGCGAAGGAAAAACTTTAACAACCATAGGGCTATCGCTCGGATTAAATCGCGCAGGCAGCCGGGCCATTGCCTGCATCCGCCAGCCGTCCCTGGGGCCGGTTTTCGGCATCAAGGGCGGCGCTGCCGGCGGCGGCTACAGCCAAGTATTGCCCATGGAAGACGTCAACCTGCACCTGACCGGCGACGCGCATGCGGTCGGCGTGGCGCACAATCTCTGCGCCGCTTTTCTCCCTAATCCCATTTCTAAAAACAATCCGCCGCGTATTGATCCGCAGCGCGTGACCTGGCGCCGGGTAATCGGCGTCAGCGACCGTTTTTTGCGCGATGTAGTTATCGGCTTGGGCGGCGAAGATAACGGATTTTTGCGGCAAACCGGCTTTGATATTATCGAAGCCAGCGAAGTCATGGCAATACTTGCCCTGGCCGACGGGATCCCGGATTTGCGCAAACGGCTGGGAAGGATTTTCCTCGGAACCACCTATGACGGCAAGCCGGTCACGCCGGATGACATCGCCGTCGGCGGCGCCATGGCGGCCCTGCTCAAAGACGCGATAAAACCCAATCTACTGCAAACCACCGAAGGCACGGCCTGTTTTGTCCATACCGGACCTTTCGGCAATATCGCCCATGGCAACAGCTCCCTGCTCGCGGATAAAATCGCGCGCAAGCTCGCGGACTTCACCGTGACGGAGAGCGGCTTCGGCGCGGACTGCGGGTTTGAAAAATTTATGGATATCAAATGCCGCGCCGGCGGCATGCTGCCGGATTGTGCGGTATTAGTCTGTTCCGTACGCGCCCTGAAAATGCACAGCGGACGGTTTTCCGTAGTAGCCGGACGCCCGTTGGATCCCGGCCTGCTGGCGGAAAACCTCGCGGCTGTCTCCGAGGGCGCCGCTAACCTTGAAAAACAAATCGAAAATGTGCGCTGCTTCGGCGTGCCGGTGGTCGTGGCCATCAACCGTTTCAGCACCGATACCGACGCGGAAATAAATTCTGTGCGGGAGCGCGCCCTGGCCTGCGGCGCCGCCGCGGCGGCGGTTTGCACCGCCCATGCCGAAGGCGGCCGCGGCGCCGAACAATTAGCGGAAGCTGTCCGGCAAACCTGTACGCAAAATAATTGCTCGCCGCAGTTGCTCTATCCGCCGGAAATGCCGCTCAAGGAAAAAATTATCCGTATTGCGCAGACGATCTACGGCGCAGATGGCGTCGATTTTCATCCGGTGGCGGAGAACAAACTTAAACAATATACCGATTTAGGTTACGGCACCTTGCCCATTTGCATGGCGAAAACACATCTTTCGCTGTCGCATGATCCGGCGCTCAAGGGAAAGCCGCGCAATTTCACATTACCGGTCATGGACGTGCGGCTTTCGGCCGGCGCCGGCTTTGTCTATCCGCTCTGCGGCAAAATGCGCACTATGCCCGGGCTGCCGAGCGTTCCGTGCGGCAGCGCCATCGATATCACGGACGACGGTTCGATAACCGGCCTTTCGTAAAAACTTCGGCGCATCAGGCTGCGGATGATCCCTTTTGTCCGCCCTGCCAGGACAACGCCCCGCGCGGACACGCCGCGATACATTCGCCGCATTTCAGGCAATCGCGATCGCTCACCCGGCCGGCTGCTTTGTAGTTTAAAACCGGCACGGAAATCGGACATACTTTTTCACAGCGCCGGCAATCAATGCACGCCGCGCGGTCAATGGCTACCTGCCGCAATTTTCCGCCAAAGGCGTGCTGCATGGTCCCCATCGGACAAAACGCGCACCAGGCGCGCGGCTGAACCAGGAAACCAAGAATAACTCCAACGGCGCTGGTCGCCGCGCACATCAGCCAAAACGTATATCCCCAATGCCGCCAATTGCCGATGTCTTGGGCCAAACGATAACCCATAAAACCCATCAAACCTACCAGCAAAACCGTCCGCACCGGCATATTTTTAAACGCAGCCGGCACGGTCTTGCCCGGATTCAGCGAAGCCATGATCCGGTCGAAAAACGCGCCGCGCGGACAGAGATTGCCGCACACGTAACGCCCATTGAATAAACCTCCCACCATACCCATTACCATCACCAGCGGCACGCTGAACCCCAAAATCGGGTATTTCCAGCCCAACGCCACGGTGACGACCATCACCGGGAAAAGAAACAACTGCAGCCGGCGCCGCCGCTCCGCTGATTTACTGGGCGTGTGCATATGCCCTCCTTTTGTGAATTTAATCATGGAAATATTTATTCGCGAATAATTCCGGCAGAAAGACGCCTGTCCACCGCAACGCCGGCTGGTCTGAAGAAACGCGCCTAGGAGGGCTCGAACCCCCAACCCTCTGGTCCGAAGCCAGATGCTCTATCCAATTGAGCTATAGGCGCACGGATAAAACAGATACGCAGTCAATCACCGAAAAGTTGCTTGGTCAAACGCGCCAGACGCTGCCCGTACCGGCGGCAGCCGCTGCGGCAGCGGTCATCCGGCGCGTTAATCGCCACCGGCCCGTAATGGTCGCCGCGGGGATCGCCCTGAATGATCATGCCGTGGATCAGGAAGGCGTTCAGAATGGAAAAAAGCGTCGTTTCATTGCCGCCGGCGATATTCGCCGAAGAACAGAACGCGCCGCCGACTTTGCCGTCCAACTGCCCGTGAAATTTAACCGTTTCATCGAGCAGCTGCTTTATCTGATACGGCGCGCCGCCATAATATGTCGGGCCGCCGCAAATAATCAATTGATAATTACTCAATTCCGCCGGCTGGACTTTTTCCACGCTGCGAAGATCAACCGCAAGCCCTTCCTGCGTAACTGCCGCGGCGATGTCCTCGGCAATCGCCTTGGTGTTACCGGAACGGGAATAATAGACGATAAGCGCTTTTGGCATACCCCCCCCTTTTTTAATTACGGCCGGCAAAAAACGACTGCTGGATATAACCGGCAATCACCTCGCGGTCCGGCCCGGTAATATCCGTAAAAAAAACTCCGATATCGTAGGCCGAAACTTCCGGCCGCGCCTGCTCCGGATGAATACGCACCACAACGCCGGTACAGGCGATGGTTTTTTCGGTTTTTCGCTGGTTGACGATACGGGGAATGACGAGCGTCAGGGATAATTTCGTCATCACCGGCACGAAACGGCTCACTTGGCAATATACGCCGGAACAGCTGATATTTTTGGTATCTGTGGCTAATTGAAAATCCGCGGCGCTGACCTGCAGCGGCAGATGCGTATCGACGCGCTGATGCGCGCGGCGTTCTGAAGGAGACGGCTGTGGCATATTACTCCAATCGTATTAATTCACTGATTTCATGGTCAAGCACATGCGCGACGGTATCCAGCTCGATAATCGAACGGTTAACCACCCGCCGGAAATGTTCCGCCGTGGGATGGCATTCTTCCAATTCCACCAACCGTCCGGCCATTTCCTTCAGCGTCAGATACATTTTTTTCAACTCCTGCGCTTCCCGCAGATTTTTCTTGTGGATAAATTCCCGGAGCACTTCTTTATCATGAGCATCAAGCCGCACAAAGGATATACCGATCGTATATTTTCCCAGGCCTTTGTCTTCCGGCGGCTCCACCCGCGCGACTTTCGCCGAGCAGCTCACGGTCTTGCGCACTTTTTGATTCTGCACGTAGAACGACAAACGCATCG
This sequence comes from Candidatus Omnitrophota bacterium, assembly GCA_023819605.1. Taxonomy (GTDB): domain Bacteria; phylum Omnitrophota; class Gorgyraeia; order B26-G9; family B26-G9; genus JAMWCB01. The sequence goes on from JAMWCB010000107.1 coordinate 6,783, forward strand.
TAATTTTTACCTCCGTGCCCAACGGCAGAAAATGCTCGGTTTCGCAGAATACGCCGCCGCAACTGACATTCATCGTCGACGTCGCGACATGAAAATCCGGCCCGTTAATCTCCAACGGCAATGTCAACGTGAAACGTGGATGGCGCCGTTTGTCGCTTCCCTGCGACGTCTGCGTCATAAAGTATCCCTCCCCGTTATCTGCCGATCAAACATTTTCGCCCGCGCGCCCCGGCGTTCGCTCAAACCGGTTATGCTGCGGCCTGCGCTTTTTCCGCGGCCTCTTTCTTTTCCTGCGCCGCTTTCTCCTGATATTTGGCCCAGCAGGATTTATTGCAGAAAAATTTCATATTGCGATAATAACGCGTCACCCGCTTAACCGGTTTATTGCACGCGCCGCACTGTTTGGGAATTTCCACCTTCACCGGGCCGGATTTTGCCGCGCCGCCCGCGCCCGACTGCTGAGCCGCCTGTTTTTCCGTTTCACTCATTTGAATACACGCTCCTTTTTTCCTTCACCGTTCGCCGCGAGCGAACGCATCACGTCCGCGAATATCGCCGTCGTCGCCCGGATACTCCGGACATACACCCACTCGTTAACACTATGCGCGCGCGCCACCGGCGCCACGCTATATCCTAAACTGGGAATTCCCGCACGAAAGAAGCTCACCCGGGCTAAAGCCCGGGGTATCTGAGCGGAATCCCGCAATTCCGCTTTCAACCCCGGCCTAAAGGCCGGGGTTTTCAAAGATGCGTGGATAAAATACCGCAAATCCGTTCCGAACGGCGTCACTACCCAGCGCAATTCTTTCTTCAGCACCCGGCGAACCACATTCCGGAAAGAACCGATAAACACATTGCTCGGCGGCGAAATAACCGCTTTCTCTTTTATAACAGTTTTTATGTCGATACGCAATTTTTTATTTTTCAGGGCGTTGAATACAGTACGTTTTATTTCCGCTTCGGCCGCGTCCGCGCGCTCTTCCGCAATCAACCGCCGGTCAACACTGAATGTCACCGTATCCGGCACCACATCATAATGGCCGTTGCAATGGAGCGTCTTCGCCGCGCCGACCTCCCAGCGAGCCAGCAGGCTGACCCGGGGTTCAGTCCCCCCGATACCCATTTTCCGCACCACCGCAGGCGGCGTAATAATCCGCCGCGTTTTCAGTCCGAGATCCCGGCATTGCTGTTCGAGAACCGCGACGACACGCTCGTAATTTTCGCCCGGCGGATTGACGGTCAGCACCCCGATCAAATGCCGTACCCGCTCCACAATCTCCCGCTGCCGCGCAAACACCTGTTCTTCGATTATCCCGCTGCGCATCTTGCGTGCCTGCCTCCGGAATACGGCAGCCCCCGGAATACTATCCCGGGGGCTGCCCTCATCCACCGTTTGACGCCGGACACTGAACAAAACTAATCTTTCTTACCGCGTCCCATTTTTGAACGCGAAACGTTCCCCTGTTTATCGATAAAATATAAAAAACCTTCTTCGCGTTTTACTCCTAATTTCGCAACTTTCTCCCCGGATCGCTCTTTTTTCTCACCGCGAGCCATTTTGGCCCGGGAAATATCGCCTTCCTTGTCGAGATAGTATAAATACCCTTTTTCTCGTTTAACCCCCGCGTTTGCTACCAATTCCGCCATTGACCACCTCCTCGCTGCAAATTGCTTCTCCCCGTTTCAACGTGCTTTCTTAAAAAACCGTTCCAATGAACGATCATACGAACGTTCCTCTGCGGCAGAAAAATAACATGCCGGCAATTCCCGACGCTGCCGATGATAGTGCAGGCATTCGCAGCACACGCCTTTGCGCCCGCACGGCTCGTACGAACAGTTGCACCGCGCCATATTTTGCTGATGATTCACACACCGCATGCGCTACTCCTATGTCCCGATCCGGGATGTCGAAACCATGCCGTCGAGCGCGGCCAATACCGACAAGCTGGCCAATGCGCTGGTCCGCGGATTATCCGGCGACGGGACATTCTCAGTGCGGCATTCTATTTTACCAAAATCACCCTCAATTTCAAGTGTATGAATATTTTTCCGCAAACGCGGACAGGCGACAATCGAAACACGCGTTTTCACCGCGCCGATACCGGCGATGCTCGCTACTGCCGCGACATTGATATTTTTCGGAAATCCTTCGATCGCCCGGCGGGCGGTGCCTTCAAAAATAACCGTGTCTTTCTTCAACCGGCGCAGTATA
>JAMWCB010000002.1 GCA_023819605.1 Candidatus Omnitrophota bacterium
GAAACGTGATCCTCGAAAGGGATGACCTCGCCTTCTTTCTGCTTTAACTCGATCTCACTCAGCTTCGCGCGGTTCTTGCGATATTCCTTGTCCCAATAATCCTTGCCGTTGTCCTCTTCCGATCCCTGCTTTTTATAGAACCACTTGAAGACATCCCCGACCTTAAACCGCGCGATCTCACCGACCGCATCCCTGAAGACCGGCATGCCCTGCTGGACATACCGCCTGATCATCCGCGGAGATTTCTCGAGATAAACACACAAGGTCGGCAAATCTACCGTTCCATCGATAACCCCCGCTGGCCGCTGTTCGGATTTCTCGAACTCCTCAAGCTCTTTAAGCTCCTTGGACGACAGCGAACCGCGCCCCAGCTTTTCGACAAGGGCGATGTAGCGTTTCTTTTTTGCGATCTCAACAAGGTTGCGGTTCTTTTCATCCATTACTATCCCTTATCGCTTTTTTTCCTGAAAATTCCTCCCAACGCCTGACCGCCACATCGCAGAAGACCGGCTCGATCTCCATAGCGAACACCCTCCGATTCAGCCGTTCGCCCGCGATAATTTGCGATCCAGAACCGGAAAACGGCTCATAACAAACATCCCCGGGTGTCGTATGAACCCGCATGGGTATGGCAAAAACCTCGGTCGGCTTTACTGTCGGATGATCAAGGCCCGGGTTGCGCTTCTTGCCTTCCCAGTCCAGCTCCCAGACATCGGTGTGATACTCCGGAGTTTCAGGATCGCCCGTCCTTAAGAATCCAACCGTCCAGACACTGCCGATCGCCTTGTTTTTCGGCTTATACTCCGGCTTATGGCCCTTGACCCACATCAAAAGACACGGCTCATGCCGCCACGAATAAAACGAATAGGTCAAAATGACGCACGGCTTGACCCAGACAATTTCCTGATGAATCAGAATGCCGATCTCTTTGCAGAGGCCCTCAATATCCGAACGCCGCTTTGAGGCATGCCACATATAAAGCGCGGTCTTTTCTTTGATAAACCCGAGGCCCACGGTCAGAAACTTGCGCATGAAATCCACCGCGTCCGGAATATCAATCTCATGATAAACATTCGACCAGTCCCGGCCGCCGTTGGGCCGGTCGGCACCGGTATAATCCACGCAGTACGGCGGGTCGGTTGCCAGCAAACTTGCCTTGCGGCCATCCATAAGCCGCGCGACATCTGCTTCGCTGGTAGAATCCCCGCACAAAAGCCGGTGTTCACCAAGGATCCACAGGTCGCCCTTCTTGGTGATCGGCTTTTCGGGCGGCTCAGGGATATCATCCGGAAGCGTCTTACCGCTTCCCAGATTCTCGACACCCATGTCCCCGACACTCTCCCGCAGGCTTTGAAGCCGCAGGTTGAGGTAATCATCACCGGCTTCTTTTCTCAACCTCTCCAAAAGCGGGATCAGCGCGGCCGTCCATTGACCGGCAATCTCGCTGTTATTAAGCGTCAGATTCATGGCCTGCTCTTGGATTTCGTCCAAGTCGACCATAATGACATCGACCATCTCCACGCCATCAGACTGCAAGACCTTGTACCGCTGATGCCCGGACACGATCCGCATGTTCCGTTTATTAACGATCAACAGATCCACATACCCGAACTTCTCCAAGCTGTGCTTAAGCCCCGCATAGGCAGGCTCGGTTATTTCCCGGGGGTTATACGGCGCAGGCCGCAGATCCGCCACCCTGACCTCAGCGATTTCCGGTTTAACATTGATTTTTGCCACGATTTTCTCCTTTTTTATGTCCGCTCATGTCCATCAAAATGCCCTTTTTGAACCCCTTGCAGACGTGTCTTTTAATCAAAAAAAGCCCGTATTCCCGACGGAAACAAGCCGTTTGGCCGTTTTTACCCCAGATGTGCAAAACCTCAAAAGTGATGGACATGGACATCGATTTTTTTACCCCTCATCACTGAAGGCTCGCGCCTCGCCCGACCCTCGCCCGACACCCCCTTCCAAGGACCCGTAAACTTTTTAAGCGCGCGTCTCCCATATAAACCTGATCTGCTTATGTAAAGTAAAGTCATGGCAACAAATCTCTTTCACATTATGATTAATGATCACAATTTGTTTTACCGGACTACCCTCAAGCACCCACAATTCAACTCGGTATCTGTCATCCTCATAGGAATCTTTCGGTACTGCTTTAAACCATTTCCTTCTATCGGCTTCGGTAAACCGCGGACTCGAGTGCCAGATCTCATCAACGTACTTTTGAAGCTTATTTATTGCATCATTAAGACTTTGACATTTTACGGTTCTCATTGGTAATTCCTCCTCAGCGTTAAAACGAGTTATTCACAGAATTCACAACCTCTACTACTATTTTTTGTTAGTTATCTCTTGATAATATCTTTTGTTAGGGTGACATGGGTGTCACTACTTCTGGTGACACCGGTGTCACCACTCCAGTGACAGGCCTGTCACTGGTGACATCCGTGTCACTACTTGGTTGTGGATAACTTTTCGTCCCCGAAACGTTAAGCAATTTATAAATATTCGGCTTTCCCTTCTTTCGTTCAATCGCGATAGCATTCAGACACTCTAATTGTTTAATAGCGCGCATGATTGTGCGCCGGGATATTCCGCAATGCCACGCCAGCGTAGTAATAGACGGAAAGCAATCCTGCGCTTTGAAATTCGCGTAATAACAAAGCCAAGAATAAACGGCAACACCCATGGTACCGGCGCTCTCGCTGATTAACCTGAGCGCTGACTTATCTATCCAAAGGAATTTACCATCGCGCAAATCCCTGATATCGATCTTTTCGCTTCCCATGAAAAACCTTCTCACGAAGAAACAACTTCATACCAAGCCATGTTGCCTTTGAGGTTGCGCCGGATGCATTCATCCTTGCCGATCTTCCTCACGATGCCCTGCAGAACAAAGTCCCTGATCGTTCTCTCGGCCCGCAAATAATAATTACTAGTGCCAAAAGATATGGCCTCGGCCTTTGAGAAAATCCTTTTTTGCCTGCACCAGCGCAAAAGCTGTTCTTCTTTTGATAAAATTTTGTCTACCGGCTCATTCATCTCCATTTTTCTCACCTCCCGACCAATTCATCTTGCCCAGCTGATCCAGCCCCACAAGGCCAAGAAAAAGTACACAACGAACAAGAACGCCTGAGCGTATAAACGTTTTCTAAAATCGATCACTGCCCAGCATGCGTTCGTAAACATCCACACCACAAACCCGGCCGGGTCTTTATGCACGTTCAAGACAACACCGAAGATAGACAGGCCAGCGAGCATCCACATCACCAGCTCTTTAAACTCTTTCGGGTCCTTGCCGAACGGCCGGTTGGCTTCAACAAGCTTGCGCCGGTTGTACCAGCTCAAGTTTTTGTATAATTCCTTCCATCCATTATTGACTCTCATCCGGTCTCCTTTCTTTGCTCTTTGGAACTCTTTCAACGATAAAAAATTCTTCCCCGATCTTCTCGGTCGCGCATTCAGTAAAGACGCTGGCCAGAAGCGCGCCGACATCATCAGTCACATGAATGATCACGCGATGGCCGGACAGAAGAAACGACCCGTCCATCTTGACCCGGGCCTTGCCGAACACCCCGCGCGCCGCGCGCATCGCCGATTCCATCTGATCTTGAATCAGCTGTTTATCGATCCTTTCATCGAACTCGAACTTATAAACGAACTCCATGCAAATCCTCCTCTCTGATTACCTCAGATATTCCTCAAGCCCTTCTTTACGGAAAACTTCCCTGATACGCTTCACCTCTTCATTCAGCGTCGTGCGAGGTATTCCCATTTTTTCTCCCGCTTTTGCGATGCTTATTCCTTCCATCAGAAAACGGCACAATTGTTTTTGCCTGAAAGTCAGGTTGGCCGTCGCACGCCCCATAGCATCAGGAAGTTCCGCGGCCGTTATTTTTGAAACTGTCTGTTCTTCAACCATTAAAATCTTCTCCTTTGCACTAATCGATTCTTCGTCTTCGCCCATCGCATCGAGCGATTCACTCACATATGAAACCTTGCGTATACTTGCTTCTCTCCTGCGGATAAGGTCAGCGATTTTGTTTTTCATGATTCTGTTTAAAAATGTCCGTTCGGATGCTCCGGATTCAGGACGATGCTGGTCTTTTGCAAAAAACCAATGGATTAAGCATTCCTGCAGAAGATCATCCGTCCCTCGATTCTCAGGCTGACGTAGTCGTGCTGAGCCTCCCTGATCAAGCAAAGAATCTCCCGTAATTCCCACTCTTGAAATAGGCCTCGATAGTTTTGGCTAATACGGACACTCCTTTTTTTGAGGGTGTCCGCAGAGATCCCATATCCTCCGCCAACTTATAAATATTTTTCCTTTGTAATTGGTTTGCATCCCAGTAATTCATCTGGCGTCGGCTCTCTTTTTAATATTCCGGTTAAGACTGCCTTCACGGCATCAAAGATTCTTTGATTCTGTATCCGCCTTTCCTCGCCCTCCAAGGGCTTGTCCGGATACGCAAGAAAGAATCCATTCTTGAACCGTTTTTGTAAGTTTGAATTTTGCCGTTCGCCCATAACGCTCCTCTACTGACTACATACGCAGACTTTTTGAAAACAGACGAAAAAAAGTTCGAAAACAAAAAAATTTCCGTCACCCTGCAGGAAATCTGCGTATATAGAAAGAGAGAATGTGCGAGTGTGCGATCTCCAAGCAGAACAGCTCTAAGTTGTTGTAATAGCTTGACTTGTGGATGGTTCTATTATAGGGTTGGGTCGCAAAACGAAAAACGAGTTTAAGCGATGGGCATGACACCAATTATCAAATCGAAAGAGAAAAAAAGATTCGTGATCTACACCCGGTGTTCAACCGACGATCAAGCGCAGGGTGATTTCACGACACTGGACGCGCAAGCGCATCACTGCAAAAACATGCTCGATGCGTTTGGCTATGAACTGGCAAGTTTTGGTAAAAACGGAGTTATTAACGATGATGGCTATTCAGGGAAAGACTTAAACCGGCCCGGAATTCAATCGATCCTTAAGGATATCCAAAAAAATAAATCTTTTGACGGCATCATCTTCTTCAGGCTTGACCGCCTGACCCGCAACCCGCGCGACCTCTACGGCATGATTGACCTCTTCAAAGCTCAAGAGGTTGATTTCTTATCAGTCCGCGAGAATCTCGATAGTTCAACAGCCATAGGCCGCGTGGTCATCGGAATCATTGGTTTGTTATCAGCATTCGAACGAGAACTGACCGGCGAACGCGTGAAAGCCTCTGCGATCGCAAGAGCCAGACAAGGTAGGTGGGTCGGAGGAAAACCTCCGTTCGGTTACAAACTGGTTAAAAACGGCGATCCCCTCCCTAACGGAAGGCAACCGCACAAAATCGAAGTTGATGAAATAATCGCCCCTTATTTAAAAACAATTTTCCGAATGGCCGCAGACAATAAGACCTTATCAGAAATTGGATCCCTCCTCTTACAACACAAGGTGCCAACTTCTAAAAGCATGGTATGGAGAAAACAAACTGTGGCCAAGATAATCAAGAATCCCTTCTACAAAGGCATAATTGCCTATTCGGGCGAAAAACACAAAGGCACCCATTTGGCCATCGTTGATGAAGATCTCTGGGATAGGGCCAACAGAGTGATTTCCGCGAAACTACCCGGGCACAAGTTCTCAAAAATATCTAAGGATTATGCTAATCGGCTGAAGGGAATCGTACGGTGCGGAAAATGCGGGAGCTATTTCGTCTCCACAATAGCCCACGGACATGGAGATAAACTCTTTTATTATTATGAGTGTAGCCGGGCAAGGCAGAAACTCGGGTGTGATGCCAAGCGGATATCCGCTACGGCATTTGATGAAGCGGTGATAGATTTCTTCAGGCGGGCGTCAGAAGATCAGGATATCCTCGTCAAATGCATGATAAGCGCGGTTAAGGACTGCACCGAAAAGCTGGACAGCTGTGAAAAAGAAATCAGGATAATTGAAAAGAAACTCAAGAAAAACAAGAAGACCGCGGAAGACCTGCTCAATCTTGCGATGGAGCAAAAGATCTCGAAAGGCGTGACCTATACCGAGAGAATGACCGGCCTTGAGAAAGAGATCGCCGAATTAGAAACCAAGCTATCGAAGCTCGAAGCTCAAAGACGGGCCGCGGATATCTCCGCCAACTCCGGCCAGTATTTATATCAAACCCTGCAATTTGCCATGAAATATATAGACGAATCCCCCGCTGATGCCCAGATCGGCTTATTAAAAGCCCTGATCCGGGTAATCGATATCCACGACGATCACGTGATGATGCGGCTATATGTGGGGGAACCTTCGCAGGAAATGGCCTGTCTTATAGGCCCTGAAAAGCAAGGAACCCCGCCCGATATCTCTACCGGACAGGGTTCGCCTGTGCGTCAACTATGGCGGAGAGGCAGGGATTCGAACCCTGGGACCCTTGCGAATCACACGCTCTCCAGGCGTGCCCGTTCAACCGCTCCGGCACCTCTCCGCATTAATTTCAAATATTTTTTGTAGCTCTTTTCTTCCGCTGCTTGTCTTTAAAACCATACCCTACGAGGGCTAGTGCAGTATAGATTATCATACTTTCCCGGCAAAGGCAATGAAGCTCAACGGGCGGGCTCACCCGGGCGCCTGTCCCGCGTACTGTGGCGGGAAAAGCCCGGGGTATCTGAGCGGAATCCCGCAATTCCGCTTTCACCCCCGGCCTAAAGGCCGGGGTTTTCAAAGATGCGTGGATAAACACGCCTCGCCGGCGTCCATACCGACCAACGCCTGCCCAGACTACATTTTTTTCAGACAGAACTCTAATTTTATATTATAATTACCGCAGGAGATATCCCCCATGCGCCCGTTCCGAAACATGCTATTATCAGTTGTCGTTCTGACTCAAGCGGTTACTTCGCCGGCCACTGCCGCTCCGGAAAAATCGACTGCCGCGCCACTACCGCTTCCCACCGCCGCCGCACGCCTGCTCGCCCAAGCAGCCGCGGCAGAAAAAAACAACGATCTGCTCAACGCGCAGGAATTGTATGAAAAATTTTTGGAAGACTTTCCGGAAATCGGCAATCAAACATCCGGCGCGAAAAAAAAACTCTGGGATATCAATACCAAAATCATCCTGTCGTCATTATACACGCCGGATTGCATACTCTACACCGTCGAGCCGGGGGATACCTTGGCAAAAATTGCCAAGCGTTTTTCCGTCACGCAGGAATTACTTAAAATCAGCAACGGACTCAAATCGGATACGATATACTACGGGAAAAAATTACGCATCTGGACGAAACCATTGCAGATCGTCATTGATAAATCAAAAAACCGCCTGACCTTGAAATCCGCGGACCAGGTTATTAAAATATATCCGGTGGCAACCGGCGAAAATGGCGGGACGCCGGCCGGCGAATTCACCATAACTTCCCGCCTGGAAAATCCCGTCTGGTTCCGCAAGGGAGAACCGATCGCGCCGGACGACCCGCGTAACGCGCTGGGGACGCGCTGGCTGGGATTCAATTATCCACAGTACGGCATCCACGGCACAATCCGACCTGACTTGATCGGCCAACAGGTAAGCCACGGCTGCGTACGCATGCGCAACAAGGATGTGGAAGAATTATACGTGCTGGTTCCGGAAGGGACAAAAGTAACTATCCACGACTAAACCCCGCCGGCGCGCTGTCCCGCACACCTGGCCGGCCGGATTGCCGCTGGACACAGTCTATTATAACGGATAGGTTCCGCCCCACACGTCGTCCTGAGTAACGGTAAGCGTCTTAGTATTATGCGGGCCGCCGGTTCTGGTTGCTTGCAGCGTAAACGTCGTAACGGCAACCGCCGGGACGGAATAGGCCCAATCAGTATCGGAATTATCCATGGCGACAAAATCAGCCCCGACTTCCGCACCTAAGAGAACCAATTGGTTGGTATATGTTTCCGCGGCCGAAAAATAATGATTCTGGGCAGATTGCAACGCTTTGAGGTTATTGACCGCTTTTGACGCCCGGCTACGCTCCACCGCCGTCATGTACGCCGGAACGGCTATGCCCACCAGAATACCAATAACTACGACGACCACCATTACTTCCAGCATCGTAAACGCGCTGTTCTTCTTATTCATGATCCTCCTTACTACTTTATCAGTTAACCGTTTATTAGTTTTTCTATTATTAATTATACTGCCTTTTTTCTGGAAAAACAAGAATTCGTTGACGCACTGTCCGGAACACGTTATGATAGTAATAAGCCTCATCCGGGCGCTGCCGCGTTGCGGAGGGGCGTGCATGTCTGCCCGCGGGCCGTCGCGTGCGCACGAGCGCGGAGCGTGCCAACCGGAAAACAGCGCGGCATCCGGAATATCGAACATATGCCGATGAACGTCCGCCGGCGAATAGTGCATGTTCGAAAATCGCGCAGCTATCTATGACCGTACGCCCGACACGAACACCGCCGTTTATTACCGCCGGGAAAAAATTGATTCCCTGGCTGCTTTTTTTTTCTCTCTGCGCCGCTGCCGCCGTGTATTTTTTTTCCGCGCATCCGCGGGCCGAACAGTACCTGTGGGAAACAACGGAAGAATCAAAATCGCACCTCCGCTCGTTTTTCCACGGGTTGCTGTCTATTGCACATACCGACCGGTCCCGGCCTCCTGCAGCGTCGGAAAAACATGCGGCAACCTACGAAACCTTCCAAAATTCTTTTTACTATGGAGAAACCGGGCCGCAGCTTTCCGAAGCAATCCGCCAGGCGAAATTATTGCTCGCCGCAAACCCCTCCGACGTGGAACTCAAACGGAAGCTTGCCTTTTTGCTCTTCATAAACCGCGATTATGTCGCCGCCCGGCGTTTCTACAACCAGATACTCCGTACTTTTTTTCTGACGCACAAAAAATTCGCAACGCTCTCCGACGACCCGGACTCCTATCAAATCCGCCGCAGCATCATCGAACTAACCGCGCTTCATGCCGAACACGGCAATGAAAAAAATTTTCTTTACCATTACGAACGCACGGTCCGCGCCACCATTCCCGGCGATGATTACCGGACGCGGAACGCCGGCAGCGCTGTTGCCGCGCGCATCGATATCGCCGCGCAGCTATCCGGCGAGGGCATTTATTCCTGTCAAAAATCGATCGAACAATTACGGGCTATTCTGCAGAAACACCCCCATCACCCCGACGCATTTTATCACTTAGGGTTAAAATACGTCGAATTAGCGCACCTCCGCGATGTGCGCGGCCAAAACACGCCGGCGGCGCTTGCCGAAACAGCCGCGTTGCTTCAGGAAATTATGGCCCGGCTCTTTCCGCAGCACACGGCGGACAAAATCCAACGGCAACTGAACGAATTCCGGCAAACCGCTCAGGAGGCGCAGAATGCCCTGGACACCTATTCCGATCTGCTGCGCTGGCTGGGCGGACATGGGGTGTACGCCGGCGCGTATTCCCTGGAACGCCCGGTCATGGAAATCTTTACTGCGCTGCCGCGTCTGGAACTGGCGCTCGGGCAATTCGCCGCGACGCTGCGCGCCGAACTGCCGCCGTTTCTGCGTATAAAAAAAATTCTTGCGGAAGCGTATGGCCATTTCGACGAGCTTCCCCAGCCGCTGAGTTTCGCGCCAGCCGATGAACACGCGCTGTACTTTATTTTTCCACAGCTAAGCCATCCGCTGCCGATAACCTACTTCCTCAAAGACGTCTACCGCGAGGAATTTGAATCCGCGCTCGCGCAGATCAACGAACTTTTACGCACCCTGATCGAGCGGGGATGGGGACGCCGGCTCCGCGCCCTGCTCGTCGGGCAGGGGGACATCGCTTTTTACCGGCAGGATTTTCACCGCGCGCGCCTTTACTACCAACAAGCGCTGGCCTGGTCATTCTCTTCCGACTATTCCCCCGAGAATTTTTCAATCCATGCCAAAATAATCGATGCGCTCATTGAAATCAAAAATTATGACGACGGGCTGCGGTATATCCAACACCTGTATGCGGCAAACATTCCCCTGCCGGCGCGCCAAACGCTGATCAATCAGCTGCGTCGAATTTACACCGCGCGCGGCGACCATCTGCGGTTACGCCGCCTCAGTCCGCCTTCCCCGTAAAACCGCCCGGCACGCCGGCCGCGTCATACCCCGCGGACTTTAACGACGATTTTGTGCACTAAACACGCACGCTCCCGTTGAATTCCCGGCGCATGCGCGTCGCTCGGAGCAAAAATCGCGGCCATCCCCGGCTGCAAAACAAAACAGGTTGCGCACGCAAAATCCGCCGCCGTGGTTTGAAAAAACATACAATCATTTTCCTCATCATACGCAGTTTCCAGGCGGTGCCGCTGATCCACCGGCCGGACATACATACGTTCCTCGCCGCCGATGAGATACTGGATATCGTAATAGCGGCGGTGCGCTTCAAAACGCGCCGCCGTAGGCGGCTTAGTCAGGTACGCCTGTTCGATAACCACTACGTCCTCTGCCTGTACGGCGCGGCGCTGCGCAAACCCCGCGCCCTGTTCCAAGAGATCGCGTGAATTATACTGCGCCGCATACCGGAGGCCTTCGGACAATAATCCCGTACCGATTTTCTGCCGGAGTAAATCGGGGAGCATTCCAATGATTGCCATCAGCCGCCTCCGTTCAAGATCATCCCCGGCGCAGGCCGGGTATGGCGAAAGCATTCTTTGGGAACATTAAAATACCCCTGCCTTATCCCGGGAAATTCCCGGGAGACATTTTCGATAACCGTCCGCACTCCCAACAAACGCTCTGCTTCCGCGCCGATGATCCGGTAATACTGTTGCGGGTCGATATTCAAATTTCGCCACTGAATCATATCCGGCTTGGCGCTGCGCAGCAGCTGCCGCAACCGGGCCCACTCCCGGGGATGATCCGTCACCCCCGGCATCACCAAGTAGTTCAAGGAAATAAATAGGTTATAGCGTTTCGCGACGGCGATTGTTGCGCGCACATCCGCGAACGTATACCCCTGCGGCCGATAATAGCGCCGGTACCAGTCCGCCTGGCAGCTATTTAAACTGACCCGTATACTGTTGAGCCCGCTGCGGCACAACCGCGCAATCGCCGCCGGCAAACTGCCGTTGGTATTGAGATGAATCGTTCCTTTTGCCGTGCGCGCGCGAATCAGCCGGATAGCCGCGGCGATAACCTCCGCCTGCAGGAGCGGTTCTCCCTCGCACCCCTGGCCAAAGCTGACCATGGGCCGCCGCACCCGTTGAATATGCGCCAGCGCAATTTCCGCCACCTCTTCCGGGTCCGGAACAAAACAAATACGCTGCTGCGACGCCGGCGGAGAGTACGCCGGCTGGAAAGAAATACAGCCGGCGCATCGCGCATTGCATGCCGGCGATACCGGCAGCGGGCATTCATACCGGCCCACAAAAAAATTTATCGCATTCGCGCAGCGGGACGACAGGGCGCACTGCTGCAACCGGCGGAGCAGGCGATTGGGCGTGGCGCGGTACGGCCGCACGGCGCGCCGGATCATCGCCGGGCTGATCTGGCCGGTATCATGCACGCCGCGGCGATCAACACGCACCGCCGGCACGGCGTAACCGCCGCGGTACCAGGCAACCGGCGCGTAAGAAAACAGCGGCAGCGTTTGCGCCTGCGGCTGTTGCCGGTACGCAGCGCAGTACAATTGCGTATACCCGGGCGGCACCAGCGCAGCCACCGCGTTCACGTCGGCGATTTCTTCAAACACGCCGCGGCGCCGGTCGAATCCGACCGGCGTGCGCAACGGCAAAACGAATAAACGCCCTGCCGCCGGCAGCGGCACCAAATCGGCGGGCCGCAAAACCGATACCTGTTCTCCGGCCAATCCGCAGGCTTGGAATCCCGGCGCTTCCACGATCCGCCGCTGTTGATCAACGGCCAGTAAGCGGGGATACTCCTTCACACATATTATCCTTTAATTGACGCCGGCAGCCCGTTATTTGTTCTTACGATACATAACGCATTTCGGCGCTTAAAATTGTTTTTTAAACTCAATCTGCACTTTTTGATCCGGTTTAGCCCCCGTACCGTTGACCGTGCTCATCACCGATTCCGCTTCAATGCTGATCCTTTTATCATCGGCGACCTTGGAACTGACTCCGACACTATGGGTTAGTTGCGGCACCTGGTTCTGCGCATTTTTCTGTTCAACCCCGACATGGACCGCTGTACGGCCATCCAACTCTTTCAATACTTCTACTTTGCGCTTCTCGTCGTCATAACGCAAATCACTAATACTAATCCCCAACATCTGGGAAAATTTCCGGCCTTCCCCTGCAAATAAAAAATAATCCACAAAATCTTTCACCAGCTCCGCATTGTTCACCTGGCCGGACGTTAATCCCGTGCGGGTATCCGCCCAATTGGTTCCGGTCGCCAACATTACCATCAATTCTTCTTGCGAATACGGAGGATTCGACGCCAATTGCAGTTCCGGCAGTTCCAATGATCCTTGTAAGACAATGGTTATGCGCACATCCGCGTCTTTTACCTTCACCGCCGTTGTTCCCCGGCAATCGACCGCCGGCTCGCGGAAATTTCCCTGGTAATTGATTTGGCAGGATTCCGCCGCGATCGTTAAATTTTGCTTATGCAAATAAACCGTGCCGCCATTGGCCCGCGCATAGCCATACAGGCGCGGCGGCCGCCGGCCCCGCAATTCCAAATCAAAAACACCGGCAGACGCATACGCCTCAAACGTCGTGCCGCTGAGCGCTTCGATATAAAACGTTCCGCGGACGCGCGGGCCAAATAGCGGCCCCGCAAAAACCGCATCCAGATCCCGAATCCGTCCGCCGACATTTTTAACCGCCGGGCTCTCGGAAACTAAATTTAAAATTTCTTTTACCCCCACATATTTTCCGTACAGTTTAATATCGAAACTTCCCCGCCGGAGATTGCCGTAAAAAATAATCGTATCCGAACCCGGAAAATTCAGCCGGCCGTTCTCAATTTCAACGGCAATACCGGAGAGAGACGGGGCTTGCACACTTATCGACAACGCGGCGATTTTCATCTGCGCGCCGGCCGGCAGCTTATTCATATTTTTAATTTCAACGTCGCGAAACGATAATCCGCCCGCTAATGTCCCTTCAATCGTCCCGATCGTAATCGTCCGGGAATCGATATAATATCCCAATACCCGCCGCGCCAACATACTTGAGCCGCGCGGCGTAAAAAATAAAAAATTTATCGCCGCGGCCGCCATGCTCACCGCCGCCAGCAGGAATACCGATTGCAACACATATTTTATTCTCATCGCTCGCCGCCTCTTGCCTCGCGCAAACGCCGCGTGGCCTCATGCCGGGTACACATCGCTGGTACACCTCCGTCTACGGTTATTGTACGGCAACCGGCAACCCGGATAAAGCTTTTTTATCCACAGCCGCGGGAAGCTCGCCCGGGCTGCCGCCCAGGGTTTCCGAGCGGCATCCCGCGGTTTGCGGCGGAAGCGCAGAGCTTACCGTCCTGGTGATCTATTCAGGATCGACTGTATATCGGCGATCGACTGTTCCAGGCAGCGCCCCAGGAATTGCGCGCCCTGCCGCACTGACCGCAGGAAGTGGACGTCCTCTTGAAAATCGTTCGCCGCGTCTTTCCATTGTTTATCCCGGACGGCGCCGTCCGGAATGCCCCCTTCCCGGATCAATTGCATCAGCGCGTTAACCACATCCGCGTGAATTATACGCAAAACATCCTCATGTTCGCGTATGGTTGACGTCCATGCCGTTATATTCCGTAAGCGCTGCGCCGCGTCCGCCGCTTCGCCGGAACCGGCGGAGGCGGAAGCGATGACTCGCTCCAGTTCGGTTGCGCCGAAACCGGCGGTTGCTTCGACAACCGCCGCCCGCTGCCGCAAATCCCTCATCTTCTCCAGCACCGCGCCAAAATCCGGCGGCGTCCACTGCCGGCGAACCTGTTCGAAAATTTCCCGCGCCGCACAGTCGCGGCATCCATAACGGGCGATCGCCTCGCGCAACGGCAGGGGCACGGTGCCGGCAATTCCCGCTCCGCCTTCGGTGGCGTTGATACACGTCCTGCCTGACTCCTGCACCAACCGCTCAAAATGCCGCAAATAAATATACATCGGTTGATTAGTCAGTACTTCTTCTCCGGTCAAGGTGCTGGAAATACGCAAAAGCTTTTCCCGTTTTAAACGCCGAATCGATTCAACCTCCTGCCGTGACGCCGTTCCCTGCGCGTGGGTAAAGCCGCCGGGAAACGACAAATCCTGCCCGATAAAAATAATCGGATCACAGCCCAGGCGCACCGCGATATTAAAAATAAAATGCGCCACCGACATGCCTTTCGGCAAAATTCCTTTATCCTCGGCTAACGTATTGACCCAGGCGGAAAACGGCTTTGCCGAAGCTGCCACAAAACGCGGGCCCCGATAGGCTTCCAACGACGCCCAGGACGCCTCGATTTCGAAAACCAGCGGAATATCGTGCGTCGGCACCTGCTCAAAATGCTCCCGGCTGACCTCGTTAAAATCCGCAGTAAACACCAAATCCGGGCGCAGGCCGTGCTGCTGGAGAATCCGCAACGCCGTATCCGTCGCTAAAACGAGGAGTTTACCATTAACCTGATGGAGCGCAGCTATATTTTTATCTAAGGATGGCCCGGCGGAAACGATAATCGCCGGAACTCCCCGAAAGGCACCGAAGAGCCGGCTAACCCCCGGATTGGTAATCGCCTCTTTCAGATTCAACGCGGCATTTCGAAGCAACGTCCATCCGGCGCGCCGCACCGTGGCGATATTCGACGCGGCGGTGCGCATCGCGTCAAGAATCCGCCCTCGGACCAAACTGAAATACTGCCGTTCCACGTGCACGTTCGGATACCAATCTAAAATAACTAACGGCGCGGCCATCAATACCAACGGATAGCGGCTCAGCCAAGCAAAGACATCCAGATCGCTCATCCCCACCAAAAGATGCACGCGCGGATCGGCAAAAACATCGGACAGATCTCGCGCCGTCACTGCGGCGCGTAACACCTCCGGCAGCGGCTCGATAATAAAAAGCGCGTTGAACCGGCGCGGTGCGCGCAGCAATGCCTGGGCGACATACCCCAGGCCGAAACCAAAGAGCACCAGATGAGCCTGCTGCGAGTACGATTGCCGGGACAGCCAGGCGGCTGCCTCCGACGCCGGCTCATAACGGCTATGGGCAAACCGCTCTTTAATCCGGAGCGTCGGCTGCCCGTTTCGCGCGGCAAGCACCGTCACCGGCGCAGCCGCTGCGGCCACCGGCGAACCAATACGTGCGAATGCCTCCGGGTGTTTGTCCCGCAGCATCGTTTCATTGCGTTGCCGCAGTTCATCACGCGATCCCGGCTCAGCCGGATCTTTTCCCGCGTCAACTAATTCCGATTCGGCCATCCGCCGTTCCTCCTGCGCCGCATTGGACGCGATAGCGCTGCCGCCGGCCGGCTAAAGCGCCCGGCCGCACCGGTTCCGGCGACACGGCCCAGCCTGTTGGACGGCATACCGCCAAAATCTTATTCGCTAAAAACAGCGGATAATTACGGCACGCCTCTGCGGCATCCGGAAAACGAATCTCCAGGCTGACCATATCCGGTGTGCGGAACGGTTCCGGCGGCAGCCTGAGGCATTGCTGCCCCGCCGGCAAAATTTTTTCCAATGTTTCGGCGCCCGGCGGGAAAATCAGGTGCAGCTGCTCTGCGCTATAGCCGCTCAACGCGAGCATTTCCTGTAAACCCTGCAACGTAAACCACCGGATGTGATCTTCATTCATGATACCGCCGGCGGCTCCATACGGGAAATAGCCGCGGACGATCTGAACCAGGATCTGCCAGTTTTGGACGTTCGGGGTAACGATAATCAACCGTCCGTCGGCGGCAAGGCAGCGGCGCAATTTCGCGCAGACATACCAGGGATCATACAAATGCTCAACAACATCGTGCATGACGATGTAACGAAAGAATCCCGAAAATTCCGCGCCTAAATCCGCATCCGGCGCCGCCAAATTAATATTCCAAAAACCGTCGAGCAGATCCGCCAGCGGCACACGGATCGACGGGTCGATGTCCACGCCATACAACTGCCGGCAGGCTTTATCGCGCGCAAGCCGGAAGAGCAATTCGCCTTCATGGCAGCCGAAATCCAGAATCCGCTCCGCTCCCTGCGGAATAATACCGAATACCTGCTCCCGAAACGGATTGCGGCGGATTATTTCATCGCGCAGCGCCGCGTTTATTTCCGGATGGTTATTCACGGCCGCTCTCCCTGCAACTGCTCGTCGGCTTTTTCCAGGCACGCCTCAAGCACCGCGGCAGCCCGCTGCACCCCCTGTTGCAGGGCGTAATCATGCTTCAAATCCGCCGCCAATGCCGCCGGATCCGGCGCCAGCCGCTCTTCGCGAGCGCGCACGCCGCCCTCGTGTTCGATGCCCATCATCGATTCCATGATAAATGGATGCATCATCCGCAACAGCAATTCTTCCCCGGATATCAGCCGCGATAAGGGTTTAACCTTTTCCCACAAACGCGCTACCTGCTGCCAGTCCGGCGCCGGCCGGCTGGTGAGCCGAAGCATCTCGTCGAATAATCCAATAATCTCTCCGGATGCGCGCCGCAGCCGCCCTACCAGATCCCGTATCTGGGCTAAACCGGCACGCACCAGCGCGCGGTCGGCCGGCGCCGCCGCCTGCCGCAGCGCTTCTATCCGCTCCCGCACCGGCACCGGCTTCGCGCAGTACGCTGCCACCGCTTCCGCCGCCGTCGCCGCTGTTGTGCCGCGAATGCCGGCGCCGCCTTCGGTCGCATTAATACAACGGCGCCGGCTGGCCGCAACCAGCTTCTCAAAATGCCGCAAATAAATATACATGTCCATGGACGTTTCGCAGGATTCGCCGGTCAATTCGCTGCGTACCTGCAATAACCTCCCGTTGTCGTAGCGGTCGCTCGGGCGACGGGAGCGCGTTCCGCCGGCATGCGTTACCCCGCCGGTAAACGCCAAATCCTGCCCGATAAAAATAATCGGCTCGCAGCCCATCGCCGTCGCCACGGCAAAGGCAAAATGCGCCACGGACAGCCCTTTATCCACAATACCTTTATCGCCGCATAACGAATTTATCCAAAACGGCAGCGGCGCGCTGGTCGCCGAAACAAACCGCGCACCGGTATAAGCTGTGACAACTGCCGGAGAAGCTTCCATATCGAAAAGCAAGGGAACCCGCTCGCTGTCCACGCCGGCGAAATGCCGCGCGCTTTCCGCTTGATAATCCATGGTCAAAACAAAACTCGGCGCAATCCCGGCGCCGCGCACCCGCGGAAACGCCGTATCCGTGCAGAGCAAGACCGCGCGCTCCGCGGCAGCGGGCAGTTCATGAATATTCTTATCCAAAGACGGGCCGGCGGAAATAATGAACGCCGGCACCGCCGCAAATGCCCCGCGCAACGCGCGGATACCAGGGCTGCCGACAATCGCGGGTAAATTTCCGAAAACATTTTCCAACATGAGCTGACCGAGTTTGTTGACCGTCGCAACACTGGCCGCCGCCGTCCGCAAACTATCCAATACCCGCTGGCGGACTTCCGCAAAATACGCCGGCGCCGCCTGCACCGAGCCCGGATGTTCCAGTAGTACCGTCCGGCTGGCCATCAACGCCACCGCCCGACTGCTCAGACAATCCATTACTTCCAATGGTTCCATACCCACGCAAAAAATTATGTCCGGGTGCGCGAGAAAAGGCCGGAAATCGTTGAGCAGCAATGCCTGATGAAACAAATCCCAATCAGGCTCGATGACAACCACGGTGTTTAACGCGCAAGCCTGCCGAAACAACGCGGCCAGATGATAGCCGAGGGCAAACCCCAAAACAATGACATTTTCCCGCGCTTGAATATTTTGCGCGCGCACAAACGCGGCGGCTTCCGCTGCCGGATCATAGGCGCTGTGCAAAAATTTTCCGTTTCGTTGTATCGTCGGTTTACCGCAGCGGCTGGCTTCGATCTTCAAGGCGGGAAGGCGGCGTGTTTGCAGGCGCTGCGCAAGCTGTTTATACCGCGCCTGCAGAACAGCGAGATTATCGGCAAAACAATCGGTCATCGGTCAAAATCCGGTCAAATACCGTTTTTCTCCCGGGCCGTGAGCTCGGCGGTCAAGCTATCCACGACACCCCGGATTGTATCGGTCAGCGGAATCAATTCATAACGCAGCAAATCCTGCAAATACACGACATCCTGTTCCTGCACTGCTGTTTTTATTTGTGTAAAAATACCCGCCATGTCGTCGGAAACAGTATCAATGCTGCGTTCACCGACCATCAAACGGCTGAAATCCAGTCCGTACATCGCCCGGACATTTTCGAATAATCCGACAATCGTCCGCAATCCTTCCAAGTCGGCGATAAACGTATCGTACGCGCTTTCCTCGCCGCCTAACTGTAAAACATCAAGAAATTTTTCAATTTGCCCCTGGAACGCCCCCAGGTAATCCCGGCTGCGCGCCAGCGTGCTGATCGTCAAGCGAAACGGCGATTCGGTCAAAATTTCCAACCGCTCCACCCCGTCTAATTTTTGACCGCGCCATTCCGTCTCGCGACCGACAACCATGCACGCGCCGTTAATACAAATATTACTGATGATTTTATTTTCCTTATCGACAATCGGCTTAAGCAACTCAATAAAATCCTCTACCGTAACCGAATTGCCCGGCGCAATATCCCGCTGCTGCCCATCAATTATCACTTTCATTGCCCGCTCCTCTCCTCTCTGCCGCTGCCGTTCTCCCGCGTTTTGTACCGTTCGTCTCGGATGCCCGCTGCCGGCGGGAATACCCCGCTGGTTACCGCGTATACATTAGAGCGCGGCCGGGTGGACGAACATTTCACCCGCCTGATAAACTGTTCGGGTTAACACTGCAGGGCCGGCATCCGTTCTTCCCGCATCCGCAGGCACGCCTGGCACAGCGGATATTCCTCAACGGAAAAATCGATCAACGCGCGCTGAAGACGCGCGAGCGCCCGGCTCTGCCACAACGTATCGATGCCGCCGGCGACCGTACCGATGCTCATGCGCCCGTCGATATCGCAACAACACGGCGCCACGGTTCCATCCCATAACACGTTCATTTTTTCGAAAGGTTCCCGGCAGAGCGGTTCGGTCGCGAATTCCCCTGCCTCGGGGTGTCCATAGGTGTAGGTTTTCAAGCTTCCCTGCTCATCGAAAAATTCCGGATTGTAGTGACATTTTAAAGGAATCAGCCTGATCTCATCGACAAATTCGCGCAAGGGCGCTAAAAACCGCTGTACTGCCTGCGCGTATTCCGGCCGGGCAGCGGGAATAATCGTGGAAATGTAGAGCTTCACCTGCTCGCGCAAACCCATGCTTTCCCGTTCGGCATGCAGCGAACGCAGGCCGGCATGCATGCGCGACCACGCGCTTCCGGCGCGCAGCACCGCATAAGAATCGGCGTCAAACCCGTCGATGGACAAACCAATCGCCGCCGGGGCAGCCGTTAAAAGTTTCCGCCGCACTGCCGGCCGCTCCAACAGCAGGCCGTTGGTCTGAATCCCGCTGATACACCCTTCCTGTTTTGCCCGCAGAACCAATTGATGAAACTTCGGATGCAGTAACGGCTCCCCTAAAAAAAATAATTTTATTTCGCCGGCGCGGCGCTGTGTGAACGAAATATCCGAGAACTCCAAGTGAGCGAGGCGTAACGATACTGACCGGCTGCGCCAATGGCCGAAAATATCATCAAGCATCGCCACGGAAATAAAGCCCCGCTTGCGGCTCATATGTGTACGCGGGCACATGCGGCACTGGAGGTTGCAACAATTGGTCGGTTCAATCTGCAAAACGTACGGCGAATCCGGCATAATCGCTATCCGGCTGCCGTCACGACTGATCATCAAACGCTGGCGCAGCCGTTCCGCCTGCCGCATGACCAGCCGGTCTCCGGTTTGCGCGCCAAGCTCCAGCGCAAGCGCGGTTGCCTGCTCGAAAATATACGGCCGGGACGGCACATCGACACCATAGAGCAATTCCGCTAATTGACCGCATTGCAGCGCTGCCTGGGCATTAAATGCCGCCTCCGCCGGTTGCTCTCGCCCCTGCGCCGCCCGTGCCTGCTGCAGCAACAAGAAAAAATGCGCAAATGCCTTCCGGTATTCTTTCCGCCACAGCCATGCAATGGCCGCACAATACCGCAACCGGCAATCAGCGGTATCGTCTTGCAGGAACAGTTCCGCTGCCTGCGCCGCGTCGGTAAATCTCTGCTGCCGCACTAATCCGGCCAGCACGCTTTTTTGACTAACATCCATATTTTTCTCCTTGCCATTACGTTTTAATTCACAAAAAATAGCAATTATTATGCCAAACATTATTCAAACTACCGGAGAGAATTATTTCCCCTTTCACGACGGCATATTACCGTGCATCCGCTGCTTAGACATGATCGATGTGCCGGCCTTGATCATTTCCCGGCGGCATACCGGTAGGAAATTTTTTCTCAGGTGAACGATCTCAGGATACCCCGCGTGGCAAAATATGTTTCGATAAAGGTGCTTGCCGAGTATTTACGAACAATGCTATACTGTTTATGTTTCGGAAACAGGCCAAGTAAAGCCGGCGGCAGGGGATCCCGTGCCCGGTTAGGGGAAAGACTATGGCGGAAGCGCCGTCGATTTTTTGGAACTGCTTTGTCCCGCTGTTTGTCGCGGTTGATGCCATCGGAGTGTTGCCGATTTATTTAAATCTTACCGAAGGCATCCAGCCGCTGCGGCAAAATTCCATTGTGATTCAATCGGTAATAACCGCCTTGCTGGTTGCGGTGCTCTTTTTGCTCGGCGGGCAAAAAACATTGGCTTTGCTGGGAATCACGGTCGCCGACTTTATGATTGCCGGCGGGCTGGTGTTACTCATCATCGCCGTCAGCGACCTGCTCACCGGCACTAAAGCCCAGCGAAAACTTGACGTGGCGACTATCGGCGCGGTGCCGATCGGAGTCCCCTTGATTACCGGCCCGGCGGTGCTGACCACCTGTGTTTTACTCATGAACCATTACGGTTTTATGCCCACCCTGATCGCCACGGTGCTGAACATCTGCATTGCCGGTATTATCTTCTGGTTCAGCCGGCCGATCAGCCGTTTCCTCGGCAGCTCCGGCATGCGGACGCTGTCCAAAATCGCCAGCCTGCTGCTGACTTCGATTGGGGTTATGATGGTACGCAAGGGAATCAGCGCGTTTATCCCCGCGGGGTAGGCCGGAACCGCATCAACCGCCGCCGGAAAAATCGTCTTCCAGCGCGGCGAATGCGTCGCGCAATTGCGCGAATAGCTGCGGGATGGCCGCCGGGTCGCTGCCATCTTTTGCCAAACGTTCAAGCGCAGCGGCCGGCTCGACCAACGCCTGCAGCCTTAAATTCGCGGCAGCGCCTTTAATGCTATGCACGATCGTTCCGATCAGGGCAAGATTATTCGCGGCGAGAGCCGCCGCCGCCTGTGCCAATTGTTCACGCGTCTGCTGCCGAAACAACCCGATCAATTCCAGATAAATATCCTCGCTGATACCCCCGAGCGCGGAGAGTATCGCTTGCCGCTGTAGTTTATCCCGATAATCCATCACGTCTCCTTCTGCGCGCCGCGCTGTCCCCATTGCCGGAATAACTTACGAATCTTCCCGGAATCAATCGGCTTGGTAATGTAATCGTCCATTCCTCCGGCAATCGCCGTTTCCCGGTCTTCCAAAGTAGCCGCTGCGGAAACCCCGACAATCGGCACCGGATTAGCCAATTCGGTGCGGATAATCCGCGTTGCCGCCAACCCGTCCATCTGCGGCATCTGCACATCCATCAAAACAATATCATACCGGTTATAACGTATTTTTTCGATGGCCATGCCGCCGCTGTCGGCAATATCCGTAGCACAGCCGAAGCGCCGGATCAGCGCTTCCAGCAGTTTATAATTTATCGGGTTATCATCGACAATTAAAATGCGTAAATTCTTAAATTCTTCCGGATTATCGGCGGGATCACGGCTTGCCGGTTCACCGGCAAATAACGACTCCAACGTCTTAACCAGGTCGTTCTTAAAAATCGGTTTCGTCAAAAAAGCCGAGAATCCGTACTGCCGGGAAAGGAAGGCGGTACCGATATTCGTGTCCTGGGTTGTCGCAATAATTTTCATTTTTTCCAACGCTAACTCGCTGCGCACGGCTCGGGCTAATTCATAACCGTCCATACCTTTCAGGACAATATCGGACAACAGAATGTCCGGGGCGGAACTTTGCTGTTTCAGCCAGTCCAAAGCGCTCTCGGCATCGGGAAATGTCTCCGCGACAACCAATCCCTGCTCTTCGCAATATTGCTTCAACAAATCGCGCGCGGCCGGATGATCTTCAACAATAACCACGCGTTTGCCGACAAGACCGGCAGACACGGCTGCCGGCCCCTCCGGTTCGCCGGATTCCGCGTTATCCAAAAACAGCGTAAAAAAGAATTCACTGCCGACGCCCTCCTGGGACCGGAAGCCGATCGCGCCGCCCATCCGCTCGACCAACGATTTACAAATCGCCAATCCCAATCCTGACCCGCCGAAACGGCGCGCCGTCGAAGGATCCGCCTGCATAAACGGCTTAAATATGTACGGTTGCTTCGCTAACGGAATACCGATGCCGGTGTCGCGCACGAAAATTTCCATCCGCGTTTTTCCCTGTTCCGGCGCCGCCGCGGAAACACGCAGCCGAACTTCGCCCTGTTCGGTAAATTTCACGGCATTACTGAGTAAATTCAGGAGGACCTGCCGGAGGCGCGTCGGATCTCCGGTAAACCGGCGCGGCAGCGCATCGGCATATTCACAAAAAAACTCGACGCTTTTACCCTGCAGGCGCGGCTTGATCATATTAAACGTCGATTCAATCAACTGATGCAAATCAAAATCAATATGTTCTAAAAGCAAATTTCCCGCTTCAATTTTCGAAAAATCAAGGATATCGTTGATGATGCCCAATAACAAATTACAGCCGTCAAGAATCGTTTGCATATATTTGCGCTGTACTTCATCGACCATCGTTCCGGCTAAAAGTTCCGCGTATCCGACGATGGAATTCATCGGCGTGCGAATCTCGTGCGACATACTGGCCAAAAACCGCGTTTTCATTTCACTTGCCTCTTCGGCAATACGGCGCGCCTCCTGCATCGCCGTTTCCGCCTGCTTGCGCGCTGAAATATCGCGCACAATGGCGATTGAATTCAGCAGCCGACCCTGCGCATCGCGCACGACGCTCAAGGAGATATCCACATCCAGCAAGCCGGTGCGCGTAAACATCTTTGTCTCCAAATGGTGCTGCATGCCTTTTTGCCGCACATTCTGCGCCCGGATTTTCTGCCATTCTTCCGCCGGATACAACGTTTGCACGGATCGCTGGCGCAAATCGACCTCGCTAAAACCGAGCATCGTTTCCGTATACGCATTCCAGGAAACCAATTGTTCATTCTCATCGGCAAGCATAATCGCCACCGCCGAATTTTCATAAATCGTTTTCAAGCGGTTTTGGGTCATCTGCAATTCTTCTTCCGCGCGCTTCTGCGCGGTGACGTCATCGTACATCATGACCAGGTCGCGCGAAGAAATTTTATACACATAGGTTTCCCGCCAACTCCAAATCCGGTGTTCCCGATAATATGTAAACGGATGCGTCTCGGGAATCCCGTTCATCCACACTCTGCGTAAAATCTCCACCAGCCCGACTTCATGAAAGGATGGGAAAATTTCACCCAGCCGGCGCCCCAAAACTTCCGCGCGATTGCGCCGTTCGATCGTTTCCGCGGCGCGATTAAATTCCTTAATGACGAATTCCTGCCCATTGTCGGTCACGGTCAAGACCATAACCCCGCTGCGCATATGGTCGAACATTTCCCGAAAACGCTGCTCGCGCATACGCAAGTTTTCCGCATACCGATACCGCTGGTCTAAGACATAGAGGAATAAACCGCCGAGGCCGCTCAACAGCAGAATCATTACCGCGCCGAATCCCCAATACCAGTGCAGCGAAAACGGCGCGGCGACCATAACCAGTCCGCGCAGATCGCCGCCCAGCGGTTCGTGCCGGATCAGCGGCTGAAGAAACGCCGCGGGAGACACGTATTTGCACAGGCGCGCGAGCGCGATTTTTTGCGCCGCATCCGGCGGCCAGGCAAGCGGCCACAACGATACGCCGGCCGCTCCCGCCGCGTTCGATTCCGCAATCGTGCCCTGCCGGTCGACGATAAAATAAAACATATCCGGCGACAGCCGCGCGTCGTGCAGTGAAAACGGCGTATACCCGCCGATCACCCCGCGGACATCACCCTGCGCGTCACGCAGCGGGCTTGCCGCAAGGCTTGCCGGCGTGCCGTTCTCGCTGAGCATAAACTCAGTGCCGTGTTCGCCGGCTAAAGCCCGCCGGACACCGCGCAGTTCTTTCAGCAACCGCTTCCCCGCAAAGGCGGCATGCTCCTCCGGAAAAAAACCGCGCACCTCCCCCTGCGCGTCAAGGACGAACCCGGCGCGTATCCCCGTTGCCCGCGCATACTGCCGTAAAAAAGCGGCGGTTTCCGGCGGCAAGCCGGCTTCCGGAACCGCCCTCACCGCCGGCACCGCCGCTAAACCGCCGATCGCGGCGATAAGGCGTTGCTGTTGACTATATATCGCCGTCAGCACCTTTTCCCGCGCTGCGTCGACGCGCTCTTCAAATTCCACCCGGCCGTGCCGCACCAGGCGCCCCAGAATCAGCCCCCCGAGCGCCACAACAATGGCGATACCGCCGGCGATCAGCTTAATTTTTTTATTTCTTTCCGGCATCATCGTTTCATTCCTTGTCCGTCCGGACGCGAAAAAAACTTTTTTCCGGAACACATCGAAAAAAAGCACCCGGGCGTCAAGCCCGGGCTTCGCTTATATATACGGATAAACGCACGTTCACCGCACGACACTCCAACGACAGACACCCTGTCCACACGCGCCCGGTTTCGGACGCTCCCGCGTAGCGGTCAAATTTTATTCGTTTTAAGGCACACTTCAACCGTAAAATTCCCTTCTTCCGTGGCAAAGGGAATCACAATGTACGGAAAATCTTTCACGCGGCTCAATTCATGGTTATCGCCGATCACCACCGTCGGCAGGGCGATTTTAAAACTAAACCCTCGCTGGGTCAATTCGCCTTTCGCGCCGCCGGCAATCATATTGACAATCTCGCCGACCGCGTCGCGCACATCCGCGTCGATTTCCTGTTTTTCCTCGCCGAGCATATTCGCCGCAATCTTCACGGCCAATTGCCGCTGCAGGCAAAACGCCACCCAGCCGTTCGCATCCCCGGCCATGCCGATAATCGCTGAAATATCGCGGTTAAACTCGTTTTCGTCCGTCGTTTTTATATAGGGACTGCCGCGCGTAACCGTGAGCATCGCCATCGTCGTCAATGCGTTGACCGTGGCATTGATAAAGGAATTAATCATATCGACGTTCATTACCGCTCCTCAGGTTGTCAACATTGTTATCCGCATTTACGCGCTGATAAAACGCGTAACTTTTGCTTTCAGGGCTTCCGGGGTAAACGGTTTTACGATATAGTCGTTGACCCCTTGTTTCAAAGCCTCGACCACTTCCGTTTTTGCCGCTTCGGTGGTGATCATAATGACCGGAATCATCTTAAACGTATCGCTGCCGCGCACGGA
Organism: Candidatus Omnitrophota bacterium; assembly: GCA_023819605.1. GTDB lineage: Bacteria > Omnitrophota > Gorgyraeia > B26-G9 > B26-G9 > JAMWCB01. Next base: position 25,662 of record JAMWCB010000002.1, read on the forward strand.
TTTCACAAAAGTCAATCCGTCCATTTCCGGCATATTCCAATCGGTAAGAATAAGATTGAATCCCCCGGCTTTTAATTTCGATAGCGCGTCGATGCCGTTTTCCGCTTCCACGGAATTTTCAAAGCCGATTTTCTGCAGCGTATTCTTAATTATCCGGCGCATGGTGGACGAATCGTCTACCACTAATATTTTTACGTTGCTCATTTGCCGACCTCCGTGATTTTTGCACCAAAATGTTCTGCGATCGTTACAATTTCCGCGCGGGCGAGGATACGGCGGCCAAACGCCACCGCAACCGGCTCGCGGATCGTTGCGTCAAACTTTAAAACCAGGCCGCGCCGGCCGGCGGTCCATAACTGCCGCAACGTCATTTTCTGCCGCGCTAATTGCACGGCGACCGGAACTTTAATTTTCGCAACGGTATCGAAGTCTCCATACCGCCGACAGTATTCGGCGATCGTTTGCAGCCGGTCTTTTTTTTCCGGCTCTTCCGTTGGCTGCGCGGCAACCTCATCAAATCCCTCCATTTGATTCATGATCGCCTGCTCAAAATCAGCTACCGCGGCGCGGGCGAACGGAATGGAGACAAAACTCAGCAGTGTGCTGTCCACCATATCCGCAACCTTAAAACGGAACAGGACTTTCACAATCCCTTCCGGAAACAACCCCGCAAAATCCGTCGGTTCTCCCAGAGTTATCGATCCGGCGTCAAACTTAATCGTTTTCCGAATGCTCTTGGTAAGCACATCTTCGCCCATGCGGGTAATTTCCTGCATCATCACTAAAATGGCCTGCTTACCTTCTGCCGCATGCGTGGGCGGAACGAAAATTACTTTTTTTTCCACCATGCGCGTGGCAATCTGCTCGGCGGTACCCACGTCCATGGCAAAAAACCATTCGCCGCGATAGTCGCCGGAAAATGAAAAACGCAGGACGACACTTTTTTCCTCCGTGGCGGCAACCGCCTCCGCCGCTTCGACGATCGTCACTTTCGGCGGCGCAAATTTTACCTGGCCATGCAAACGGCCGGTCAATTCATTAGCCGGCGCGCCGAAGGCGATATTACAGATTTCCGCAAACGAATCGGTTTCTTCCTTGCGCATCAATGGCTCATCCATGGCCGCTCCGCATCAGGTACGGGTCATTGCGCACCCACTCTTTGAGCTGCTCGCGCTCGAACCGCCACTTATGCATAATTTTCCGAGCAGGGATCTTACCTTCTTTCAGCAAACGGTAAATCGACCGCTCGCTCAATTTTAAAAAATCCGCAGCTTCCTTCAACGTCAAAATATCCATGATGCTGCCACCGCTTATCTTCTCCAAACAATCCCCCCTGGATAGGCATTCCCTGCCGGCACTCCGCTGCCCGGCGCGGTCCCGGCAGCCGCCACGGTGCCAAAGGCACAAAACCCGCGCTGGTTTACCCGGTGGCATTTCACCGGCCCGGCGAACTATACGGGCTACTGCCGCTTTCCTCTTTACACCTATATTATCGGAGTTTTACGAAAAAACTTGAGGATTTTCTATAAGATCGTTATGTTTTACGCCGCGAAGGCACCGCCGGCGCTACGGGCGCTGCCGCCGGCAGCGCAGCCGGAATTTTGGGGATATCCATTTTTTTATTAACAACCGCAATAGTTTTGTTATTCCGCAAGCCGATCGTGGCGGAAAAGATCGGTTTTTTCGCAACCGTCAAAACGACCGCCGGTTCGGCCGGTTTGTCTAAACGAATAATATCGCCTTCTTTCAATTCGGCAATTTCCCGGACTTTCAGAACGGTCGTATCTAAAACCGATTGGACCGTCAACGGCAGCCGGAGCAGCTCGCTGCGGAACTGCTTTTCCAGTTCGGCGCTCACATTTTGTTGTATACTGCGCACATCGGAACCGATCGACGGCAGGAGTTGTTCGAACGTCGCCATGGGAAAACACACATTAATAATACCGGAGGCTTTGCCCAGTTTAACTTCAAAACAAAGCAACAGCACTAATTCGTCCGTATCCAGTCCCTGCGCGAATCGCGGATCGGTTTCCGTGCGTTCAACCTGGGGCGAAAAAGAAAAAACCTGTTTCCAGGCCAGGCGGTAGGCTTCCAACAGCCGATGGATTATTTTTGAAGAAAGCGATATTTCCAGGGGGGTCAACGGCCGGATCGACGCAGACTCTTCCGCGCTGCCGCCGAGCAGCCGCTCGACAAAAAGCAACAAAATATTCAGGTTTATTTCAATAATAAAATTTCCTTTTACCGGCGGAATACTGATGACGTTCAAACAGGTATATTCAGGCAGGGAGAGCATAAATTCATTGTAGGTCAACTGGTCTGCCGAAACTAACTCGACATTGACCAATGCCCGCACAAATCCGGAAAGCATAAACCCAAACTGCTGGGCAAAATTTTCATGAATTGCCCGCACCACGCGCAAAACCTCTTTCGGAATGCGGCTGGGCTTGGTAAAATCATATACCCTGATTTTCCGCTGTTTGGTGTCGCTTTTTTGCAGCGCGACCTGCCCGCCGTCCACGGCGTGCAATAAAGCATTGACCTCATCCTGATTGAGAGTATTTTCCGCCATCCGCCTGGATATCTCCTCCCGCCCCGGCGATTACACCTCCGGCGGTGCACTGTCGTCGACTTTATGTATCTTCTGCACGAGCGCGCGAAGTATTTCCCGCGTTCGCCGGGCCTTTTCCAGCGTTTCTTCCAATAATTCCTTCTGCAGGCTCGCATCCGCTAATTTTTCATTATATTTTGTCAACAGCGTATAGTAGCGCAACCCCCGGTCAACGGCATTTTTCACTTCGAGAATGCTGCGAAACGGTTTAAGCAGATAATCATACACCCCTTCGGCGACCGCCCGCGTCGCAATATTATCACTGCCGTATCCGGTCATCAAAATCGTAATAATATTCGGGTGGCGGGACTTGGCGTGATAGAGCACATCCAAACCCGTTTTACCTTCTTCCAGCTTATAATCGGAAAGCACCAGGGCGTACGGATCGGCATCAAGTTTACGCTCGGCAATCTCGGCGCTTTGCGCGCAATCGACCAGGCACTCCGGCGGACGGGAAAGAATCCTATTCAGTAAATCACAAATATCTTTTTCATCATCAACAACAAGTATTTTCAAAGGCGCCATACATTATCCATCCTGCATTAATTCACCAAACACTCCGCTCCCACATGCCGGGAAATTTTTTCCCGCGCCGCCGCTGGAATATTCTCAAAGGCCATACCGATCCGGCACCGATTACTGCCGCGCGCGCCGGACAGCTCACGCCGCCAGACCACCACTCCCTGTGCATACACCGACTCGATCACCGCCGCTTTATCATCTTCCGGAACATACACTTCCATCCACACGCGCGCGCCGGCCGGAATATCAAACGGCACATCAACGGCAACACCGCCGCCGCTGATATTCGTGGTCAGCAACTCCACCGCGGTTCCTGCCGCGCCATATCCGAAACAAACCATTACTAACTGTTCTTCACTCCGGGGGTTTTTACGCTGCTCGGCAACAGTTGCCCCCCTGCCAAAATTATTTCGATCCGCCTTCCTTTGCATGTCCATCTCTCCTTAAAAAAATTTCCCGCACCGGAACGCTCAACGCATAGAACGCATAATCGTCCACAGCATCGCCGCTTCTTTACCCCCTAAATTTTTAATACCGGTAAATATCGGACGAACCAGATAAATACTATCACCCGGTTCAAGAATAATTTCTTTATTATTTACCGCAACCTGCACACGCCCCTGGGTCGGCAATCCCAACATTTCGCCGCCTTCCGGGCAATGTTCCGAAGGAATAACTTCGTGCGGGTGCAGCCGCAACAACAACGGCAATATCTGCAGATCCAATACGCTCGCCGCTAAAATTTCGTAGCGGCCGTGAATCTGCGTTGGCGCATGCCGTCGAATAAAAACAAATTCCGAAGATTCGTCTTTTTTAAAAAAAGCCGCTACCGATGTTCCCAATGCTTCGGCTATCCGACGGAGCGAATCAACCGAGGGAGATGTCACGCCTTTTTCCAATTGCGACAAAAAACTTGAAGTCAATCCGGTGCGCGCCGCCAGCTCCTTCAATGCTAAACGCTTTTCCTGCCGTAGCTGTTTAACTTTGTACCCTATTGAATCCACTGCTGCCGCCCTTCTCTGCGCGACTATCATAATAATACCACCTATCCGCCCCACAAGTCAAATATATTGTAGTATACGTTTCCGACATCCACAGCATTATGCGTTCTTTTCCTGTCCGGATATTTCTGCCTGGCCCAAAAAAATTTTTCTGAAAATATCGATATTTTCCTGAATGAAATCCCGCTGCGTTGCCGCTATTGCCTTGCTTTCCACTGCATAACGCGCAATAGTATTCAGTGCGCAGTGGATATCGCGCAGCGAATCTGTCCCTTTTATCGAAATATTTTGCGCCCGCAGCTGACAATATTGCATCGCTACGGCCGCCTGCCCGGCAAGCACGGCCAGTACATTTTTATCCCGTGTACTAAAAACATCCGCCGCGGATTTTTCCGCGACATTCAAAACGCCCATCATCGTCTCGCGGCCATCTCCGGAATTAATCCCAATCAGCGGCACACTCAAAAATGACCCGCTGCGGTAATGCCGCTGCTCACCGTGTACCAACCGCAACTCATCGGCGATTTCTCTGACTAAAAGCGGCTCGCCGCTCTTCAAAACTCTGCCGGCGATCCCCTCACCCAAACGTATCCTGGTACTCTGGATAACCGCACCTTCCAACCCCTGCGCGGCGGCGATCCGCAACTCTTGCGATTGTTCATCAAAAAGCATCAACGATCCTCGCAATGCCCCGGTAACCTGCAACCCAACCTCCAAAGCACGACGGGCTATATCAGTGACGCTCTGCGCGACGCCGGCTACCCGCGTAATTTCCCAAAATGCATGCAACTCCTGTGTGCGCCCCAAGCCTGCCTGCAGTTGTTGCTTCTGCAGGCATTGCTGGATCGTCAAATATACGACGTTTAAATCAAACGGTTTGCAAATAAAATCAAACGCGCCGATTTTTATCGCCTCAACCGCAGCGGCAATGGTCGGATAACCGCTCAGCACGATAACTTCCACTTCCGGATTAGACCGCTTGATTTCCCGTAATACATCCATACCATTTACTTTAGGCATCTGCAGATCCGTCAGGAGAATCTGGAAGCAAGTATTCCGCGCTTTTTCCAAAGCCTGCTCCCCATCTTCAGCGGTTTCCACGGCATAGCCGCGGTCGCCGAGCGCGCGTTTGAGCAGATCGCGGATTACTTGTTCATCATCGACGATAAGAATGCGGGGCGTTTCTTTCAGCATGGACGCAGAATCCCAAACCTGTTCTTCCGATGTGTTCCGATCGAGACAAGTCTCCGATACTACCCCGGATATTATTTCGCCAGTGCAAAACAGCGAAACCTCGCCAGGGCTCCCGGCAAATATCCCGATACATGCCGGAGTTTTGAGCGCGGGCGTGAATAAACCGGTTAATGCGACAAATCCGTACCGGCAGACTGAGCGCTGGACAGAAAACCGGTGAGAAGCTTTTCCGATACGGCAAGTTCCTGGAGCAACTCCGGAATCGAGCCTGCGACGGTGTCCTGATGCCGCAGCTGCTCCAACATCTGCCGCGCCGACTCCAATGCTGCCGTTGCTTGACGGGCGACAAAAACTCCAGTTTTGGCTAAAGGAATCAATTTCTCCGCCTGCGCGAGCTGCCGGACAAACTCCAACGGCTGCCCTTCCAGACGGCGCAACCAGGAAAGCCTCCGAATACAGCTGACGATCTCATCAATATTAAAAGGTTTCAAAATAATATCAAAACAGCCCAAGGCGACCGCTTCATTGGCTGCATCCGCATCCATACTGCCGGCCAAGACCACCGACACGATGTGGTATTGTGCGGCCTGGATACGCCGAAGCAATTCCAAACCGTCCATGCGCGGCATCATCATATCAACAAGAAGAATATCAAATGATTCCCGCTGCACCATGTCCCACGCCTGCGCGCCGTCTTCCGCGAAAAAAACAGTACAGCCGGCCTGTCCTAAAACCCGCGCAAGCAAATCGCGCACTACCTGCTCATCATCGGCAACCAGAATACGGCAGCTTTCGCTGCGGTTGCTGGTATTCATAAACCCTCCCTGGCGTATCGGTATCGTTGCGGACATTCTTCCCATTTTTTATTATAACAAAAAAAATTTTTATTGCTACTTTTAAATGCGCGGACTTAACGCCGGAGTTTTAAAACGTACGCGGATAAATCGGTTAAAAAAACAAATCGCGGAAATCTCCTGCAAGACTCCCGCGATTTGCTTAAAATTCCACCGCTCGTCTGCCGACGAGTAATGAACGATGCGCTACGACAGAAAATTTCGTTACCGCCGCCCGCCGCCATCATTGCGTTTTGAGAAACAATCCTTACAAAATACCGGACGATCTCCGCTGGGCTTAAAAGGAACTTCGCATTCCTTTTTGCATTCCGAACAAGTCGTCTTGTGCATTTCCCGCGGCCGACCTCCGAATCTACCACCCTGTTGAAAACCCATACTACCTCCTTCTTCGTTGCGGTATTTTTTATCCACTCAGACCCAGGCCCTCGCCCAGGCGAGTTCCATACCGTGTTAAACAATCTTCTCCGTTGCCGCGCGCGGCACACCCGCGGATGGCCTATGCGCGCAAATTTTATCCGCGGCGCTTACGTCGTTGATAAAAAGGCTTTTGCCGCTGCCGGAACGCCCCGGCTCCCTCGCTCTTCTGCGGTGGTTCATACGAACGTTCTGCGGGAAAATGCGATTCCCTGCCGGCGCGCCGGCCCGCCCCCTCCGGGCGGAACGCCGCATCAAAAGGGCGTCGTGATTTGGAAAAATTTCGGCTTTCCACCGGCCGCTCGCCGGATTGCCCAAGCAGCAAATCAATCTTTCGTTCTAAAAAAACCAACTGCTGCTGCATTCTTTTCATCATCGCCGCTAACTCACTCTCGGTTTGTTGCGGCGAAGACGAATGTTCCCGTTGAAAATATTTTCTCATCGCGCTCCTTTTAAACGTATGCCGGAAGGAAAACCTCTCCGTTCATTACACCGCATCCCTGGCCTTTTACCTCAACTGCTGCGCCGGGGGGCTGCCACGTTCAACAGCCAATCGATTCCCTTGTTAATTCCCGTATACCTGCAACGCGCTACCAATCCCAGCGCGCACTGTGGGTGAGAAAATATACCCCCGAACCTTTTTACCTTAATCCATTACAACAACCGCCTAACCTTCGGGCGTATTTTTCACCAGCGGGGTAAGATATGCTCAATAGTATACTGCCAAAAAAAAAGAAAGTCAAAACTTATAATTTGAACTTATAATTTGAATTACTCATCCGGCGCGCCGTCACTGTTTCACCGGAAAATTCGGTTCTTTTTCTGTGGCGGTTACCCGTTCGGATAGTAATGCCTGCCGCGCCTCGGAGAGCGCCGGCGGCTGATTGGCCCGAAAAAAACCATGGCAGGCATACCCGCGGCGCGCTGAGCCGACCATGATCAAACGGTAGAAGAACTGCTCATCGCCGTTTTCACCGGTCAGGTAAATCATTACTCCGGACCGGTCAGGCATGGGTTCAAAAGCAGTAGCGCGCAGGATTCGCGGATACGCCTGCGGGTGCAACTGATGCACTACCTCCACATAACGCGCAACGGGAATTGCCTGCCGCGCTGCCGGAGCCAATGCGCGGTATCCGTACTGCGCGTCGTATTCCACAAACGCCGTTTGGGCAAAACGCAGAGCGGCCTGTGCCGCTGCCGCTTCATCCTGCCGGGGATTTTTTTCCGCGCAGCCAAAACATACGACCAGGACACTTACCAATAAGAAGGTCTGCGCGTTATAAAAAATCCGCCCGGCTCGTCGGGAAATAATCGGCATGAATATCCCTCCCCCGCAAAAACACCGAATACAATCGGCCATCTTTTTCTATTTTCCCGCATGCGAATTTTTTTGCAATGATTACTTTTGGAAAAAACCGTCGATTGAGAGCAACGGCATCGCGTTATCCCTTATCCTATTACTGTACCGGGCGAATCCAATCAACGGGCTATATCGACTGATCGGCGGCATCGCGGGCACACAAAGCTTTTTTTTCCTGAACGACAGGCGTCGCAACAAATTCTACGTCCACCGGATAGAGCGCCACGTCCCCGGCGTGGAAGTTTGCGGCAACCACCGACATCCCATTCCGCGCGCTAACCCGGCGACCAAAAGTCAACGTATCCAAAGCAACTTCTACATTATTTCCGCTTTCCTCAATCAGCTTCACACGACCGGCTGCCGCGGTAATCCGGGGACTCGTAACCCGCACCAGTCCCAAAGATCCGCCGCCGTAACCATTATTTTTATATCGCGCGATGACATAATATCCTTCCGCCGCGGGATAAGATTTATCCGTAACATAAACCAATTTTCCCACCAACTCCGGCGCGCTATTCGCCAGCGTGATCGGTTTATCCTGCCGCCGCAAGCAGTACTGCCCCTGCCACAACCGAAGCGCGGAAAATAATTGCGCAAAGCTTTCCAGCAAGCGCCGCGCGTCCGCAGCGCCGGGCTTGAGCGACCGTTCCACTGCCTGCAGGCTTTGTACTAAATCTGTCCTGCCGCGTACCCGCGTTGCTTCAACCGTCGCATATGATACCGGAAACCCGATTTGTACTGCCGCATAACGTTGCGTAAACATCTCCCGCGATTCATTGCAGATGTACGATCGTTCCGGATCAATAATCGTACGCCAGTCAGCATGCGCGGCAAAGTGCGCGTCCAAAAACGCCGACAGAGAAAGCACCCTCACCGTCGCTTCATCCACGGCAACCACTACGTAGACTGCAGACGACGCTCTCGCCCTCGACAGAACAATGCTCCCCAACAAACGTTCTCCCGCAGCCTTAGCGTCTACGGAGTCAAGCTGCATAAATACCGGCAGATGCCCTTGCGCTGCAGCTCGCGCAAGTATCTCCCCGCTGCTGCGCAACAACCACAGTTCTTCCGTATCCGTGTCGGGCGTAAGGCGCAAAACCGCCTCACGCACATTCATTGCTGCCAGTGAAACGCGCGCCGCTTCGGCGATAAAACTGCGCTGCATTCCGTCTTCGGAAAGCTGCAGCGACGGCGTCAACGCATCCGTTAAGGTAAACGTATCGGCGCTGATCACCGCGGCCGGCGCACTCGTCAAAAAAACCAATAAATTGCCCAATACACAAACACCGCACTTCCGTCCGACCTGCATCTTCTGCCTCTTCTGCGTCATTTTTTATCATATCCAAATCGTAAAATTGAAAAAACAATGAAGCTCACCCGGGCTAAAGCCCGGGGTAGATGCATTGCCGCCGCCGGAATCGCGAACGTATCTCCATGCCAGTGCAATACCGGGACTACCTGCGGCAACCCCTGAAAAAAAACCGCATCCGCGGCACCCTTGGTCAACGTGATCGGGAACCAGCCGATTTCCGGGGTGCGGTTCTTTTTTACCGCCGCCCCCAGCACGCGCGCAATCAGCTGTGCTCCCAAACAAATCCCCAGAACAATTTTCCCGGCGTTGATCGCCCGGCCGATAAACTCTTTCTCCGCGGCCAGCCATGGATAAACATACTCCTCGTCGGCATTCATCGGCCCGCCCATAATGACGAGCCAATCAAAATCATTCAACGCCGGAAATATATCGTGCGCATACAGACGCGTTTTCGTCACCGCGTAATTCCGCGTCCGCGCCCAACGCCGGATATATCCCAACCCCTCATGCGGCACATGTTCTAAATAATGAATACGCATGCTTTCGACCGTACTCCTTTCTTCATTCCTTGCCAAATCTGTCCGGCAAACAAATACTTTCTACCACGACGCATCATTCTCCCAGCGCAGAGTTAAATTGCGGAAAGAAAAGTCTTATTCCCGGTAATCGTGCTGCGGGGGGAGAGCGGTACGGCGGCTGCCGGAAACTGCGTTGCAGGAAAATCTTCAGAAAAACCATATTGCTGCAAAACCTCATGCTGCGCGGCAGTGAACGGGTGCGTTCCGGTTTCGTTAAATATCGCGACTAAGGCGCGTTGGTCGTCTGGTTTTAACGGACAACGGGGCATTCTCTGATCATTCTTCGCTTTCGGTATCGATCCATTTTGTTGCCGCAAAACATTCGTTATGTTTTCATCAAGGTAGGCATACAGCGGATGCCGGAGCGATGGCGGCTGCAGGCTCACTACCCAATCGGATAAACCCGCCGCAGATAACCGTGCCCAGCGTTCATCCTCGCCGGTTTTTTGTATCCAGTTGCTGATCGTTGTAGTTTCAAGACTGGTAACAAATTGAGTGAATCGCCCGAACACGCCGGGATCATACATCGCAATAACCAGGTCACGCAGATATAATATTTCTTGCATCATCCCCTGCACATACTTTTCACGCGTAAACCCTGACTTGCCTTTGAGAGACACACACGCTTCACGAAAGCGGCGGTCAAAGAACTGCTTTGTCAAACAATACGCCTGCTGCCGCTGATAAAACCGTTGCCGCTCAACCGCAAACAACCGTATTTCACCCAATAAACCATGCCGCGCCGTCGCGCGTACCGAGGCACCCCCGACAAATGCTCGGGTGGCCTGTTCAAGCCGCGTACAAGATTCGCGCAGTTCTTTAAAATGCTGCGCTTCCAAAACTGGCAGCGGTAAGGTCGCGGCTGCTGCGGTCAATCGCGGCCAGACATCGGATAGGCGTTTGTAACGAACATTTTGCTTTGTGCGTCCGACCGGCGACAGCGCTACCATCCGCAACAGCGATTCCACCGCGGCCTGGAATTGCCGTATCTGCTGAATTCCGACCAAATGCGGAACTTGTTCCTGCAATTGCTGCTGAATATCGCCGCGCAGATCAACCACCACCGCTTTTCCGTTTTGTTGAACCAGCGGCAGTCCCTGCGCATCGGCAATAAAGCGCGCAAACCGCGGCTCTCCTTCAAGAACCTTAAGTTCAACAGTTGCGTTTCCGAACCAGCCGATATATTTGCGGTAGGATCCCAGCGCCAACGTTCCAAGATTATCCAGCGAAATCCCGCTGACGATATAATTTTTCAACGGCGGCGTCTTTTTCGCCACGGTGCGCGACAACGGTTTACCCTGATGCCGCTGCCGCCGGCGCTGCACGTGAGACAACC
>JAMWCB010000108.1 GCA_023819605.1 Candidatus Omnitrophota bacterium
CGTTCTTCGGAGACGAGTGATCTGCGGGCGAAAAATTGCACTTCGCGGCACAAAACTTCCCCTGCCGGTCAGACAAAAATTTTTACCGGACAGCTGTGAATATATAATTAGGTAAAAATACTGATAAAGTATACCTGCTCATAATTCCCTGCGCAAATTTTTCGACTATTTTTTTAACCATTAAAAAGGAAAACACCCGCGGCAGGCAGCATTTGATAATTCTTCCACGTAAAGTTCACCTTACTGGAAATATAGAACTGCCTATGTTACAATACTGCCTGAGTAGAGGATACTGTATGATTTCACGCGTAACTATTCAAAATTTCGCCTTAATCGACCACGTCAGTATCGAATTCGTCCGCCGCCTCAATATTTTCACCGGAGAAACCGGCGCGGGAAAGTCGATTCTCATTGATGCGCTGCGCTTTGTCCTCGGCGAACGGTTCGACACAACCTTGGTCCGCAACCGGCAGAAACCCTGCACCGTGGAAGCGGTTTTTGAACTTACCGAAAATTTTATCGCGCATACCCCGGCGGTCGCCGATTTTCTTGACCCCAACGATGATCGACAAATTATTATTGTCCGCTCCGCCCTGCCGGATAATCGCGCGACGATTAAAGTCAACGGCAAGTCGGTAACCCGTTCGCAACTTAAAGAGTTAGGCGACCGGCTGGTTGATTTTCACGGCGCCTACGACCACCAATCGCTGCTTGCGTCCGGCGAGCACCTGAATATGCTTGACCGGCTCTGTAATTTCTGGACAGAACTAAACACATACCAGGAACAATTCGCGGAATATCAAGCTTTAATAGATCAACGCAACGAATTGAGAAACCGGGCGGAAAACCGGGATCGGGAACTGGATATGCTCGGATTCCAGATACGCGAACTGGAACAGGTGCCTCTTGAGGACGCGCCCTATGAAGACATCGCCGCAGAGCGCAGCCGCATCAATAACGCCGAAAAACTGTTCGAACATGCCAATACGTTACTCTCCCTGATGGAAAACGACCATGCCGGCATTGTCCGCGGCATCAGCCAGGCATTTTCCCCCTTAAAACACCTGGCGGATATCGACGCGTCGACAAGCCCCCTGCTGGAATCATTGCTGCGTATGCAGGAAGACGCCGCAAACCTAACGGCGCAGCTCAGCCACTACCTGGACACGCTCTCTTTTGACCCAGGGCGCGCCGAAGACGTGAACCGGCGATACGACATATACCATGAACTATTGCGCAAATACGGGCCGTCCCTGGCCGAGGTACGCGGATTTTACGAGCGCGCCCGTGAAACCTATCACCGCCTGGCCAACCTCGAAGGGAATGCGTCTGCGCTGGACGAACAAATACGAAACAAAGAAAATCAACTCAAAGATTACGCAGCGGCCTTGACGCGCAAGCGGCAGAAAACGGCCGCACAGCTTAAAAAAACCATCGAGGCGGAACTCAAGGAACTCGGCTTTACACATATCGAATTTCTCTGTAAAATCGAACCCGCGCCGCTGCAGCGCAGCGGCGCGGACAGCGTCAGTTTCCTGATCAGCCCCAATGCCGGCGAAACGCTCAAACCTTTAGCCGACATCGTCTCTTCCGGTGAAGCGGCGCGCGTCATGCTCGCGCTGAAAAAAGCGCTGATCAAAACCGACCTAATTCCCGTATTGATCTTTGACGAAATCGACGCCCAAATCGGCGGGCGATTGGGAACGATCACCGGAAAAAAACTCAAAGAATTATCCGAGGCGCGCCAAGTCATTCTCATCACGCACCTGCCGCAAATCGCTTCCTTTGCCGACGCGCATTTCAAAGTCAGCAAACAAACGATCCATCAGCGGGCGGCAACGCAGGTGGCATTGCTCGACAAAAAAGAACGCGTGGCGGAATTGGCAAAAATGATGAGCGGCGAACAGGAAAGCGCCATCGCGGTCAAACATGCGTACGAACTTTTGGAAAAGGCGAAAGAATAGCGGCGGGCGCGGCCGCACCTGGATGATACTCACAACCGATGGCTTTTCAGCGCACTGCCGCGCGATTTTTTGACCGGGTATTTCCCGGCGTTCAGCCGCATCTTGCGGTGAACCGCCTGCGGGATATCAATTTTTAAATCGTCTGCCAAAGCAAACAGATACATCGCCACATCGGCGATTTCATCGCTGAGCGGCTCGTGGTTTTCCTGAATATAACGCGGCAATTCGTCATCGCGCAGCCACTGAAAATGCTCCAGAAGTTCAGCGGCTTCCACGGCAACGGATATCGCCAGATTTTTCGGCGTATGAAACTGCGCCCAATCCCGCGCGTCGCGAAATTTTTTAATCGCCGCAGATAGCCGCGCGATATCATTCATCCGCCGGCGCTCCCGCGTACCGCAGATAATCGATCACGGCGTCGGCTAACGATGCGGTAACCCGCTGCCGCATCTTTTCCCAGAGCGCCTCCTGCGCGCCAGCACAGCGGAACAACGACGCATTCCGGGCCATCGCCGTATCGCGACTGAATGCCGACACAATCCGGCCACTGCCGACTTCGATCAATACCGCCGAAATCGTTCCGCCGGCTTCCAAACGATGACTCGGCAGTAAATATCCCGGCACGATCAACACATCGAGCATCGCCCACGCGGACGCGCGCCGGACGATTTTATACTCATCGATCACAAACAGCACATAGCCGGCGGAAAGGTCCCGGGCAAGTTGCAAAAGTTTCTCCATCGAAGCCCGGGCCGCTGCCGTATCCTCGGCATCAAAAACCGCCGCCGGAACATAATGCGACAGCGGCGTAACCGACGAAAACAGCGCTTTTTCTCCCGTCAGCCGATCAACGAGCGTCGCCGGCGGCGCAATCTGCCCGGCCGCGACCACGGCAAGCGCCAAAGGCTTTTTCATGGCGGCCTGCTGCGACGACGACGGAACATTGCGATGAAAATCCGAATACAGAATGCGATTATACGCGGATGACCATTGATTTCTTTCCGCAATCCGCGGCGAAAAGCATCCGCTGATCGCCAGGGCCAGGCCGGCACAGGCCAGCGGTGAGAATATCCTACGCATCATTTCCCCCTATCTATTCTCATTCGTAATGAAAATTGTCCGCTCCCCCCAAGCGGACTTCCCGCAGCGTACGTTTTTGTTTCTTGAGCAAAAAAGCATAATCCCGCTGGACCAGTTGCTTGGCCATCGTATGGTTTGCCGGCAACGAATATTTCAATAAAAAAGTGCCGCAATACGAACATCCGACTTTACAACATTTTTCCAGATCAACTTCCGATACGACCAGCGGCGACTTGCATTGCCGGCAGAACGGCAGCTTTTGCACAAATAAATCACGACGTTCTCCCCGGAGAATAATCCGAACACCCCAGCTGACATCGGCAAAATCATAGAAAAAAAACAAAAATGTTTTGCGGCGGTTTGTTATAAATCCCGCGCCGAATACGGCAGCCGCGGCACACAGCCACACATACACCGGCGCGGCGAGCGGCCGCGCAAAAAAAAACCGGCACGCGCCGGCCGCAGCGCCCAGCCAAGCGCCTGCTTCAGCCAACCATTGCATATCCATGCTCATCGGATATTTCTCTCTGCCTGCCGCTTATAAAACATCGCTGTCCGTATTCACGAAACGATGCAATTTCCGGATATCATGCAAAAATCGCGACGGTTCCGTAAGTGCCGATCCCTGCCGGCTGCTCATCGTCCGCGGGCTATAATCCAACATCGGCTTAATTAAAAATAATTGCTCTTTTGCCCGCGTCATCGCCACATATAAAAGCCGCCGCTCTTCTTCCAGCGATTCGGCTTTATCCAAAGACTGGTGCGCCGGGATATGTCCATCGGCTAAAAAAATAATAAATACCGTATGCCATTCCAAACCTTTGGCGGAATGAATCGTAGAAAGCACCAATTTCGCCTTATCCTGATTCTCCCGGGCTTCCTGCACGCCGGCCGGTTCCGGCGGTTCCAGCGACATGTCCGCGAGAAAATCATCCAAATTGTCGTACTGCACGGCAATCTGCTCCAGCGCGTCCAAATCACCGGTACGTTTATGGTAATCATCATAGCGTTCGCGAAAAAATGGTTGATAATACTTGGCAAACAGACGCACAACATCCGCGGGGGAACGGGTCTCCATATCCGCGGCAAAAATTAAATTAAGCAACCGCTGCAACTCCGGAATTTTTTTTACCGCGGCGGAATCCGGTACGCCGCCGGTCTGAACGATGGCTTCGATCATGCGCTGCGCTGTCTTCGCGCCGACTCCCGGCAACATCGTCAACACCCGGTTCCAACTCACCGTATCCGCGGGATTACGACTAAGCCGCACATACGACAGCATATCTTTCACATGCGCGGCATCGACAAATTTTAATCCGCCATATTTCACAAAAGGAACGCCGCTCTTGGACAATTCGATTTCCAGGCTATTCGAATGCCAGCCGGCGCGGAAAAGCACGGCGATATCGCCGAGCGGAACGCCGCTGTACTGCAGTTCCCGGATGCGGCGGCAGACGTACCGCGACTGGCTGTGTTCATCCTGTGTTTCAACATAGAGCGGCATAACCGCGCTTTCCCGGGAAGAAAACAACTGTTTATCGAACTTTTCCGCGGCCTGGCTGATCAGCTCATTCGTCAAACTCAAAATCGGCTGCACGGAACGGTAGTTCTCCTCCAGCGTGACGACGCGCGCACCGCTGAATAATTTCGGAAAATCCATGATATTGCGGAAATGCGCGCCCCGGAAGGAATAGATGCTCTGCGCGTCGTCGCCGACCGCCATAATATTCTGATGCGTGTCCAACAACTGTATCAAAATTTCCGCCTGCAGGCGGTTGGTATCCTGATACTCGTCGACCATGAGATAGCGGTATTTCCGCGAAATCTGTGCGCGCACGCCGGCGTCGCGCTGTAACAAATCCCGCAGGCAGACGAGTAAATCGTCGAAATCCAGCAAACCCTTTTGCCGTTTATAGGCGGCATAGCGCTCCGCGATCGCCTGAATTTCTTCCGCGTACGAAAAAAAATGCGGATATTCTTCGTAAACGACGCGGGAAACCGGCGAAGACGTATTGACGCTCTTGGAAATTACGTGCAGCAAGGCGCGTTTCTTCGGAAAATGACGCTCTTCACTGCCCAGCGGCAACTCGCCGCGCAAATGATTGACCACCGCCTCGGCATCCGCCTGATCCATAATCGTAAAATGCGGCGACAGCCCCGCCGCGGCCGCATACCGCCGCAGCAGCATATGCGCGAAACTGTGAAACGTTCCGCCGCCCACCCGTTGACAGCGGCTGTCTAAAAGAACCGCCGCCCGCTCCAGCATCTCCCGCGCCGATTTCCGGGTAAACGTCAGCAGTAAAATCGCCTCCGGCGCGACCCCCTGCTCGACCAAATAGGCAACCCGATATACCAAAACACGAGTTTTGCCGCTGCCGGCGCCGGCAATCACCAGGCAGGGGCCTTCGGTTTCCCGCACCGCCAGCCACTGCGACGCATTCAATTCCCGTTCATAGTCGATCGTTCGTTTCATCACGCCTGTGCGCTCCTCTTCCGCCGTATGTTTTGATATTATACCTAATTTTCGCGATATGCAAAAAAATATTATCCGCCGGCATACTTGTTTTTTTCCGCCGCAACGGTTATAATAACGGGTATGCAGAAATATTATCGGCGTCCGCACGCAGAACACGCGTTCAGCATTCTCGAAATACTCGTTATTTCCCTGATTATGATCGTACTCGGCGGCGCGATCGTCGCCAATTACATCAAATCGTACGAACGCGCGCATGCCGGCAAAGCGGTCGACTATCTGAACAACATGCGCAACGCCCAAATCATTTGTATCAACGAAACCGGCGGATTTAATAATAATATTAATGTGCTGAAAACGTTTAGCCCGATAAATAGTCCCGACAAATACTGGAACTACACCGTTCCGAAGGTCGGCGCTACGACGTTTACCCTCCAGGCGACCCGGGCCACCGGCAAATGGAAAGCCGGCTACATCACCATGATCGAAAACGGCGAACTGGCCTATTACAACGCCGGGGGTGCAAAAAAATCCGAATGGCCGCCCGAATAATCCGCCGCGCTCCGTGGCCGTTCAACGCCGCGGCAATGCGTATATCGATTCTATCGCGCGGGTCATCGTCCGCGGCTGCAGGAAACATTCGCGCTCGACAAATTCTCTGCCGGCGCTGCCCATAGCGCGACGCTCGGACGGATTCCGCACTAAGCGAACGATTCGCTCCGCCATTTCGTCAACCGCACGCGGCTCGACCGCATACCCGTTGAGTGCGTTTTGAACAATTTCCGGAATCCCGTCGACCGCATAGGCGACAACCGGTTTTGCGCACGCCATCGCCTCCACTAAAACCAAGGGCAACCCCTCCCATAATGATGTTAACACGACAACATCCGTAAGCGCCAGCACCGCGGATATATCCGTTTGCCAGCCGAGCAGCTTGCATACGGACGCCACTCCTTCCCGCCGCAGCGCCGCGGCCAAGGAATCTTTGAGTATCCCATCTCCCACGGACAAAAAAAATGTTTCCGGGCATTCCCGCCGCACCCGCGCCGCCACCCGCGCAAAATCCAAAGGATTTTTTTGCGGCTTTAAACAGGCGATCATCGTGATCACCGCCGCGCCCGCCGGTATCTGCAACGCGGCTTTTTCCCGAAGGAGGAGCTCGGCGTCCGGCGGCGCCGGCGGATCGATCGCGCAGCGCACGCGGCGGTAACAAACCGCGCTGCCAATCCGCGCCGCAAGCCCTTTTTGCTCATCGGAACGGCTGACCACGATCAGCCGCCGGGTAATCCGCGCGCTGATTTTTTCCAAAATAATGCAACCCTGCCGGTACAAAGCGGGCATGTACGCGTGAAAGCTCCAGCCGTGCACGGTATGAAAAATTCCCGGGACACCGCAGCACCAGGCTGCCCATCGCCCGAGCAGGCCAGCCTTGGAACTGTGCGTGTGGACGAGGCGAATCCGATACTTTATAAAATAACCAACCAAGAAGAAGAAGGCCCGCAGATCGCTGCATGGCGCGATGCGCCGCTTTAAAAAAGGCACAACCGTAACCCTTACTCCCTGCAAACGTTCGGCTTCCGCGCGCAATTGCCCTTCCGCGCCGCAAATAAAATGGCGCTCATATTTTTCAGGGTCAAGGCGGCCGATGAGCGAAAGCGCGTGCTTTTGCGCGCCGCCGAGCTCAAGGGTCGTAATAACATGGGCAATGGGAATTTTGGTTTGATCAGGCATCGAATAACTGTCTGCGTATAAGAAAGCCCTGAATTCATATGCTACCATACGAACTCAGGGCTTGACTATAATTATTCGCGGCGTTTCCCGGCCCGGCGGGCGAATATTTCACCATCCGGGTGAAATATTCGGGTTAAAGAACCGGTAAACTGCTCCGGCCGCCCGCTATATACGCGTCGATATGATGCGCCGCGCAGCGGCCTTCCCGGATCGCCCAAACAATCAATGACTGCCCGCGCCGCAAATCCCCGGCGGCAAACACACCCGGCACACTGCTCATATACCGCTCATCGGTTTGCACATTACCGCGCTGGTCGAACGCCACCCCCAGCGTATCCAAGAGCGTTCCATGCTCCGGATGCAAAAAACCCACGGCGATAATCGCCACATCCACCTCAATGTCAAACGTGCTGCCGGCTATCTCCCGCATCAGCGCGCAGGATTTTTTTTCCTGCGGCACAAACTCCACGCGCACGCACTCCAATTTTTTCAAGCAATTATTTTCACCGCTAAACCGCTTGGTCAGAATCGCCCAATCCCGCTGTCCGCCCTCTTCATGGCTGGTCGAGGTGCGTAAAATCAACGGATAGCGCGGCCAGGGAAAATCTTCGGTCCGGCAGTCCGGCGGCTTCGGCATCACTTCAATTTGCGCCACGCTGGCGGCTCCCTGCCGCAAACTAACACCCACGCAGTCGGCGCCCGTGTCGCCGCCGCCGATCACCACGACTTTTTTACCGCACACATCGATCGCTTCCAGCGTGCTCACATTTTTCCCCGCCAGGCGTAAATTTGACTGCGTCAAGAATTCCATGGCAAAATAAACACCCCGCAATTCCCTTCCCGGGATGGCCAAATCGCGCGGCTGCCGAGACCCGCCGGTTAAACAAACCGCGGAAAAATCCGCACGGAGTTTTTTTACCGGTAGAGCCGCCCCCACATCGGTTCCGGCAACAAAAAGAATTCCTTCCTGCTTTAAAATATTCAAACGCCGGTCGAGAATCGATTTTTCCAATTTAAAATCAGGAATCCCGTAACGTAAAATGCCGCCGAGCTCATCGTCTTTTTCAAAAACCGTCACCGCATGACCGGCCCGCCGCAATTGTTGCGCGGCGGCCAAACCGGCCGGGCCGGAACCGATCACGGCGACTCGTTTGCCGGTCTCGGCTTCCGGCGGCGACGGCTGAATCCATCCCTCCGACCAGCCCTTTTCGGCCAAAGCCAATTCAATTTGACGAACCGTGACCGGCGAGGTCTCTTCAACTCCGCCAGCGTTGACGCAAGCCGCTTCGCACATCGCCGGGCACAATCTGCCGGTGAATTCGGGGAAGTTGTTGGTTTGCAAAATCAAATTCAAAGCTTCACGTTCGTCGCCTCGAAACAGCGCCTCATGAACATCCGGAACCGGGTTGCCCAAGGGGCAGCCGACCGCATGGCAAAAAGGCACACCGCAATTCATGCAACGAGAACTTTGTTCGCGCAATGTTTCGCCGTCCGGC
>JAMWCB010000003.1 GCA_023819605.1 Candidatus Omnitrophota bacterium
CTGCCGCTGTTTTCCATCGCCGCATGGTTGGTCCAATTATTGATCAATTGTTTGCCGTTGACCCATAACCGCACCCCGTCGTCGCTGAGCGTATAAAACGTATACTTCTGGCTAAACTGCGCCTGCAGCGTGCCCTGCCAGCGCACGCTGAACCCGTCGGCAGGCACCCCCGCACAGGGCGCCGCGCTGCCCCACGCGAAATCCACCGTGCCGTCAAGGCGTACCAGCGGCGTACCGCTAAGGTCAGCGGCGCGGTAATACCGCCCGGTCAAGCCGGTGCCGCTGCCGATTACCGGCGCCGGATAAAGTTGCGACCGCGGGATAACCTGCTTATCCGTGCCCGGACAACTCCACAGCAACTGCAAGGTGGCATTGCCGACATTGTCGTAATATTCCAACACCAGCGCATATTCCTCTCCGGCGGTTAAAGTTATACTGCCGCTGTTTTCCATCGCCGCATGGTTGGTCCAATTATTGATCAATTGTTTGCCGTTGACCCATAACCGCACCCCGTCGTCGCTGAGCGTATAAAACGTATACTTCTGGCTAAACTGCGCCTGCACCGTGCCCTGCCAGCGCGCGCTGAACCTGTCGGCAGGCACCCCCGCACCGGGCGCAGCGCTGCCCCACGCGAAATCCACCGTGCCGTCAATACGAATCAACGGCGTACCGCTCAGGCCGGTGCCGCCGTAGTACTGCCCGGTCAAACCGGTGCCGCTGCCGATTACCGCTTGTTCCGGCGTACGAATCTGATACGTAGCCGCTGCGGAAACATTTCCTACCGTATCGACGGCAAAAACGGTATATGTATAGAGTGTGTTTGCGGCAAGGCCGCTGTCGGTATACTGCGGCGCGCTGACCGCGGCGATCTGTACGCCGTTGCGGGAAATCCGATATTCAGCGATACCGACCACATCGACGGACGGCTGCCAGGACAAGTGCACTTCCTTCGCCGAGACGGCGACACCGGTCACCTCTGCCGGCGTTGTCGGCGCGGAGGTATCCGCGGAACACGGACGGCCGTAGATACTCACCTCCTGAAATGCGCATTCCGTACCGGCGTAGTTTGCCGCGCCGCTCACCCGGAACCATACATACCGCGCTTTGATTTCCGGAAATTCATCGACTAAGGGATTCTCCGCCGTGCCGCCGGCCGTGTTCGCCTGGCGGTCCACGACTGTTCGGTACACATTATCCTCGGTCTTGACCTGCACGGCATATCGATACGCGCGCGCGCCGTACGGGATGATTTCCGCGCGGCTGACCAGATAATAATCCCCTAAATCGATTTTTACCCATTGCGGAAATCCGGCAGCCTTCCAGAGATCCGCCGGATTATCGCCGATCCCGTCAACCAGATTCGCTACGGCGCCGGTGGTTTCATTGTCCTGCGCGGAACAAACAACATTTTTTTTCAACGCCAGATTACTCCGTCCGTGAATATCCGAAGCGGAGGTTAGGTCAACGAGTTCCCCGGCGCTGAGCGCGTTATCCCAGAGGATGCACCGGCGCGCTTTATTACTGGCACAGCGCAAACCCAAAAAAGGCCGGGAAAAATTCAACGTCTTGCCGGAAAGCGTCTGATATGCGCCGCAATCCGGGCTGGTGGCATGCGGCACATAATTAATCCCGATCCAACTCTGCGGCTCGTTCAGAGCGCGCACGTCCGCGCTCGCGGCGCCGATCGCCGGAGAACCGCTGCTCAACCGATAATTGCGATTCCGCCAGAGCGCGTCGAACGGGTCGACAAACAGCGGGTTTTTTCCCGCGACGCTGTTGAGGTCATACCCCAATGCCTGCCACTGCGCAAAGGTATAATTCACGTTAGTGCGCGAAAACCCGCTCAAGCCGGAATCATAATATACGTTGTAATCGTAACGCGCGGAAACCGGCGTTTGCCGTTGCTCGATAAAATTTGTCCGGACACGCGAAATAATATTATTCACCGCTTCGATTTTCAGCCGGGCGCCGTCATCGCAACGTATACCGCTGCCGGCCGCGCCGTTATCGCCGGCAATCTGATCTATCGTATTATTCCAATAATACAATTCCCACGCGCCGCCGCTGATTTCATTTTTATCGATGCCTTCTTCGGAAAACCCGTAACGGCCGGCTTGCAGAACATTATGGTGCGCGCTGATCACCACGGTCCGGCCATTGGGCTGGCTGCAATGGTGGGCGGCATAGCTGGCGCCATAACACCGGTTACGGTAACTCATCGACGAACTGCGCGTTCTGAGGGCAGAGAGACTGCCGGCGCCGCTGATCACGTTATCATGGATACGGAATGCCGTCGCTGCCCCTCCCTGCCGTTCATAACCGATAATCGTATCTTTGCCGGTATTCAACGAACAACCGTACAGCTCTCCCGATTCCGCCGCCGACTCGCTGTACCAACCGGCATCGGCGGCGCGGGCGTCGGCCGCCCGGGCGTTACCGTCAAAATAACTGTACGCGCAGATAAAATAATAGTGTTGTCCGGCCAGGCGGAATCCGGACAAAGCAACGCCGGACCAGCCATTATTGCGGAATAAGCAATAGCGGAAACGCACGCCGGTACTGACGCCGTCGACCGCGCATCCGTTGCCCCGCGAATCGTTAAACACGCAATCGGTAAACGTAATATCTGTAGGATCGCCCTGCAGCCATACCGTTCCTTCGCCGGGAACAGCAGCCGCGCCGCGGCTGAATGCGAAACCGTCGAACCACAGATAATTTTGATTATTGGTGCGGCAGGCGTGCGGGAATATATATGCGGCATCGATCTGCGGACGTACGCCGGTGCCATAGGTTCCAAATTTGATTACTTGCGCGGCGTTGCCGGAACTTGAAACGACCAATTCTTCCTGCCAGACGCCGCTGCGCGCGAATAAGATTGTATCGCCGGGATTAAACAGCGTCGCATTGACCTTGGCGATTGTCCGCCAGGCCTGCGCTTGCGTCAAACCGCTGCGGGAATCGTTTCCGGACATGCTGTCCACATAAAAAATTCTTCCCCCGCCGCTGCGCGGCAGCGGAAATTCCGACGGATAGCGGTCAATAATCCGTCCATTTTCCGCCAGGACATATCCGGAACCGGTCCAGGCCATCGCGCGCAACGTTCCTTTGCCGTCATCCAGATACACCGTGCCGCGCGCATCATCCCAGAGCGGCAGACGTAATTGACTTACTGCCGACTGGTCACACAAAAGAGTCGTGGTTGCCGGAATAACCGCAAACGACCACGTTTCAATCATCTTATTTGTCCCGGCCGCCGCGCCGGCCGGCCGAGAAACGATAATCAGTCCAAACGCCGCCGAAAACAGCAGTAGTTGAACCATCCAACGCCACATTCTCCATTTTGTCCAAAGAAAACGCATCCTAAGCCATAATACTTTCCCCCCTGTTTTCCCCCTGGTTATGCTTTCCGACAGCCGGAACACCGCAGAGAAAAATAAAACCTCCCCCCCAGCCATCCGGACATCACCTGTTCCAGATGCTGAGATGAGAGGATCCATCCTCACGGCGCACTTCGGGCACCCCCGGCAATACCCGCTTTCCCCATCAAGCGGGATTAACCGTTGTTCAGCTCATCCGTGCATGAACCTAATCAGTTTTCGCGCGCGCCGAACCGATACCTGCCGTACGGCACGCGACCATTTTCCCCAACCCGCACCTCTCGGTACAAGCGGGCAAATTATACTTTCCGAGACGGAAAATGTCAAGCCTGAAAAATTTATCGACAGTAAAAATCCTGATCCGATATACGTGCACACTCATTCAACGGCGCCGGCGGTCGTTTTGGCCAGCAGCGGATCAGTCCGAAAAACCGGCAGATGATAAAAAAAGAACGCCGCCGCAATCATGCAGCCCATGCCGCAAATCGTCAAGGTTGCCGCCGCGCCGACCTGCGCGGCCAATGCCCCGGCCAACAAACTGCCGAACGGCGCCATGCCCATAAACGCCATCGTATACAAACTCATCACCCGTCCCCGCATCCGTTCGGAAACGATCGTCTGCAACATAATATTCCCGGCGCTGAATAAAACCATCATCACAAATCCGCTGGCCAGGAGAGTTACCAGGGAAAACCAGAGCCGGTGTGAATGAGCAAACACGGCCATCCCGATCCCAAAAACAAACGCCGCAACGGCAACCCGCGTCTCCAAACCGCGCATTGATGACCGGCCGGCCAAATAAAACGCGCCGCCCAACGCCCCGATTCCGGAAACGGACATCAACAAACCTAATAATTGCGGGCCGCCGCTAAAAATTTCCCGCACAAACACCGGCATCAAGACCGGATAGGCAACGCCCAGCATGCTGACCAACGCCATCAAAGTCAGCAAGGCGCGGATTGAAACACTCCGATACGCGTAGTGCATGCCGTCGCGCATCTGGCGGATAAAATGCCGCGGTGATTCGGCTACCGGACGCACGGAAATCTTCATGCGCAGCAGCGACGCAAGCACCGCGGTGTAGCTGAGCGCATTAAGCAAAAAACAAATTCCTTCTCCGGCAACCGTAATGAGGATCCCGGCAAGGGCCGGCCCGACCAAGCGTGCCGCATTGACGATCGAAGAATTCAACGCGATCGCATTACTTAAATCTTCGCGATCTTCGATCATATCGATGGTAAACGCCTGGCGAACCGGAATATCAAAGGCGTTAATCAAACCCAGAAAAATACTCAAAACAATAACATGCCATATTTTCAGCATTCCGGAAAAAAAAAGCACGGCCAGAGCCAACGATTGCAGCAGCGCTAACGTTTGCGTCAAAATGATCATATGATGCCGGTGGCAGCGGTCCGCGGCGACGCCGGCGAACGGCGCTACCAAAAATGTCGGGATTTGCCCGGAAAAACCGACCACCCCGAGCAAAAAAGGAGACTGGGTCAGGCGATACACCAGCCACCCCAGCGCCACCTGCTGCATCCACGTGCCGGTCAATGAAATACTTTGGCCGCAGACAAATAACCGATAATTACGGGACCGCAACGCCCGGAAAAACCGTTGGGACATTCCATTAAAAAAACGCATGCCAGTTAGTATACCGCAAAAACCGCCGGCGCACCGTATTTTTTTCGCACGGGCGGATCCTTCAGTCCCGCGCTTTTTCCCGCAGATACAGTGTTTCAATGCCCCCCGGAGCAAAGGGTAGCGTAACCGTCCGAAATCCCAGAGCGGTGCGCGATGGCCGTTCGAGCATATCCGCCGAAAAACACCCCGCATGCGCTGGTGAAAACTCGATTCTGCCGAGCGTCTGCCGGCCGGCCGCTTCATAACAACGCAGCACGATTCCTTGCGCGTCCTCGGCGCGCTTCAGCGCCGTCACAATAAGCGATTCCGGCTGCGTCGCGCAAAAACTATAGGTTTCCGGCAATAAAAATCCGCGCGCGCTTTCCGTTCCGGCAGCCGCGATTAACGGGCTGTGCTGCTCCCAGCCGGCGCGCACCGCCGCGCTGCGATTAAAACCACCGGCGTAGGGACGGATGCTCCACTCATATACATGTGTCCCGGCCGTATCGAAAAAATACGGCTCCCCATAAAAATTCTGATCGGTGATCAACAGCGGCGCCGTAATCACCGTCATCGCCTCTTTTGCCTGGTTAACGTCAAAATATCCCCAACGACTGAGCACCGTGCAGCCGGAATCCGCGCTGGCCACATCCAGCCAGCTCTTTGCGAACAATCCGTACCTGCAGTGCGCCGCCGGCCGGGGCACCGCTTGACCGGCGCAGGTATGCGCGGATCCCCGGTAGGTTGCGACGGTGTATGGAATATCGTACCGCACTGCCGCTGCACTATCGGTGCGCAGGGCAAAAACACTCCCGACCCGCAACTTTGCCGCCCCGGCCCGCTTTTTCCAATTCGACAAAATTATCCGCACGTCAATCCGTTTTAATTGCGGATAGACGGTCACTTCCCGAATAAGCGCGCTGCCCTCCACAAATGCCGAAGTCATGCGCACGGTAGAACTAACCGGGCCGCAGTCTACCCGTTCGGTTTTCGTGTCATAACGGGAACTGCGCTGCCATGCTCCCGTCATCGATGCCGGAGCTAAAATATGTTTAGAACGGAACGCCTGCGCGATAACTTCGGAAAAATCGAGAGCGTAATCAGCGAGCAGCTGACGGCCGGTCTGTTTATCGATAATGCTCGACACGGCGCCGCGTTCCGGCTGGAACTCAATTTGAAAAAATTGATTTTCCAAACGACGGCACGGTGTCGCGTCAACTGCTGTGGAATTCGGCGCGTCCACCGCGCGCACATAATACGTGGCGTACCCTAATGCCGGCACGCGCGCGACAAAACGAACTTCCACGGTGCCGCCGCTGCCGCGGCGCTGCTGCGAATCAAGGATGGCGCCATCGGCGTCAACGATCTGCCAGCGCTGCCCTTCCCGCAACGGAAAAGCCGCCGGAATCGAAACCGTCGCTAAATCGACACGTTCCCAATTCATCGGATTAAATACTGCCACCGGAATTCCGGCATGCCGTTTATGAATATGCCGCAGCAGCGATTGCAACGCGGTATCGATCATCTGCCGCAGGTTTTGATTCAGCTGCCGGGCACGCCGGAATTTGACCGCATCGCTGCGCCTGCCCCCCTTGCCTCCCCAATTATGTTCGCGGTTCAACAGCCATCCTTTCCAAGCATCGCGGATTTCATTTGCCGGATACGCATACTCCGCCACCAATGCCGCCGTTATCGCCGCCAATTTTTCCCCATCCAGCAGCAACGATTCCACCTGCCGGCTCTCCCAGCCATAACGAGGCACATACAAATCCATCGCGTCCCACGCCGAAGGGATATCCCCCGTGCATCGCGGCAGCTCTTGCTTTTCCGCCTGTAAAAAAAATTCGGAACTATTCACTAATCGCAGCGAAATTCCGCTCGCGGGCTTCGTGCGATTGTAGGCGCGTATACGTGCCGGTATATTCGGATCCGGCAAGCGGCAATCCCCCCCTACGGCGGCGGCTAATAACGGCAGCGGTTGATCGTGCGCGCGCATGCGTTCGAACCGCTGAAAAAAAACGTCCGGCTCCCGATACGCCTGCCGGTTATTATAGCCGCCGGGCAATTCCAAGCGAAGCACCGCAGACCCATCCGGAGCTGCCCAACGCGACAGCCAGGGGCCGGAATAATCACGCCACGTCACGACGTAGTAAATGCCGGATTTTGCAAGAATCTGCGGCAATTGCGCTGTATGACCTGGAATATCGATATTCCAGGCAAAATCCGTATCATACGCAAAGGTATCCGCCAGCCATTTCTTTCCGAAATAGACATTGCGGATTAACCCTTCCGGCCCCGCTAAAGCTTCCGCGCACGCGGCGTACAGGCCGCCGCAGTCGATAATTCCCCGCCGCAGCAAATCCCGGATCGTTTCTTTGTAGTGTGGATAGTATTCCAGGAATGCCTCAAGCGCCGCCGTAGTTTCAATCGTATAGCGAAAATCCGGATCGCGCCGGATTATGTTCAATACCTGCCGGATGATCTGCGCGTTTTTTTTCCGGCAATACCGCGGCGTTCCCACCCAACTCAAATCCGCATGCGTATGCGGGATAATATATAGTGTCCGGGGTGCCGCCGGCTCAGCATGACCGGGGCCTGCGTTGCCGAAGGCCGCCAGACACACAAACACCGCGCGCACCACGCCCGCCCAGAAACTTTCATTCCCAAAACACGTTGCGCGGATTTTCATGCCCCTGCCAACGTTCCTTACCTCCTTGACACTGCCGCCGGCTCCATCCTCGGGCCGTTGCGGCACCCCCGTTATCCGGCACCCAACAACACACCGATACCGCCATAGATCAGCTGCTCCATAATACCGATCACCGGATTGAGCGCGCCGGTAAACAGCAAAAACGCAAGAATAAAAAAACCATACGGTTCCACACGCGCCAGGCGTTCCTGCGCCGGCGGAGAAAGAACACTCATTAAAATACGGGAACCGTCGAGCGGCGGAATAGGTATCAGGTTAAAGGCGGCTAAAATAATATTGATCCGCACCAGCAGCACAAGACCTGCGGTCAATCCCGGATTCATCTCCGCCAGCGGACTGCGCAGCACGATTATCCCGCACACCGCGATCAAAACATTTGCCAGGCACCCGGCTAAAGAAACGCAGAACAAAGCCAGGCGCGCATACCGCAAGCGGCCGTAATTGACCGGCACCGGACGCGCCCAGCCGAATCCGGCAACAAACAGCATCAACGTTCCCACCGGGTCAATGTGATTGAACGGGTTCAGGGTCAAGCGTCCCTGCCGGCGCGCCGTATCGTCGCCGAAGCGCAGCGCCACCCAGCCATGCGCCACCTCATGGACGATCACCGAATACAGCAACAGCGCCGCCAGAACAAAAAAATACACGGGGTTCTGAATCAATAAAGATAAAAAACTCATACGCCATAGTCTCCGATCGCGCCGCAGCCGCGTTCCTCCGTGCGGATGCGCACACATTCCCGCACACCGAGCGCAAAGATTTTCCCGTCGCCGGTCTTTCCGCTTTTCGCGCCGGCGCCGCGCATCGACCACATTGAAACAAGACTGTTTGCGTTGCCGCCGGCGCGCCGTTACTCCCGAAGGATCGATTCCGCGCGCCGGGCATACGCCTGATACAATGCGCGCTCAGCCGCCGTCAACGCCGGATCCGGCGCGGCCGCGGTCCACCGGTCTAAAAATAAGCGATAATAACGCCGCGCCGGCGACGGCATATTTTGCTTTTCCAAAAGCACTGCCGCCTGATACAAATCATAGGGTTCCTGAAATAAAATCACCGCCCGGCATACCCAGCGGAACGCCTGGAAATAATCCTGTTCTTCCCGCCAGAGGCCGTATGCCTGCCGCACTGCGCGCAACGCAATCGGATGCCGGGCGTCTTCGCCGGCCCGCGCCCATCCCTGGCTGAAATAATCCAGCGCTTCCCGGCGCAAAAGGCGCGCGTGCGCAGGGTCAGCCACGGCGGCGGCCTGCGCCGCCGTGGTCAGTCCCAATCCGTACCAGGATTGGAAATTCTCCGGCGCTTCCTGCCGCAGCGCGCTGAACAGCGATCCGGCCGGCGGCAGGCATTCGCCGCCGGCCATATACAACGCGTAGGCCAGCGAAAAACGAATCTCCGGATCAGCCGGCGCCAGCTGCGCCGCGCGCAAATACTCGATAATTGCCGCCGGATATTCCCGACGGCCGGCATATTCGGCTCCCCGCGCCGCATACGCCTGGCTGCCGGCTGCCGCATCCGCGCCATACAGCGCGGCCCGCTGCGCCAATTGATAACCGGCATACCGTTCATGCTCAAAAACACCGGGATGAGCGAGCAGCCACCGCGCAAACGCGGCCAGCGCATCGGCGTACTGCTGCACTGCTTCCGGAAAATAAAAAAAATGTTCTCTCTGTTCGCGCAGGGTTGTTCCGTCCGGCAAACGTTTTTGCTCCAGCACCGCCGCCACATTCGCCAAGGACCGTTCCAGACGCGCAGCGGCCTGCCCGAACGCGTCCCGCAATCCCTGCGCCGCCGGATCGTCGACGGAAATTTTCGCAACTTCCGCGGCAAACTGCCGGATCCATTTCTGCGCGTCGGCAACGCGCGACACCTTTTTATACGCGGCAATAAATTCACGCTCGGCGGTCGTTTCACGCAATTGCCTAACGGCCTCGAAATCCAAAAAAATTATACGCAAGCCGTTCTCTGCGCAGGAAAGCGAACGCCATAAATTTTGCAACGGTTCAACCACGCCCGCCTGCCGCGCGTCCCGGCCGGGCTCCAACGGCTGCAATTGCCCCGAAGCGATCCGTTCGCCACCGCACAACATTAATCCACTCAGCACCAGCGGGACACAGTATTTCCGCAGCACAAAACCCTCGTTAACAAAAGAGCAATCCGTCCACCGAATTTCCGGATTGCTCCCCTGCTTGGTTGGCTTATTGCAACGCTCGTCTCCGACCGCCGCTTAGTCTTCCTGTTTTCTTTGCCGGCGGCTGCGCGGCGTTGTCCGATCCGGTACCGCCGGGAGGTTTGGAGACGATTCGGCGATTTCGACATCTTCCGGATGAAAGACAATACCCTGTTCCCGCTCCAAACGCTCCAGTTCCGCTTTTCCCGGCCCGAATTTATAAAAATACAATGTTTCTTTCTGGTTGATCACTTCCGCATCGGCATAAGCCTGCGGAATTCCCCAAACAATCGAAACCGGCCAGAACAGCAAATTCACGACAAAGATACCCCACTGCCCTAAATACGCGTTGCCGATGCCCGGCAGAATATTCAACGCACCGGCAGTTGTCGGATTTTTTTCTTTTTCCGGCTCCAGGCCGACCGTGGTGAGACGGGATTCCAATTGACGGTATTCGTACTTCTCATAGGTACGCAGCGATTCACATCCGCTGATGACCACACCGAAAAATACTGCCGTCACGACCGAAATTAAACGAGCATGCTTCTTCATGGTCCCTCCGCATCGAAACATAGTTTACACGATACGATTTCTCCGAACCGCTGTAAATTACTCCTTATTTTTTACCGGACGACCGACGCGCATCAACATGAAGACGCGTCGACTTCATCGCAGGACTAAAATGTCGTACCTCGACCAACGTGCCGCTCAGAAATTTGTGGATTATGCCGGCAACGTATGTTTGATACGGCAAGCCCTCAGTTACTGCCCGTTTTTGCAATTCCGACAAATCTCTTTTTGCTTTTTTTCAGCATTCCAACGAAGGTGCTTCATTATCCGACCTACAGCACAATATTAACCCATTGTCGGCATTCTGGCAATATAATCTTCCCTTACAATTCCCCTGTATCAAAACGTATCAAAACTAAAAAAACTTTAGGGAACTTCTAAAAATTAATTTTGTTATGAGGTTCCCGTTACTTATGCAGAAACTGCATCACATGAATCGTGATAATACTCACGCCGATCGCGACCCGGATGCAGCGCAGGAATTGCCGCCGGGGCGGCAGATCTTTCTGCCGGAAAATCTCCGCCAACGCCTCGCCGCTGAGGAAAAACCCAATCAAAAACGCGACAATATCTATGGTGATCGGATCAAGATAGCTAGCGCATTGCACGGTTTTATTCGCCTGGCTCTGAATCATATATGCGCACGCCGCCCCGCCTGCCGATAAACCGCCGGTCAACCAGAGTGTTTTTTTCAGATTATCCATCATCCCCCCTTCGCGATAGCGATCCGCCGCCTCAGATTATTTTTTTTGAAAAAATCAACAAATCATCGTGCGCGCTGTAAAAACCGGAAATGCGGCCGACCAGCGCATAACCGTTTTTCTCGTAGAGCTTACAAGCCGGACCATATTCCGCGCGCGAAGACGTTTCAATGCGCACCACGGATTGCTGCGCGAAGAGTTGTTCGCGCATATGCGCTTCCGCCTGAGCGATCAAGCGCGTACCGATACCGCGGCTCTGGATTTTTTTATCGACAACCACCCAATAAATATCCCAGGCTGCCGCCGTCAAGGGAGTGCGGCCATAAAGAATAAATCCGGCCGTGCGGCCGTCCACCGCTTCTTCCCGGTAAAAATATTTTTTTTCGCCGTTATTCCGGTAATCTTCCAGGATTTCCCGCAATATATCCGTCTCATGCGCGCCGAAGACGCCGGTTTCCTGCGCCATTTTTACCAAAGCAAAAATTTTCGCTTCATCGATGAGCACCGCACACCGCCTGTTCAATAATTTTTTGAATGACCTCCGTAAATAACCATCCCCGCGCGGCCGCCTGCCGCATAAAACCGCTGTCGTCGTTGATATCCGGATTGGGATTGACGTCGATGACCGCCAGCTCGCCGCCCCGCGCGCGCAGATCAACCCGGCAATACCCGCGGCAGCCCAACGCCTGCGCCGCCGCAGCGGCAAACCGCCCGATACGCTGCCGCGCCGCCGTTGGGATATCCGCCTGCGGCGAAGGCGTCAGCTTTCGATATTCCACACTGGCCGTATCCCATTTCGCGGCGTAGGTAAAAAACGGCCGGCATTGCGGCGCCGCCGCGAAATCCATCACCGAAATTCCCACCTGCTCGTACGGCGCGCTGCCGAGCAACCCGACGTTATACTCCACCCCGTCAAAAAATTCCTCCACGATCAAGCCGGCCGGGTGATTTTTTAATTTTTTTTCGATGCCGGCGCGGGCGGATTGCCGGTCGCCGGCCCATGATTCCGCGTCAATCCCGACGCTGCCGTCTTCGGCGCCGGGTTTGATAAATAACGGGTACCGTAATTGCGTATCGCTAAACTCATCCAACCGCCGGACCAGCACGCCGGCGGGAACCGGGATACCCTGCCGGCGAAGCTCCTCTTTTGCCTGATGTTTCTGCAGGCACACTGCTAATGCGGCGGAACCGTTGCCGGTAAACGGAATCCGTGTTTCTTCCAGGAGGCGCGCAAAAACGACTTCCTGGCCGGAATCATCGCAAAACCCTTCAAAGAGATTAAAAATACACAGCGGCGAATTTTGCCGCAACCGAGCAACCAGCGACGCGCCGTTTTCTTTCAGATCATGCACGCGCACGGCAAACAGCTCGGCGGCATACCCGCGCTGCCGCGCGGCGTCCAGCACATTGCGGGCGCAGCGCAGCGCGTCCGCCGTATCCGGACGAAATGCTTGCTCTTCGGCAACCGTGACTAAAAGCTTTTTCTTGTTCATGACCGCGCACAGCCGCAGCGAGCCAAGGAAAGCGCGAGCAATTCCTGCACAAAAACGCTGAAATCACGCCGGTGCAAGCCGCACATAAGCATCAAATCGCTATAGTTGGGGGAAAGCCCGGGCAACGGATTGATGTCGATAATTTTCGGAACGCCGGCGGCATCCAGACGAAAATCGATCCGGGCGATATCCTTAAGTTCCAACGCGCGGAACGCTGCCTGCGCGAACGCCTTGATCATCTGCGTTGTTTCGCGGGGCAAAATTTCCTCGGCCTTTTCATATTTTATTTTTTCCTGCCACGCGCGTTTATGTTCCAACGAATAGACAAAAAATGCGTTCGCGGTATGCCGCGGCGAAATCCGCATCATGCCCACAATCATCGGCTCGGCATTGCCATACACCCCGACCGTCACTTCATCGCCGGGAAGAAATTCCTCGATCAGCGCCGGCTGGCCGTACTGCTCCCGGATAAACGCCGTTTTTTTTTCGATGGCGGAATAGTCTGCCGCGACCGAATCCGAAAAAATCCCTTTCGACGATCCCTCCCAGCGGGGCTTGACGATAAACCGTCTGCCGTCAAAACCGGCGGCCTGCCGTTTAAGATCGGCCGGCCCGGCAGCCATAACCATATCCGGCACCGGCACACCGGCGTGCTTAAGCATGACATTGGCCAGATATTTATCGAGGGCTATTCCCAAGGCAATCGCGTCGGAACCGAAGTAAGGTATCTGCAGCCATTCCAGAAGACAGGGGATTTGCGACTCCCGGCCGCGCGTTTTTCCGCGGCCTTCGGCAATATTCAAAACGAATTCCGGCTTTTCGCTGCGCAGGCGCGCGAACACCGTTTCATCCTGTTCCAGCCGGACCGCGGTATATCCCATTTTTTCAATTTGCCGCTGGAGGAATTCTATGGTTTCTATTTCGTCGTATTCCTCGTCGCAATCGCCGCCGGAATGTTCGCGGCGCAAATTATAGGTGATCCCGATACGGCGGATCTGTTTATTCACCGGCTGCCTCCCTGATTCAGATGAAAGGGGAATGTCTCAGACATTCCCCTTTACCTGCACACGAATCCTCATACGGCGTTCTTATCCCTGAGGATTATAGTACTGGATCACCTCATTTTTATAATTACGCAGGGTAACCTGATCTTTGGCCAGGGAGATCAGATAATTCGGCCCCAGCGGAATCTTGCCTTTGCCTTCGGTGCCGTCAACCACGAACGTCGGGATGCACATACCGCTGGTATGCCCGCGCAGCTTTTCGATAATCTCAATGCCCTGGTACACGGACGTGCGGAAGTGATTGGCCCCGACCACCGGGTCGCACTGATACAAATAATACGGCCGCACGCGAATGGCCTGCAGCTTCTGCATGAGCTGTTTCATGACGTCCGGATTGTCGTTGACGCCTTTAAGCAGCACCGCCTGGTTGCTCAACGGAATACCGCAACGCTGCAGTTTCCGGCAGGCTTCCGCCGCCTGCGGCGTGACTTCCGCCGGATGGTTAAACTGCACATTGATCCAGAGATTTTCATATTTTTCCAGGATACGGCAGAGCATGGCATCGATCCGCTGCGGATTGACCACCGGCGTGCGCGTGCCGATGCGCATGACTTCTACGCTTTTAATCTGCCGGATTGCCGAAAGAATATAATCCAAGCGTTCCGAATGCAGCGTCAACGGATCTCCGCCGGAGACAATAATTTCCCGGATCTGCGGCTTATCTTTGACATAGCGCAGCGCCTGATCGATTTCGCGCAGCGACGGCTCGGCATTTTTCGCTTTCCACAAACGCTTGCGGGTGCAATGCCGGCAATACATGAAACACCGCCCGGTAACCAAAAGCAGCGCCCGATCCGGATAACGATGGACCAGAAACGGCGTCACCGATGTTTTCTCTTCCGCCAACGGATCCATCGTTTCATGCTCGTTCTCCCGGATTTCCTCCAGGGACGGAACGCATTGCCGGCGAATCGGGTCATGCGGATCCATAACATCTTTGATCAACGACAGATAATACGGCGTAATCAGCATTTGGTACGATTTTATCACCTGCTTGAGCGCGATTTTTACCTGTTCATTTAACGGGAGATACTTGGCAAGTGCTTCGATACTGGCGATAGGATGCCGAACTTCTTGGGTGGACGAAGGTATTTCTTTTAGGCAAAGCTTCGTACTCGGAGGCTCTTCAAAGTTAGGCTCCGGAGGTTCCTCTGACTTCTGTTCTGTTTTTTTCACCAACTTTTCATTTTCCACAGTTTGCTCCTTGGTTAGTTGCTTTCCCTGCGCACTTCCTGTGCGCTCAAGAATAGATATTAATTATTTTTAATTAATTGTCAAGCATTTCAAAAATTTTTTCCGTCCGGCTGCCGCATCAACGCGCCGGCCGATCCCGGCTAACCGTGGGAACGAACGGTTCCGGCATCGCCGCCGCCGGCAGGCCGAGTATTTCGCGCGCCCGGTGCAACGCATGATCGATATGGCTGGTAATATTTTCCTGTCCGATGGTATCCAGCAATCCCGCTTTGGTCATCGCGAACAACGGCTGGGTATGCACACCGGAAAGGACCAGCGCCGTTCCATCCCGCCGCGCAGTATCATATAAATCCTCCAGCGCTTTCAAACCCGAGGCATCGATGGACAAAACATCGCGCATGCGCAAAATAAAAACCTTGGGTTTTTCCCGGTCAAACCGCACCATGCTCTTAAACGTATCGACCACCCCGAAGAAAAACGCGCCGTAGATTTCAAATACTTCCACCCCCGCCGGAATCACTCGTTTATCCACGGCATTGGGGTCTTCGGCGTCATCCTCTTCCTGCAACGACTTCGTGATATACCCGGCTTGCGTGACCTCCGACATGCGGTACATGAACAGGAACGCCGCCAGCACCACGCCGGTTTGAATCGCCACGGTCAGATCAATGAGCACGGTCAGAAAAAATGTCAGCAGCAACAGCACAATATCGCTGCGCGGGCAACGGAACAACTTAATAAATAAATGCAGTTCGCTCATGTTGTAGGCAACGATGATCAGGATAGCGGCAAGCGCCGGCATCGGAATAAGTCCGGCCAACCGCCCCAAAAAAACCATGATCAACAGCAACGTCACGGCATGCACGATACCGGCCACCGGGGTCTGAGCGCCGTTTTTAATATTCGTCGCCGTACGCGCGATCGCGCCGGTAGCGGGAATCCCCCCGAAAAACACCGACGCGATATTCGCAATCCCCTGCGCGAGAATTTCCGCATTGGAACGATGCCGGCGGCCGGTCATCCCGTCAGCCACCACGGCGGAAAGCAAGGATTCAATGCCGGCAAGCAAAGCGATCGTCACCGCCGGATGAAACATTTTCCGGATCAATTCCCCGGTGATGACCGGCAGCTGCGGCACCGGCAGGGAATTCGGCACGCCACCGAAACGCGACGCAATGGTTTCCACCGGCAAATGAAAAACCTGCACGACGAGGGTAGTCAAGACAATTGCCGCCAAAGAACCGGGCAGTTTCGGAACAAAACGCGGCCAGTAAATAATCACACCCAGGGCCAGCGCACCGATAACCAGCGCCCAGGGATTGGCTGTGTGGCTGTATTCAAGATACACGGTAATTTTGTCGAGAAACTCAGCCGGAACCTGCTCGATCCGCAAGCCAAAAAAATCTTTCACCTGGGAAGTAAATATGATCAACGCGATACCGCTGGTAAACCCGATGGTCACCGGATACGGGATAAATTTAATGAACGAACCGACGCGCATCATGCCCATAATGATCAATATCATGCCGGCGAGCAATGTCGCCACCGCCAATCCCGCATAACCGTACTGCGCAACAATGCCGTACACAATCACGATAAACGCGCCGGTCGGACCGCCGATTTGGAACCGGCTGCCGCCGAGCGCCGAGATAATAAAACCCGCGACGATCGCCGTATAAAGCCCCTGCTCCGGCCGCACGCCGGAGGCGATCGCAAACGCGATCGCCAGCGGCAGCGCGACAATCCCGACAATAACGCCGGCGCCCAAATCCGCGATGAATGTTTTTAACGAATAGCCTTCCCGGATAACCGTAACCAATTTCGGCAATAACGATGAATGGTATTGCATAACCTGTTCCGCTCCTTCCTCAAAAAAACACCTCGCAGCATACCAGCTGCGAGGTAAGAATAGTTTATCGCATCACGTTTTATTTTTCCAGTATTTTTTGTGTTTTTTTTGTATTTCCCTT
Source organism: Candidatus Omnitrophota bacterium (assembly GCA_023819605.1). Lineage (GTDB taxonomy): Bacteria > Omnitrophota > Gorgyraeia > B26-G9 > B26-G9 > JAMWCB01. The sequence goes on from JAMWCB010000003.1 coordinate 16,870, forward strand.
GCGCTACCCCCGGCTCTACTATATACTTTTAACGTCGATTGCCTGAAGCATGTTACGTAACAGACGCCATCGGATTATGAAACGCTGCGCAATTATCCTCATCGGTGGTTTATTCTATGCGGCGGCCGCGCCGGCCGCCCAAGCGCCGACAACAGCGAAAGAGCCGCTGCCGTCCGGCGAATGTGCAACCCTTGCGCCACAATTGACCATCCAGCCGATCGCAACAACGTTCACACGTTCTGCCCGGCGCGGCCGTCCGGCGCCGGAATTTCAAAACCCCTCCGTTTCAAAAACTTACCGCAGAATTCTCAGCGCGCAAGAAAGCAAGATTTTGCGCCAGGTGGAAAAAATGTTGATCGATTGGTTCAACACTGCGGCAGAAAAAGAATCGCTCGCGGCGCTAACAGATAGTTTCGAGAATGCGCGCGCCGGTAAACGCAGAGAGTCGTTATTCAACGAACTTGCCGACACGACCCGGCATTATTATCAAACAATTTTTCAAAAAATATTTTATTACCATGCGCAGCGCATTTTGCATCGCTACGGCACCGTACGCACTCTACCCGCGGACGCCACGGAACTCGCCCGCCTGCTCGACCGAGAAGACCAAACGCCTCTATCCGATCTTGCCAAAGAAGCCCCGGAACAACTCATTCGCGAAACACTTACCCAGCGCATCGATTATTCCCGTTCGCAGCCAGGCAAAGTTCAGAGCAAAAAACTACAATCGATCGTAAAAACCATTACCATCGACCCTAACGCATCTTTTGACCTATTGCTCGCGCTGCTGCCGGCGGACGAAGCCGCACGATTACGCCGGGAGCGTGACCACGGGAACGGCACCAACAAAAAAATTTCTCCGCAAGTACTATCCCCTCTCCAGGCGAACCACGTTGTGGAAAAATCTCTATAACCAAAAAAATATCACAACCGTACTACGTCGTTTTCATAATACATGGACAAGAACAGCAAGAGGTAATCCCGCACATGACGGGTCAAGAGAAAATTATTCCGCACATGCTCGCGCCCGTTTTTTCCCAACTGTTGCGCATAGGCCGGACTATTCAGCAACTGCTTTACGGCAAACGCCGCGCCTTCGATGGAATGGCAGAGCAGCCCGGAATATTTATGGGTAATCTGCAAGGGAATACCGCCGACCGCCGATGCGACGACCGGCTTGCCTTTCCAGAGGGCTTCCGAAACGGTAAGCCCGAAACCTTCCTTGAGGGATTTTTGCATAATCACATCCGAAGCCCGCTGCAGCGCGTTAATTAATAAATCATCCTGCGGCAACAGGAGAATATGTATATCCGGATCCTTGCCCGCCTGTTCGCGGACTTCCGCCAAGACTTCCAATCCTTCCGGATCGTCGGCGGCAGTGCCGCCGGCCAAAATCAATTGACAGTCGATATGCTTTTTTACCAACTGATAAACCTTGAGGACTCCCAGCGGATCTTTTAACCGGTCGAAGCGGGAAATTTGGGTAATGATCGGTTTGTCCCGCACAAGACCGTGCTGCCGGATCATCCGTTCGACGGTTTCTTCCGGCAACTCACGATTTTTATCGCTCAACGGGTCTATGGACGGCGTAATCAAAAACTGCCGGATCGGCAGCGGCCGGGAAAACGACGGCGAAGAAAACACGCAGCCGTCGTACCGGCGGATAAATCCCATGAGAAACTGCCATACCCCGTCGTCCGGATGCGACACGTCCACATGGCAGCGCCAAATCCATTTATTCGACTGTTTTTTTTCAACGAGCATGATCGGCTGGGGATCGTGGATAAACACCACATCGCCGTAAATATTCAACGCGGCGTTATTTTTTCTGCCGGTATCCAGAAAAATATCGAAATCATCGCGCGTGATCACTTCCGCGCGCCCGTGCAGCGCGTTATGAAATTTCTTCGTCACGCCGAAAAACTGCTCGCCGCCTTTAATCACGTCCCAACCCGCGCGCACACCCAATTCCTGCAGCAACGGCACCATGCGGTTTAAAATCTCCGCTACGCCGCCGCCCACGGCGGTCGAATTGACATTCTGAACCGCCTTGCCGTCGAGCCGTTCGCCCAACCGGCGCAAATCATCGATCACCGCCTGCCCGACAATCGGGACATATTCCGTTAAGTGCGCCATCGGTCACCTCGCCGTTGTCTTTTGGATTATCTGAAGAATCGCCGCGCGCAACCCGTCCAGCGTGAACGTGTACGGATCTATCCGCGCTATTTTTTCCGCCGCCTCCGTCTGCCCCAAAGAATCGGCCAGCCAGTTTGAAAAATCGTTATTTCCTTTTTCAAGGCGCAGGCGCGCTTCAAACATATGGAAATAAATCACCGGCAGGCTGACCGCCGCCAGTGCCGCGGTAAACTCCGCGAGCGTGCGCGCGAAAATTCCGGTCGGGACAATGAAACTTACGGATTTAATCACCTGAAACTCTTCCCCGCCGCGGCAGGCGCGCTCGCGAGCCGCCGGATTGCGCCCCAGATAATCTTCCAGGAGAAAAATAAACCGTTCGCGCACCGCGCGAATCGTCGGATAATCGATAATATTGACGCTGGCCAACTGCTCGGCCAATTCGTCTTCGCCCAACGCTTCCCGCACCCAGTACGCGAAATCATTCGGCGGCTCGGGCGAAACAAAGAGATGCTGCTGCAAAAACCGGTGCGTGTGATGATACATACACGCGCCCGGAACTTCCCGCAACAGGGCCAACAATTCTCCGGCGGTCGACGCTTTCAAGCCGGTCAGTTCCGACAAATTAAACCGCGTGTAAAATTGAAACGGTTCCCGCTCCATATTCACCTCCGCATCGTTTCGCGCGCAAACATACGCAGCACTTCGATAACCTCCGCCTGCGTCTCAACGCAATACTGCGCCCCGGATCTTTTCTGCCGGCCGACGACAATTCCGACATCGCTTTCCCGCAAAATCCGGAACACGTCCTCGTCGGTGCGATCATCGCCGATATAGACCGCCACCCGCTCCCGCGGCGGTATCCCGCTCTGCCGCCACAGCCATCGCACCGCGTGCCCTTTATTCCAGGGGCGCGCCGGCCGCGCCTCCCGGACCAACGCGCCTTCGAGCGTTTCCAGCATTCCCTGTTCCCGCCACGGCCGAATACAGTGCTGGAAACAGGATCTCACCGTACGCCGCCGCTGTGCCGCAACCGCGCGGTAGTGGAGCGCCACGGAAAACAGCTTGCCCTCGATCAACACGCCGGGAATATCGGCGCACACCCGCCGCAAACACCGTTCTACCGCAACCAGCGCCTGCGCGATTGCCGGCGATAATTTCCGCGTATAAGCGCCCTGCGGGGTCTGAATACACCAGCCGTGATCGCCGGCATAGGAAATATCCGGGATCGCCACCCGGCGGCGCAAATCCGCCAATGGCCGGCCGCTGACCACCGCGAGGCGGACGCGCGGCAACGCCGCGCACTGCCGCAGCACGCGACGCACCGCCGGCGCTAACCGCGCCTGTTCCGGCCGCGCGGCAAACGGCGCCAGCGTGCCGTCATAATCCACACCAAGCATCACCTGCCGCCCGGCCAGTTTCCGACAAATCTCCGCTTGCGCGCGCCGGAAATCTTGAGGCATCATGCGTCCCGTTTCAAAGCCATTAATTCATTAAAAATCGTCCCGGCCCAGCGGAAAATATTATTCTCTTTGACCAGCGCGCGCATCCGTTCCATACGGCGCTGTTTTTCCTCCACCGGCATCACGATCGCCTGGTGCACCCCCTGCGCAAATTCTTCGATCGAATAGGGGTTGATCTGCACCGCATCGGTCAATTCACGCGCCGCGCCGGTAAACTTACTGAGCACGAGCATACCGTTCAAATCATCTTTTGCCGTCACGTATTCTTTAGCCACCAAATTCATGCCGTCATGCAGCGAACTGACGATGCAGATATCGCCAACCTGATAATAAGGCAATATCTCGTCCTGGGAAAAATGATGTTTAAGATAGATGATCGGTTTCCACGTTCCGTCGGAATAATTCCAGTTTATTTTCTCGACCAGCTCATCCAGTTCGCCGAGCAGGTCGTGATAGCGTTTAATATGGGTGCGGCTGGGCGCCGCCAACTGCAACAATACGAATTTTCCCCGGTACTCCGGATAGCGGGTCAATAAACGGTCAACGGCAAGCATTCGTTCGTTCAATCCTTTCGTATAATCGATACGGTCGACGCCGACCGCGACAATTTTACCCTCCAGCGAAAATTCTTCGCGCAGCCGGCGTACGCCGCCGCTCACCGCCGGCTGCCCACGTTCGGAACCGGCAACGGCCACGCTGATCGGAAACGGACGGACAAGGGTTTCGTGCCCGGCGCAATGCACGCTGAATTTTTCCGTATCGATCCGCGATTCTAAAAAACGGTTGGCGGTTTCCAAAAAATTATTACAATGGAACTGCAAATGAAATCCGATCAAATCGCAGCCGAGCATGCCGTCTAATATTTCCTGCTGATAGGGGCAAATCGCGAACACTTCCGGATTCGGCCAGGGGATATGCCAAAACAGAGCGACCGTCACGTCCGGCCGCCGCGCTTTAATCATCCGCGGCAAGAGCGTGAAATGATAATCCTGAATAAACACGAACGCATGCCCATCCTGCGGCAGTTCTTCGAGCAGAGCGTCGGCAAAACGCTGGTTAACTTTTTGATACATCTGCCAATCGGCACTGCGGAACAGCGGCCGCGTATGCGTAATATGACAGAGCGGCCACAGCCCTTCATTGGCAAATCCGTAGTAATATCCCTGCTCTTCCGCTTTCGAAAGCCAGACGCGTTTGAGCACGTAGCGGATATCTTCCGGCGGCACGCCCACCTTATCTTTGGCATTGACAAAAGCGCGATCCGCGCTGCCGCTGCCGTGCGCCAGCCACATACCGCCGCAGGCGCGCAAAATCGGGTCAAGCGCGGTCACGACCCCGCTGGCCGGACGCACGCATACCGGACGGTTCGTCTGCTGATTCACGATATGCATATAAGGCTCGCGGTTGGACACCGCGAAAAACCCGTGGTCGCCGAGTTTAGCCACGACGATATCCCGCAATTTTTTCTCCGTCCATAATTCCGTGTTTTCCAGCCGCGCCGACGCGGTGTCCGCAACCGCCCGCCGCGCGACCCGCAAACTCAGCGCAACCTGTTCCACTTCTCCGGCCAACGCCCGCATCTCATCAGCGCCTTTAATCGACGAAAACGCGCTGGTTTCTCCGCGATGAAACCGGCGGAACCAATCGGTCAGCTGCCGCAGCGGAAAAATAAACAGCCGCCACTGCATGAGCACGCTCACGCAAAACAGCAGAATAACCAGCACGATTACCGGCATACCGATGCGCTCCCAGAGCTGCGCTAAACGAAAAAAGACATAGGAGGTATCATAGACTACTTCCACCATGCCTAAGCGGCGGCCGGCAGCATCACTGACCGGTAGGCGGTATCGGTACAGCACATACTCCTGATACCGTTCCAGCGAAGTAGCCGCGCCTGACTCCACCGATTCCGGAAGAGGCATGGCCGGCGAAAATTGTTCCTGGAGGAAAGCAATCCGCCGAGTTATGGCGAAAATCTTGCCGGCTTCATCATACAGAACGCAGCCCTGAAAATTTTTCCGCGTTTCAAACCGCTCGACCAGCCGCTGCGCTGCCGGAACATCCCGCTGCGCCAGCACATACTGCGCGGACACTTCCAGGCTTTCCGCCACCGCGCGCGCTTTCCGCTGCAACTCGTCGAGCAGGCGGTTTTCTTCCCGGCGGACGTTCCAAATCCCGTAACCGATCAGAACCGCGCACACCACGATGAGAATGGGCAAAAAGAAAAGAATTAAGCGTTTCAAAAAGCCTCCCCTGAATCTCCCCGACACTATCCGTTACGGCCGTCTGAAAATACCGTGAGAAGAACACTACTGGCGCACATCCGGAGTGATAAAAAAACGCCATCCGGATAATTACGGATGGCGGCCCGACCATCGACAATGCCTCCGAAGCGGTTGCTTCGGACCCTTAATTTTTAGTATAACGCCGCTCAACAAGATGTCAAGAAGTAATCCCGGTTTTTCCGCTTGTTAATGCCGGCGGACGGCGGTGCAGCACCGCCCGCATCGCCCGGTGCAGCCGCCCATTGGACGCCAGCATATTTCCCGCCGCATGGTCATAAGGTTTGCCGTCGAAACCGCTTATTTTTCCGCCGGCGCACTCGATAATCAAACCGGCCGCCGCCGTGTCCCAGGGCTTCAAATCCAGTTCCCAAAACCCGTCGAACCGGCCGCCGGCGACATAGCATAAATCCAGCGCCGCCGCGCCGGCGCGGCGCACGGCCATGCTGCGCATGATAAACGCCGCGAAATGATCGAGATTATTTTCCTTTTTTTCCCGCACCTGGTAGGAAAAGCCGGTCGCCAAAAACGCGCGGTCCAAGCGCGCCTGGCGGGAAACCGCAATCCGCTGCCGGTTCAAACGCGCCGCTTCACCGGCAGCCGCGGTAAACAGTTCATCGCGCACCGGATCATAGACCACCCCCACCACCATGCGCCCGTCCTGTTCCAAGGCGATGGATACGCAAAAAAACGGGAACTGGTGGGCGAAATTCGTCGTGCCGTCCAGCGGATCGATAATCCAGCGTGCCGACCGGCCGGCCTCTGCCGGGCGCTCCTCCGCCAGTATCCCGTACGCGGGAAAATCTTTTTTCAACCTGCGCACAATCATTTCTTCCGCGCGCACATCGACATTCGTCACGATATTTATCGCGCCTTTATATTCAACCTGTTTTGGCCGGCGAAGATTTTTCCGGATAAACGAACCGGCATTTAAAGCCGCGGCGACCGCGGCTTTTTTTTCCTTCTGAAATTTCATCATCGTTTAAGCCGTTGAATATCCGCCGTGAGCCGCTCCCCAATATCCGGGTGCAATCCCACATACACCGCGGCAATCACCCCGTCCCGCCCGACCACGACCACCTGCGGAATCGACTCCACGCCTAATTGCCGGGCAAACGCCGCGCCGCCGTCGAAAAAAACCGGTAATTGATAACCGTTCTGCGCGATAAATTCCGCGACCACGTCTTTTTCTTCCGCGCTCACCGCTAAAAATTGCACCTGCGCATCGGTTTTCCATTCCTGGTACCATTGATCGAGCAACGGCAGTTCTTTCTGACAGGGCGGGCACCAGCTTGCCCAAAAATCGATGACCGCGATCTTATTTTTAATCTGCGCGCGCTTAAACAGCTGACCCCGCGCGTCGAGGAGCGTAAAATCCGGACAGGGTTTGCCGACCAGCGGATGCTCCGCGCCCTGCGGCGATTCCCCCGCGTCCGGCGCGCCGACCGCTGCGCTCATATCCATTACTTCCACGCCTTCCGGCGGCGTATAGGAAAACAGCTCGTCCGGCAATTCTTTATTTTGCGCGACCTCCGTATACACAACCTGCGATAACCGCCGCTGCTGCGCATTATACACTTCGATTTTTTCGCAATACGCGCCGGCCGTATTCCAATAGTAACTCATCTTTTCCGGAATGGTCTCCGCGCCTGCCGGATTGCCTTCCGCCTGCAAACGCTGCTCTATTTTTTTCCGCGCGGCCTCGGTCATCTGCAGCCGCACAATCTGAACGCGATACCCGTCGGACTGCGACTCCTCAACCTGCACCGGCGCGTAGGTCTCGAGCACTCCCCGAAACTGCGCGGCGGGACTGAACTGCGCCAGCAGCATTTTTCCCTGCTCGCTGTCCGGCGCGGTGAGCACCTTCATCGCCCGCACGGACTTTCCTTCCGGCGTGCGCTGTTCCTGCCAAAACGTCGCGCCGTCGTACACGGACAAACTGTGCACGGTTTGGCCGTCGGGCAAGCCGCTGACCGCAAGCTCGGCGCGGAATTTATCCGGGTATTTCTGGCGCACCGGGCCGCTGACCGTTATTTCCATGCCGCTCATCGAATTCGTCTGGCGGATAGTCGCGGAAAAATTCCGCACTGTTTCATACCGGGCCTGTATTTCTTTGACCAACATCGCGGGGCTGATTTCTTCAGCGGCCGCCGCGTACCCGGTCCAGACCCCGACGACGATCACCGCGCTCACGCACAATTTCCGTATCTGCACACATACTCCTTTCTGCTTCCGTTCGCCGGCTTCACACGCATATCCGCAACCCGTCGCGGGCCACCCGCGCCTGCGGAAAAACCTGCCGCGCCTGCGCCTGCGCCTGCGCCCGCTGCGCGGTCGTGCGATAAACCTGCGCGTCAAAATGCGTCAACATCAGTTGTTTGGCCCCGGCCTGCCGCGCCAATCCCGCCGCCTTATGCGGATCCAGGTGCGGCCACCCGCCGTCATCCTGCCCCAATTGCAGCGCGCATTCCGTAATTAAAATATCCGCGGCGCGCGCCAATTTCACCGCGTTTGCACAGATACCGGTATCCGTGCAATAGGCCAGCGTCCTGCCGGAGAGTTCGAAACGATAACCGAAACAGACGGACGAATGCACCAGCGGCAGCGCGATACCGCCGCCGCCCGGCAAGGAAAACCGCCGCGGCACCGAACGCAACTCCACGGGAAACGGCAACTGCGCCAGCGGCACCGTCAACGGCTGCGCGCACAAACGCCGCACCGCCGCGCGCAATGCCGGCGGCGTAAAAATCGTCAGCCCGCGCGCAAACGAAAATTTCGCCAACACGTGCAAACCGACGGTATGATCCAGATGGGCGTGGCTTAAAAACAAATACACCGGCTTCTGTTGATCGATAACGCTGTCCAGCTTATGCAAGCCATAGCCGGCGTCGAGAATCACCACGCATTCCGGCGTATCGGCCACCGCGCAGACCGTACTGCCGGTGGGTGAATCAAACCAGCCGTTCGTCCCTAAAAACGTAATCTGTATCGCTTTTTTCATTGCCTACCTTGCCGGACATCGTCAGCGCAAATCATCGGACAGGTCGTAGCGGATCAGCGCCAGTATCGCCGCGTGCGGCACAATCACATATTTTACATTTTCGAATTCGAATTCCACCGCGGCGCTGCGCAGGAAAATCGCCCGGTCATGCTCGCGCGCCTGCAAAGGCACATAATGCGGCGTCGCCGCCTCGCGGGCTTCGGCCCACGGTTCTTTGTGCAAATCCTGAGGATCGGCCACCGGCGTACCCGGCCCGACGCTGACCACCTTGCCGCTATGGACTTTTTCCTTCTCGTACGTTCCCTGGGGAAGATAGAGCCCGGAATTGGTCATTTCCTTTTGATCATCGGGCTTGATCAGCACCCGATCGCCGACGATTATCAATTCGCGCTTCATGGTAGAGCGTATTATAACACACAATCATGGCAAGAAAAAAATTTTTTGGGCACTGTCTAAGCGGAAAGCAGGAATAATTTTCTGTGCGCCGACAGAGAAAGTTATCTTTGAAATGGCAATGCTAATGGTGGCCATACGCCAAACTGAGCAACCAGCAAAAAATAATCAACAAAAATGAGCAAAAATGTACTCTATCCGGTATAATTATTGCTGAAACTTGGATAACAATCGTGCCTAAAAGCGTACCCGTGAAATTACGGGATCAACACATGTATTCACGTTAAACGAAATTATAAACACAACCATCGGTAACCAATGAAAAAAAATACGTTAACAATTTTTACCTGCCTGCTTTTTACGGCCACCATTCCCCATCAAGCTCTTTGTGCGTCATTTCTTTCGCCTCGCCTATCAATTAATCAAAAAAATTTTAATAATACCATTGCCGCGCCTTATCCAGATCGTGCGATAATAAATCCATCCTCTCTCCCTACCATGGTTGATCTGGATATTTTAGAAGACACGGTTTTTTCCGGAAAAACAGAAGAAGTTTATTTAATGATCCAGCAGGCGACCGCAGCCAATGATCATTTCCTATGGTTTATTCCGGAAGAAGATGACGACGATAGCTTTTTAAAGTATCAACCGGAATATAATAATGTCGCTCTTTCCGTAAAGGGACAAATTTTTGCTGATAAAATAACCGCGCAGATACAACAATTCGCCGATCGGTATGATTTTTCTTAGGATATCTATGAACATCCCTTCGCACAGATCGCGGAAGAACTGCTTTCCAACCTCTGGCGGCACTCTAACGCGTGGGGCATATTTGCCGTTCGGCTAATCCCCAAACCCGGACAAAGTGAAATAATTCTCGAAATCAGCCTTATTGACCATGGCGATGGCATTGATGATATCGATGCGATATTAGAAGGCGAATTTGAAAGGAAAGACAGTCCGGGAGAAGGGATTGCCAATTTAAAAAAAATATATAAAAATTTCGGAATACCCAGCGAGTTCATATTCAACAGCGAAACTCAAAAAAACTATCACGGCACCGCCGTAACCATAAAACTATTTTCTCGACAAAAGATTAATACTCCTTTACTCAAAAAAGAAATAAACTATTCACATTTTTTTTCTTCTGCCGTTTAATCTTCTGCTCATCATTTCCCGGTCAACACATCAATGCGTTTTTTATCAAATCCGACAATGACTTCCCCGTCGATCACCACCACCGGCACGCCCATCTGTCCGGAAACTTCTACCATTTTCTGCGCTTCCGCCTCATCCTGGGAAACATCCACTTCGGTATACGCAAACCCCTTGGCGGAAAGGTACTGTTTGGCAAGTTTGCAATACGGACAGGTCGGCGTCGAATAGACGGTAATATCCATGCTATCGCTCCTTGTTAAAATAACTTTTCAACTGGCACAATTTCACCAAATGTTTCTTTTCTTCGCGGATAATCCGGTCAATCACCGGCTGTTGTGCGTTCACGATACGATCGCGCAGCGCGCCATAAGCTAAAATGGAATCCTTTTCCAGCGCGATGCCGAACTCTACCGCGGCAATTTCCGTAGGAAAATGCTCTTTAATTTTTTGCGCAATCAGCTGCGGCGTGACGATAAACTCCGCGGCGATCGCCTGCATATAGAGCTCCCACTCCTGCGGACTGTTATCCACCACGACGTATTCCGTCAAATTATCAAGGATCTCTTCAAAAATCTCGCGGTGCCGCACTTCCTCGGCGCGCAAAAAATGCCAAATACTCCGCACCCGTTCGTCCATGGCGCGATGTTCCAGCGCCGCGTACAGCTGCTCGCCATTGTGTTCGACGTCCACGGCGATTTTCAGCAACTCCGCCGGACTGATACCCGCGGGAATCTTCTCCATAGCTCCCTTCCTGCGTTACGTCGTTAAACGTTTTTTCACTTCCGCCGCCACGGCGCATAGTTGCGCCAACTCCGCGGCGTCGGGAATATAGCGCACATAGTGGCCGTCATCCATCGGCTCAATCCCGGCTTCGCGCAAAAAATCCGTCAACATTTTAAAACCCACGGTTGACCAACCGTACGAACCGAATGTCACCCCATAGCGATTGCGCGGCTTAAGGCCGCGCACATAAGTCAGGAACGCGCCCACCGTCGGCAACACATTATTATTCAAAATAGAACTGCCCACCAACACGCATTTGCTGCGCATCACCTCGGTTATCACATCGGACAAACCGCTGGTCTGCAGGCTCAGCAAAGAAACCGGGATATTCTCTTTTTCTATCGCGTAAAACAATGCCTGCGCCATTTTTTCCGTGGAATGCCACATCGAATCATAAATGATCACCGCGCGGTTTTCCGCTTCATAGCGCGCCCAGCGGCCGTACAAATCGACGATCCGGCGAATATCTTCCGGCCGGCGCCAGAACAAACCGTGCGACGGCAAAATCATCTCCAGCGGCAACGCTTGGAGCGCCTCCAACACTTTTACCACCTGGTTGCCGTAAGGCATGACGATATTCGCGTAATACTTCGCCGCCTGCTCGCAGACACGGTCAATGCCGTATTCGTCGGCGAAACGTTCCGGCGAAGCGATATGCTGGCCGAACGCGTCATTGGGAAACAAAATGCGGTCTGCCGGCGAATAGGTGGCCATCGAATCCGGCCAATGCACCATCGGCATCAGGAAAAACTGCAGGCTGCGGCGTCCGATGGACAGCGTGTCGCCGGTATTGACCACTTTAAATTTCCAATTTTTCTTAAAATGGCGCCGCAAGCCTTCTTCGCCTTTCGGCGAACAGACGACCTCCGCCTGCGGGCAATAGGCCAGCAGTTGCTCGATGGTTCCGGAATGGTCCATTTCCGTGTGATTGGAAATAATATAGCGGATATTTGCCGGGTCAATGACCGCGCGGATCCGCGCGAGCATCTCGTCGAATCCGTAGGATTTTACGGTGTCAATCAACGTCGGCTTTTCGTCGAGCACGATAAACGCATTATACGTCGAGCCGGCCGGCGTCGCGTAACCGTGAAAATTCCGCAAATTCCCGTCGATAAAACCGACCCAATGGATCTCGTTTTTAATCAGACTCATCTGCTCTGCCTCTGCGCCCGTACTGCCGCGTCTTAACGTTTTTTATCGCCGATCGTCAGCCGAATATCGTCGCGAATCGCTTCCAAATCCTCTTCATGCATAATCTCATCCTGGAGGATCTGCAACACCACATCATACGTCACCGGGTCGCGATCTTTCGTATAATCGATCAATTTTTTATACACGCCGATCGCGCACTGTTCGCCTTTAATATTTTGCTCCAGCAACAGGCGCACATCCGGATCATTCGGGCGGTCGTAGCCGCAATTCGTATACTTCATCCACTCCGCCGGCTCAAGCAAGGGCGTGCCGCCTAATTGAATAATCCGGGTCGCGACCATACCGGCATGGCGCAACTCGTCCGCGGCGTGCTGCGTCAATTCCGCGACGACCGCTTCCCGCGGAATACCGCGCGCGACCTGCGCGCCGATCCAATATTGATAGTATGCCAGCCATTCATCGGCAAACGCCCGGTTCAACAACGCAATCAATTCTTCGACATTGACGCCAAGACTTTCCAACAACGCTCTTCCTTTGGTACCCATGGCCTCTTCCTCCGTTATACCGGTTCAAACTGATCTTTGCCGACGCCGCATTCCGGACATACCCAGTCCGCCGGCAGATCGGCAAACGCGACGTTGTTGTTTTCCGCCGGATCATACACGTACCCGCATACCACGCATCGATACTTCTTCATCCGTTGATTCCTCCTCTTCAGCGTCCGCTCATTTCGGCAAATACGGCCGGACGATCTGCGCCAGCTTATCCTTCGACTGCGCGCCGACGTTCTGGGTAACCACGTTCCCTTTATCAAAAACCATCAGCGTCGGGATGCTCATCACGCCGTACTGCGAAGCGATCTCCGCCGCCTCGTCGACATTTAACTTGCCCACTTTCAATTTTCCCGCGTATTCCCGGGAAAGTTCGTCGATGGTCGGCGAGAGCATACGGCAGGGGCCGCACCATTCCGCCCAAAAATCGACCAGCACCGGCAGAGATGATTGAATCACTTCTTTTTCAAAATTTTCCGTCGTCAGCGTAACTGCCATACCCGACTCCTTTCTCTACAAAACAGCGCGTTTCCGGCGCTGTTCGCGGTCAATGTCAATCGTCTTCGCCTCGCTTCGCCAATTGCCGGTCAATCATCAACAGCGCCGCCGAATCCGGTTTAACGCGCTTGAGCATCGCCACAATATCCGCGGCATTTTTCTCCTCTTCCACCTGCTCGCTGACAAACCATTGCAGAAAGACTTCTGCCGCCGGATCCGCGGTTTCCCGCGCCAATGCGTATAATTTATGAATTAAGGACGTTACTTTCGCTTCATGCGCCCGCACCTGTTCAAACAATTCCAAAGCCGAGCCGAATTCCGCCGGCGGCTCGCCGATAGCTTTCAGCGCCACCGCCTGGCCGCAATCGTTAAGATAGGCAAATAATTTCATACCGTGTTCCGTCTCTTCTTTTGCCTGCGCTTGCAGCCAATGCGCCATGCCCGGCAAATCCTGGGTTTCCGCCCAGGCGGACATCGCTAAATAAAGATACGCGGAGTAAAACTCATGATTGATCTGCTCGTTAAACGCTTTCGCTAATTTTTTTTCCATATGCTCCGACTCCTGTGTTGAACTGGTTATACAACGGTAATTTCTTTCGCATTCTCCCACGCCCCGTGAATATTGCAATACCCGCCGGCCAGCAAGACCCCGGATTTTTCCGTTTTCAGAGAAAAGACGGCGACGGGCTGCGTGAACACCGTACTCGTATCCGGCCCCTGGATCGATGCGCCGTGGCTGGAAAATTCACAACGGCCGATCTGATACGGAAACTTCTCCCCGTTCGGTAAAAAATACAATTCTACCGCCGCGATGTGATGCGCGGCAGTGTTCGGATGCGCGATCTGTTTGCCGACGCTGACCGTTACCGTTACTGCCTCGCCTTTTTTCAGCGTATCCGCGCACTCGATGACCGGAACGTGTTTTTCCGCTTTCCAATCCGCCGACTGATAAAGATCTTTCATCATTGCCATGGAACGACCTCCTCGCCTCATCGGTTAAAACGATTTAAACACCGCCCGTTTCGCGCCGCATACCGGACAAAATTCCGGCGCTTCGCCCTCCACGGTGAACCCGCAGACCGGGCAAATATACATTGCGTTGAGCTTGATATCTTTGCCGTCGGCGGCGGCCTGCTTTGCCTGCTGATACATTTCCCGATGGATTTTTTCCGCCTCCAAGGCATAATGCGTTGATTTTTCCGCTTCTTTTTCCTGCTGGAACTGCGCGGCGTTTTTATACACCGGATACATTTCCTGCACCTCGAAATCTTCGCCGCCGATAGCCACTTCAAGATTTTCCACCGTCTTCTTGATGCCGGCTAAAACGCGCAAATGGTTCGTAGCGTGCACCTGCTCGGCATACGCGATCGCCCGGAACATGCGGGCGATGTTCGGCTTGCCTTCGCGCTCGGCGGCGTCGGCAAAAATCTGATATTTCATGTGCGCCTGCGATTCACCGGCAAACGCATTTTTTAAAAACTCCTCGGTCATTTTGTGCAGATGGTGCATGCCTTCCTCCTTTGTTCTTTCCCTGCCTGCCCAGCGGCCGCGCCGGTTCATTCATAACCGGTAAACATTTCGGTTTTGAGCAAATCCGCCGGACAGCCGGCTTCCTGACAAATGCTCTTCATCGCCGCGACCATCGTCGGCGGCCCGAAAATAAACACCTGCCGCCGGCGGCAATCGGCAACTTCTTTTTGCAGCACCGCCAAATCCAAATAGCCGTGAATACAGGCAAAATCACGCGGCCGGCACTGCGTCATCATATGGACGACGCGCAGATTTTCCCATTGCGCGTCCCAGGCGGTCAATTCCGCGCGAAAGGCTATTTCTTCGACGAAACGGTTGGAATAAAGCAGCACTGCGTCCGGCTTCAAGTTCCGGTCGCCGAGGTATTCGAGCATCGAAATCACCGGCGTAATACCGATGCCGCCGACGATAAACGCGATTTCGCGAAACTCATCCTGAAACACGCACGTGCCGAACGGCCCGTCGAACTGAACACAGCCGCCGGGCTGTAACTGCCGCAGCCGCCCGGAAAAGGAACTTTCGCTCAACCGCTTGGTAACGTCAAAATAATCCCGTTGCGGCGAAGACGAAAACGACAGATATTTGTTCAAATCACGATTTTTCCGGTTTTCCGGATCAAATAAGGCCGCGGTAAACTGGCCGGGACGAAACGCCACGCGTCCGCGTTCCGGAAGAAAACGGAACGTTTCCACCGAGGGCGTGCGCGGAATCCGCTCAATCAGTTTTGCGGTAAAGTACGGCATTATTTTCTCCTCACACCCGTTCTATCCGGTTTTTTTAATTCCCCGGAGACCGACTCGCGACAGCGGCGGCAGATGCCGTAAAAACAGCTGGAAAATTGTTCGATCCGGTGGCCTTCGATTTCACGGTCGCGCAGCGGCGGACACGGATGCATCATTACATCAAAAATAGAATCACACGCGCGACAATAAAAATGATGGTGGGAATCCGTTCCAAGCTCAAACCGTGCCGTCAACGCGGCTGTCCGTAACTCGCGCACGACACCCTGCTTTTTCAGCAATTCCAACGTTGTATATACCGTCGCAAAGGACATGTGCGGCAACGACTGTTTTATTCTGCCATAGATTTCTTCCGCCGTCAAATGCTTCTTCGCCGCGGCCAATACTGCATATACGGCTAAGCGCTGGGGCGTGATGCGCAAGCGTTTTTCTTGAAATACATCCACTGCTTCCCGCATCTGCTCCTCATGCTCCGCACATTTTCCCCTTGATCATCGATTCGGGATATCACCGGTGTATCATAACACCACCGGATGTCATTGTCAATAATAATTATTACAAAATAATTATTATTGATTTAATTCGGCCTATTGCTGCCGTGCTTTTTCAGCACGGCAGTTTTTTTTTGTCCGTATGACCGTTTCCACAATGCGGGATTGTGGAAACGGTCGCGCTCTTGCTCTTCGCGTCTTTCGTCCGTCATCCTTTGGTCTTTGCAGTATTCAGTTTTTTGTTTTTTCGTCCGTCGTCTCTCATCCATCGGTTTTTGCGGCCTGTAACTTGCAGCTGGCAGCGATTCTTATGCGGGAATCGTGCGCTCGGCCGCCCACTGGCGCAACGCCAAAATTTCTTCGGCTTTAAGTATCGACAGCGGTTTCGTTTGGTTCATTTGATTTAAAATATGCGCCGGTGTTAAATCTTGCTTATCCGCGTGCGTGCGATACAGCGCCGCAATAATCACCTGTTCGATTTCCGCGCCGCTGAAGCCATCGGCAGCCCGCGCCAGCGCCGCGCAATTAAACGCTGCCGCGTGATAGCCGCGCTTAGCCAAATGAATGCGAAAGAGCTCTTCCCGGACCAGGGGATCCGGCAAATCGACAAAAAATATTTCATCAAAACGCCCCTTGCGTAAAAATTCCGGAGGCAGCCGAGAAATGTCGTTGGCCGTGGCCGCCACGAAACACCGTACCGTACGTTCCTGCATCCACGTCAAAAAAGTGCCCAGCAGCCGCTGGGATACGCCGCCATCCTGTTCCGCGTTGGAAGCGGCAAAGGCTTTTTCAATTTCATCAATCCACAAACACAGCGGCGCGAGTTTTTCCATAACGGACAAGGCCTTGCGCAAATTCTGTTCCGTTTCGCCGATATATTTACTGTACAATCTCCCTAAATCCAAACGGTACAACGGCACATGAAGCTGAGCGGCAATACACCGCACCGCCAGGCTTTTCCCGCACCCCTGCACCCCCATCAGTAACACACCTTTGGGGGCTGGCAGGCCGGGGGCGTTCTGCTTACCGACAAAAATCGCCTGTCGTTCCGCCACCCACCGCTTCAGGCGGGAAAAGCCGGCCAACGTATCTTCCTGGGCCATGCAAAATTCAAGCAAGCCCTCCTGATCGAAAAGAGTTTTCTTGCGTTCGATGATTTTTGTAAAATCATGACCATCAAACATTCCGTCATCGAGCAGGCAATACGTGACCACGGAACGAACCTGCTGTACCGTCAAACCGCGCAGCAACGCCGCGGCTGAGGCTAAATCCGAATCCTTTACTCCCAGCCTGCCGCCGCGCGGCGATTCCCGCAACGTCTGCCGGATAAGCTCGCCGATCTCCGCTTCCGCCGGGTAACCGCCGACAATGCGCGCCGTATCCGCTTCAATTTCCCGCGGAATCACGGCGTCCGTACCGAGCAAAACCACGGTATCGCGCCGGCCTTTCACGGCGCTGATAAGATCTTTAAATAACCGCAACACCAACCCATCGGTCAGGTAACGCGCCAAATCCTTTAAAACATACAACCCCGGGGCGCCGGAAGCCTCGCCGCGCAACAGATAGATCAGCATATTTAACATCCGGGCCGGTTCTTTCGTTTGATAAAAAACCCCTTCCTGCCCGCTGCGCCGCAACCCCTCCGTCACTGACCACTGAAAAAAAATCAAGCCTAACTGCGCCGCCACGCCTGCCAACTGGCGCAGCGAATAATCTTCATCCGGCGAATCCACAACCACAACCGGATAGTTCGATTGTATCAATAGCGCGATATCTTCCTCACAACGCATCCTCGCCTCCTCGCCGCGCACTGCCGCACATCCTTATGACTCTGACGCACCTGCCGGTAAAACGAGCGTAACCGTTGTTCCCTGGCCCGGCAGCGATTCCACCTCTACCGTACCCCGGTGCAATTGCGCGATTTCTTTCACAATCGACAACCCCAAACCGGCCCCCTGCGGATTTTTCCGGCGGACAGACGCGCTGCCGACTCTTTTAAACGGAATAAACAAAGCGTCTAAATCTTCGGCGGCAATACCACAGCCGGTATCCTGCACACTGATCCGAATCATCTGCTCCCGGCAACGCGTTCGCAACGTAATCCTTCCGGTTTCAGTGAATTTGAACGCATTATTCACCAGATTAGTCACCGCTTCCACGATACGATCATGATCGAATGACAATAACGGCAGCGATTCCGCCAAATCCAAAACAAAATTGACCCGCGTGGCCAACGGCACCATTACCGTATACACTTCCCGCACGGCTTCATTAATGTTCGCCTGCTGCGCGGACAACAAATTCTCACCGCGGTGTATTTTTTGCAGCGACAAAACTTCATGGGCCAAGCGTTGCAGCCGGTCGGCATTCTTTACCGCAATCAAGAGGAATTCCTTCTGTTCCGGGGACAAAACTGTCGCGGACTCTTCGATCACCAGGGCAATACCCTCGCGCAACGCGGTCAGCGGCGTACGCAGTTCGTGGGAGATGAACGCATTCAACTGCGCTTTCAACGCAATCGCCTCCTGCATTTTTTTCTCTGCCTGCCGGCGCGCGGTAATATCGACAACGCTGCCGCGGGTATTGATTAGCCGCCCCTGCTCATCATAACGCGCCGAAGCGTTTAACAGCACCTCCACCCGCGCTCCCTGCCGGGTAGCCACGGTATATTCCAAATTATGCACAACCCCGTGCCGCAGAATTTGCTGCCAATGCGCTTCAAACTGAGCGCGCTGCTCCGGCACGATCAAATCCGGCCACATTTTTTTGCCGACAATTTCTTCCCGCGCATACCCGAGCATCTGCAATTCCGCTTCATTAATATCAATGATCACCCGATCCGGGCCGAAAATATGAAACCCGACGGCGGCATGCATAAAAAAATCGCGAAAATATTCCTCGCTGCGGCGCAACGCCGCTTCCATACGCATGCGTTCGGTAATATCCCGGCTTACATGTACAAACCGCGCGATCTCCCCCGTTTCCTCACGCAACGGATAAACTTTAATTTCAACATAATGCTCGTTGCCCTGCAAATCAATATGACGGTGCGTCGCGCTTGCCGGTTCGCCACGGCTCAACGCGGCTTGCACCGGGCAGCGATCGTCCGGAGATGAGCACGGTTCCGATAAATGGTGGGTTGTCGCATAACAATACCGGCCGAGCAGTTCCGTCAACGGAACACCGGCCTCGGCGGCCGCTACCGGATTTGCCCAAATAATCTTGAAATTGCGGTCAATAAGCAAGACTCCTTCGGCAATGCCTTCCGCCACCGCCCGCAACAGGTGCGTCGAATCGCGCAACAGCGCCTGATCCTCCTCGCAGAGCTGATGTTTCCTTTCCAATTCCGCAAGCTGCCGGCGTAAGGCCGCCGCCTCTGCCTGCAATTCTGCCGTTTTCTGATTGCGCACCCGAACCTCCTCGCCACGCATCGTTTTATAACGCAGTGCACCTCTTTCTGCATTATAATAATTTTTTCGGCAAAAAACTATA
>JAMWCB010000109.1 GCA_023819605.1 Candidatus Omnitrophota bacterium
TTAATTTTATCTGCGGAAACTCGGCCATGATGTCCTGAATTCCCTCCATAATATTGTATCCGACGGACTGGTGTCCGAAATAAATTTTTTTACCTGCCAAGGCCTCCCACTGCTGCGGCGGAATTGTTTTCAATGCGGACAAATCTATATCGGTAGTTTTCATCTCTCCCCCTTTACATCCACAGCAAATAGCCGAGATAACACAAAACATCAAAACAACCAATCTCATCGACAATCTCCTTTCCATATGCGTACGAACATGTTTTATTGACCGATGACAACGTGAGGGTATTCCGTTCCGAAACCATTTTACTTCATAATGGATGGCAATCGCTATATAAATAATTAAGTGTACCATACTTCGGTAACATTTCAATAACAGCACCACCAAAAATCTAAATGCATTCCAGTTCTTAATCCACAAGCGTGAAACTGTTCACCCCTCACACTCTTTAAACATAATCTTTTCCCCATCGCCGGGAATGCAAAAATTTCGGACAAATAATTTATCCACGAGCACTGTGGTAATAATGCCGACCACGGCCATCGCATCCCGCGCGCTCAAGGTCGCCGGATCAGCAACGCGGCATTTTTCAATTAATTTTCTGACCAGCACGGGATTAAAATAACCGGTTTGCGCCACGTTGTTCTCTGACAAAACGTCCTCAAGATACGCCAGGTGCCCGGCATTAAAAAAAGCGGCGCTTTCCGGCGCGCGATAGCCCTGCTTGACCCGCTGTGTAATCGCCGCCGGCACAAAATCCCGCGCGGCCTGTTTTAAAAGATATTTTTCTTTCATGCCGTTGAGCCGCAAACGTGGCGGTATAGTGGCGCAAAATTCCATGACTCTGTGGTCAAGAAACGGGAATCTGCCTTCGACTGAATGCGCCATCAACATCCGATCACCTTGCGCTGATAGCAAATACCCGGATAAGAGCGTCGACATTTCTAAATATTGCGCCTGCGACAAATGCTGCCAGTGCGAAAAATCGCCGGGCATTGTCTGCATAATTTCAGCAAGAGGACTTCCCGTTATTTGCTGCTGCCATGATTCGGAAAAAAAAGATTTAATATGCTCCGTGGTTGTCCATTTAGGGACATGGGAATAATATAGCTTGTCAGTTTCCCGTAAATTCTTTTTATAGTAGAGCTCCAGATACCCGGACACCCGTTTGGGCCAATTAGGCAGATAGTGATAAAGTCTGCGCAGCAGGCCCGGACGGAACTTTGATTCCGGCTGCCTCGCCCAAAAACGCCGAATTTTCATTTCCCGGAACAAATCATAGCCGGCCAGAATCTCATCGGCGCCCTCGCCGGTTAAAACGACTTTGATATTATTCTGCCGCACTAACCCTGAGAGTAAAAAAAGCGGCGCCGGCGCGGTGCGCACCATCGGCATTTCCGCGTGCCACACAACCTGCTCCATAGTCGCCCCGATGTCGGCATACCCGCAGCGAATTTCGTGATGTTTTGTCTGAAAAAAATGCGCCGCTTCCTGCTGATAGGGACTTTCGTCATAATCTTTATCCGAGAACGCAACGGAAAATGTTTCCAGCTGGTTATTAAAATATTTCTTAATGAGTGCCGTAATAAACGACGAATCAATGCCTCCGCTTAAATACGCCGCCACCGGCACATCGGCACGCAGCCGTATCTTGATGGCGTCTTTAAGCAGCGCAAGAAATTCTTCCGCGTAACTGTCCACGGTCCGATCCGGGTCATGTCTGTTTTGGTCAAAATTTAATTGCCAATACCGCTGTGGTGGATGAACGCTCCCCGCCTCGACAACCATCAAATGCGCCGGCGCCAATTCCTGAATGCCCTGAAATACCGTCTGCGGCGGAACCGTTGACCAAAAAGTAAACAGTTGGTTAAGGCCTTGCGGGTCGATGCTGCGGCTCACTCTCGTGTCCATAAACAAAGCCTTTGCCTCGGAGGCAAAAAGCAATGCCCCATCCACACGGGTAAAATACAGCGGACAGATGCCCACCCGGTCACGACAGAGCACTAAACGACGCCGGTTTTTATCCCATATCGCCAGGGCAAACTGACCATTGAGGGCTCGGACAAAATCCAAACCTTTTTCTTCGTAAAGGTGGACAATGACCTCGGTGTCGGTATGCGTCGCGAAGCAATGCCCTTTAGCGATCAAGTCTTCGCGCAACTCCGGATAATTGAAAATTTCGCCGTTATAGACCGTCCAGATACTTTTGTCTTCATTGTAAATCGGCTGGTCGCCGCCGGCTAAATCAATAATGCTTAAGCGCGCATGCCCCAGCCCAACCTGCGAATCAACATACAGACCCGCTCCTTCCGGACCGCGATGACGCAAAACCAACACCATCCGCTTCAAAAGAAGGCGATCAATCGGCTGCTGTTTTGTTACGTTTAATATTCCGGCAATACCGCACATAAGATTCCCACCAACTACAAAAAACAGACAGCGAATCGTAAAAAATTAACAAAAAGCACAAAACAAATACCGGACGCTAAACAAGCCCGCTGACAAACTTGCCGGCGCTCATTACACGCACTTTATCCTTTATAAAATCGACAGGATCGTCGGCGACGACCTGATAAACATAGGGTATTTTTAATTTGCCTTGAAAATACTTCAATGATGCCGGTATATCTTTATATGTTTTCTTAACTTCAACACAAAACCATGGTTTATTGTCGATCGCGACTAAAAAATCTACCTCGCGTTGTTCATTATCTCTTAAATAGTAAAGCTTCGCTTTAAATCCCTCTACGTCGAACAAATAGTCACAAAATTTCAACAGATGTGACGCAATGAAATTTTCTAATCGGATACTTTCATCCTTTATTTCCGACCAATCCCACAGGTATACTTTCGGTTCTTTTCTGAGCGATTTAATTAAATTGCTTTGAAACGGATATATCCGGTAATGGTAATAAAATTTTTCCAACACATCAACCCACAAAGAAACGGTTCGATGCGTTACCCCTAAGTCCTCACGCAAAGAATTCACCGAAAAAAGCGACCCAACCTTACCCGGAATTAGCTCAACTAATACCTGTAGCGCGGAGATGTCCCGTAACTGTTCAATATCACGAATGTCTTCTTTTATCAATCGATCCACCCGCTCATTATGCCATCGGCGCAATGTTTTCTCGTTTTGCTTAGAAAACAACTCCGGGAATCCGCCGAATTTGAACAAACCGGCAAAGAGTTTTTGGTGTTCCTTATTATTTTCTCCAAAAATCAACTCATGAAATGGTTCGACCTGAAGCGGAGCGGCAAGCAACTCGCGCAACGACAAGGGATGCAATCGATAGGCGTGATATCTACCCAGCAGTGACTCCCCACCCCGGCGATAAATATCTAATCGCGCGCTGCCGGTCACAATAAATTTAAATCTGTCTTTATATTTATCAAATTCTCCTTTTATATAATTTTTCCAACTTTTATATTTATGAATTTCATCAAAAATGACCAAATCCGCATCGGCTTTGAAAACACCGTCTAAAAGCGAACGCCTATCCTGCCGATTATCCCAATTCAAATAGTCGTACTTGCCCGAAAAAATATGCTCGCCAATGATTCTTGCCAAAGTCGTTTTACCAACCTGGCGAGGCCCGGAGATAAATACCATTTTATCTTTTAAATCAGCAGCTACGCTGTTTTCTAAATATCTATGTATCATATTCATACCTCTTATAAATTATACCATAGTATAATTTATAGTAAAGTATTTTGTACTGTGCTGTAAAAAAATTAGTTTCAACCGGCAACATCAAACGTTCTTTTGTTTCATCACATGATGCTATTGCATAGGTCAAATAGCGAATATATTCTTGCTGATATCATTTCTTTATATATACATTTTTATATATAAGCAGAATTAAGCACACCACACAAATCAACTTCCTGCACATTTTCCCTTGCTTTTGCTCTCCCTCGTCCGTCGGTCTTTGTGGCCTGCAGCCTGAAGCCTGCAGCGCTCTTGCTCTTCTCGTCTCTCGTCCGTCGTCTATCGTCCTTCGTTTTTTCCCGTCCCTCGTCTATCGTCCGTCGGTTCTTACCGCCTGTAGCTTCTCTTTCAGCTCTTCCCGTTTCACTTTGCCCGAGGCGGTTTTCGGCAGCTGCTCGATAAATTCGACGCGTTTGGGAATTTTATAGGCGGCGAGGTTTTGTTTGCAATGGCGCATAATTTCCGGAACGGTTACGGCGCCGGCCGCCACAACGAACAGCGCAATCGCTTCGCCTAAAATCTCATCCGGTATGCCGACTGCCGCGCTTTCCACAACCCCGGCAAGCTGCGCCACGACTTCTTCGATTTCCAGAGGACTGATTCGGTTGGCGCCGCTTTTGATCATATCTTTTTTCCGGCTGACGATATAAAAAAATCCTTCCTCATCCTGGCGGGCAAGATCGCCGGTAAAAAGGCTGCCGTCGCGCACTACCCGCGCGGTCTCCTCCGGCGCGTTCCAATACCCGATCATCACGTTCGCGCCGCGCGCGACGATTTCTCCGACCTCACCCACGGCAACCGGCTGTCCGCTTTCTGAACGCAAGCAAAGTTCGACCCCGGGAATCGCTTTACCGATAGAACCGCGTTTGCGCGGCAAATCCTCCGGCTCCAGATAACTCAGCCGCGCCGCCGCCTCGGTTTGTCCGTACATCACGTAAAATTTCACCGCCGGAAACATCGCCGTAAACCGTTCGATCAACGCCGGCGGCATGGCGCCGCCGGCCTGGGTCACATAACGCAGCGACGGCAAAGAATACTGCGCCAACGCCGACTTATTAAGCAAAATCGCAAAATGCGACGGCACGCCGGCAAAACCGGTAACCGACTGGTCGCGCATAGCGTCAAGGACAGTATTGGGGAAAATAAAACGGTTATCTAAAACCATTGTCGAGCCGGTCAGCACATGGGTGGTCAGAAGCGAATGCCCGTACGAATAATAAAACGGCAGAACGACCATGGTGCGGTCCTGTTCCGTCAGTTTCAAGTATGCGACGATTGATTGCGCATTGGCGGTTACATTGGCATGGGAGAGCATCACGCCTTTGGGTTTGCCAGTTGTGCCGGAAGTGTAGATGATCAGAGCAAGAGCAGTATCGCTGCAGGCGACAGGCTGCAGGCCGCAAAGACCAATGGACGAGGGATCAGAAACAGATGGACGACAGGCGACGGACGAGGGACGAGGAAAAATGCTGCAGGCTACAGGCTCCAAGCTGCAAGGATCAACAGACGAGGGGGCAGAGACAGACGGACGAGAGACGACGGACGAGAGACGAGAAGAACTTAAATCCTCATTCTTAAAAAATTCATCAACACATAAACATTCCATTCGCATCGCGATAGAAGCAAGGGATTCTTTGACGATGGGCAGATGCTTCGTATCCGTGATGATCAGACCGGGTGTGCAATCAGCCAAAATAACTGCCAGTTCCCGCGCGACATACTGGCTGTTCAGCGGCACGACAGCGGCGCCGCAGCGCAAAACAGCGAAATAGGCGGCGACATATTCGCAGGAATTGTCCAAGAAAAGCGCCACCCGGCCGCCATTTTTTACATTTTTCGCGCGCAGCACCTGCGCAAAAACCACGGACACGTCATTCAGCCGGCTATAGGTCATGCGCTTTTGCTGATGCACCACGGCGGGCTGATCCGGATTCTTTTTCGCGCTCTGCGTTAATAATTCGTGAATCAGCATATCACCATTCCTGCCAATTCTCTGTTAAAATGAAGCTCACCCGGGCTAAAGCCCGGGGTATCTGAGCGGAATCCTGCAGATTTACTTTTTTCTCCGGCTTTATCCCGCGATATTGGGCGGGACTAAAGGCCGGGGTTTTCAAAGATGCGTGGATAAAAACTCCCGCTGAAAATTCTAACGGCTCTTCGGCAATATAGTTTTTATCGTACGACACAATTTTTTAAATTCTTTAAGATACTGCCGTTCCGGGCATACTTTTTCAATTTTTCTAAGCCAGGCAAAAATATAGTCCGTCTTTAATTTTTTCCCTTGACGCATAATAATGCCTCGCGCGTCCTCGTGATCCCGCGGTCGATCGCTGAGTAATTTATGCAGTAAGAGATCTTCCGGAGTAACTACTTTAACTTCCAGATTAAAGAGCGTATATACCTTCGCTCTTTTTATACCCGCGAATTCAATAGGATTTTGTGCGATGACAAAATCAAATTTCCCGGTTATCCCTTTTTTCGAAAATTTCATCAGAAGCACGCCAACCTCTTTTACAAAACGATCGAAATCAGGCACTGCCGGAGCAAAACCATATTTTTTAGACTGTTGCAATATTTTAGGCAAATCTTCCTGATCGAGGATTATATTCACATCGATATCCTGTGTCATCCGCGGATCACCGTAGAGAGAAACCGCCACCCCGCCGATAATTGCGTACTCAATTTTCGTAGCATGGAGAAACTGGATTACTTGCTGTAACTGATATTCAAACGTATTCACACGCGCGCCTTCATCCTCAAACGATGCATCCGGGCAAGGGCGTTGATTTTCTCATCGTCTATCCTGGAATACGACGTGTTCATCGGCAAGGACATGTGGAATTCGTACAAATCAAGAAAAATTTTGAAAGATTCCGTCCGGCTCATGCGGCGCAATGATTTTGCTTTATACGCATCTTCCCATACGGCTATTTTTTGCCAACGCGTATTCGTCATAATTTCTCCGATAGCGCCGCCGCACATGGCGCTTTGCACCCTACCGCGGCTGATTCCGGCGCCGGGCATTCCCGCACACCTTCTCTTGCCGACTAATTTCCGGCGCCGTTGCGCTTGGCCTGCACGAATTTGTCGATGTTCGCCAGTGAATCGAGATTATCCGGAATCAGTTCTTCGTCTTCGACCTTAATCGCGAACGTTTTTTGAATAAACTCGACCAGCTCGATAATTCCCGTGGAATCGATAATCCCTTCAGCGAGCAAAGACGTATCCGGATCAAGCTTCTTCGACACGTCGCCGATTAAAAAATTATGCGTTATAAAATCTTTTATAGTCGCGACTATTTCCACCGTTTTTCCCTCCGCCTAACTGTACGATCTTCACGCTGCCTCATTCTTCCCTCATCCTATATTTCAACGGTCGCGCTGTCTCCGATCATCAACCGCAGGGTCAGTTGCTTATTTTGGCTTTTCACCACGCGCGTATCTTCGCCGATCAAGCTGTCTTCCAAACGGGAAATTGCCTGGACATACACGCCGTTAAGAATCACCGCGTGCTCGATCCCGGAATCGAATATCTGCGACTTATCCCCGATACTCGTATAGGGCCCGATAAACGAATTTTCGATGCGCACCTGCTCGCCGATCACCGCCGGCCCGCGAATCGTACTGTTGATAATCACGCTGCCCGCCCCGATCGCGACCCGGCCGGAAATTTTCGATTGTTTATCCACCTCGCCTCTGATATCCTGCACGGCGAAGGCATCCAACACGGTGCTGTTCGCGGATAAAATATCGTCTTTTTTCCCGGTATCCAGCCACCAGCCCGCGAGTACTTTACCCTGAACCTTTGCCTGCCGGTCGATCAGATGCTGAATCGCGTCGGTTATTTCGTACTCCCCCCGCCAGGAGGGCTTCAGGCTGTCGATCGCCTCGAATATCTTCGCGGAAAACAAATAGACGCCGACCAGTACGGTATGCGACGGCGGCTGCTGCGGTTTTTCGATCACCTGTACGACCTTGGCCTGTTCGTCGAGCACGGCCACCCCGAATGCTTGCGGTTCCGGCACTTCTTTTAAAAAAATCAGAGCGTCGAGCTGCTGCCGTTTAAACTCGGCTACCGCCTCCGCCGGCCCCTGCTCCAAAATATTATCGCCCAAATAGAGCAGGAAATCGTCGCCGCCCAAAAACGGCTGAGCCGTCTTAACCGCGTGGGCTAAGCCTAACGGCTTTTCCTGCATAATCAGGGTAATGTGTATCTGCCCCGCGCGCACCTGCGGATGGGATTGAAAATAATTTTTAAACTCCTCTTCGATCGTCGGGTTGATCACGATGCCGATGTCCGTAATCCCGGCCTGGTGAATATGCCGCAGCACATACTCGACAATCGGCTTATTCGCGATCGGCAGGAGCGGTTTCGAACGCGTATAAGTTAACGGACGCAGCCGCGTCCCTTTACCGCCGCATAAAATCAACCCCTTCATCTTCAACCTTCCTTTTTTCGTCGCCGCCGCGCGCGGCGCGTTTCTACACGTGATAATGAATTTTCACGACGTCGTTTTTAAGCCGTTCGGTTTTAAAAAAATCACGGTGCGCCGGCCGCCGAAGACCGATCGTGGGAAACATCGCCCGCGCGTAGAGCCGCACCGCGCCTGTTTCCATGCCGAATTGCCGCGTATATTCCGAAAGCACCTGCATCGCTTTCTGCTTATCCTCGCGTTTGATTAAAAAATCGATCCACCGCTCATAATCGCGTTTTAATTCACCGGCAATATCCTTGCGCATATCCTCATAAGCCTGCTCCGAGGAAGATAATAAACCGGCTAAAAAAAATATCCGGCGGCGCAGCGTCTCATCCAGATAATAGGAAACACGGTACATATCGAAATACGCATTACCGAGCAC
>JAMWCB010000110.1 GCA_023819605.1 Candidatus Omnitrophota bacterium
TAAATTTCACCGATTCGCCCTTTTTCCAGCGCGCGCAAAATTCCCGCCGCGCAATCCGCCACATACAGCCATTCCCGCACGTTGATTCCTTTGCCATAAACCGGAATTTTTTCATTCTGCGACGCTTTATAAATAATCACCGGCATAAATTTTTCCGGGTACTGCCAGGGGCCGTAATTATTCGACGGCCGCACGATGATTCCGGGAAACCCAAACGTGCGCATGTACGACTTGATCAACAGATCCGCGGCGGCTTTACTCGAAGAATAAGGCGAACTGGGATTCAGCGGCGTGGTTTCATAAAACTGCCCCTTTTCGATATCGCCGTAAACCTCATCCGTGGAAACATGCACAAAACGTTCCACGCCGGCGGCGCGCGCCGCGTCAAGCAGCACTTGCGTGCCGACGATATTCGTTTGAATAAACGCGTCGCTGCCCAAAATACTGCGGTCCACGTGCGTTTCCGCCGCGAAATGGATAATCGCCCGCGGCCGCTCAGTTTTTATAATCGCCTCGACATCCCTTTTCGAACAGATACTCTTTTTATAAAACGTAATTTTATTCTGGACATCGGCCAGCCGCCGGCGGTCGCCGGCATAACTCAGGCAATCGATAACGCTCACCGCGTACCCGGCGGCCACTGCCTGGCGCACCGCCTCGCTGCCGATAAAACCGGCTGCGCCGCTCATCAGAATTTTTTTAGGTTTACCTACCATTCGCTGCTCCTTGCCTATCAAAATTTCCGTCATCGCCGCGGCGGCCCGCCGTATCCGCCGCAGCATCCAGTCGCCGCCCCATCAAGGAAAAACTTCCGCGTCGGCAAGCGCCGGCAAAACCGCGTCTTTTTGCGAAAGCAGCGGCTGCCGCACCGGCCAGTCGATATCCAATTTCGGATCATTCCAGATAACCCCGCGCTCCGCGTACGCGGAGTATTCCCGGTTGCAGTAATAAACCACATCCGCAACATCCGAGAGCGCGCAAAATCCGTGCCCGAACCCTTCCGGGATAAACAGACCATGGCGGTTTTCCGCGCTCAAATGCGCACCCACCCAACGGCCGAACGTCGACGAATCGCGCCGCAGATCGACGGCGACATCGAATATTTCGCCCAGAGACACCTGCACCAATTTTGCCTGCGCGTGCGGCAGAATTTGGTAATGAATACCGCGCACCACCCCTTTCAGCGAACGCGAGGAATTAATCTGAACAATCTTCATCGCGGCGCCCTGCGGCAAGAACACCGACTCCTTGAACATTTCCAGAAAATACCCACGCGCGTCGCGAAGCAGTTGCGGTTTAACCAACACCACGTCCGGAATTTGCATCGCCTCAAACGTAAACCCCATCAGCTGGCCTCCTTGGGCACATTGCGAAGATACGCGGCATATTCCGCCGGCAATTCTTCCGCCAAAGCTATTAATTTCGTCTTATCGATATATCCCCGGCGGTAGGCGATTTCCTCGATGCAGCCGATTTTCAAGCCCTGCCGCTCCTCGATCGTCTTAATAAAAAAAGACGCTTCGATCAACGAATTGACCGTTCCGGTATCCAGCCAGGCGTATCCGCGCCCCAACCGCTCCACCCGCAGAGCGCCGTCGCGTAAATAGCGGTTATTCACGTCCGTAATCTCGATTTCCCCGCGCGCCGACGGCTTGACATCTTTAGCGATCTCCACCACGCGGTTATCGTAAAAATACAACCCGGTCACCGCCCAGTTCGATTTCGGATCGCGCGGTTTTTCTTCGATAGACAGCGCGCGCCCGTTTTCGTCGAAATCGACGACACCGTAGCGTTGCGGATCATGGACATAATAGCCGAAAATCACCGCACCCTGCTCGCAGGCACGCGCCCGCTGCAGCGCTTCGGAAAAACCATGTCCGAAAAAAATATTATCACCCAGGATCAACGCCACGCGGTCGTTGCCGATAAACGATTCCCCAATCAGAAACGCGTCCGCCAACCCGCGCGGTTCCGCCTGCGCGGCATAGCGGAGCCGCAAGCCCAACCCGTCGCCGTCGCCGAACAACTGCTCAAATTGTGGCAGCGCCTGCGGCGTGGAAATAATCAAGATGTCCCGGATCCCGGATAGCATCAGCACCGACAACGGATAATAAATCATCGGCTTATCGTAAACCGGCAGCAATTGCTTACTGACGCCGCGCGTCACCGGATACAAACGCGTCGCCCTGCCTCCGGCAAGAATAATCCCTTTCATATCCACCTCGTACCCATCGCATCTTCAGGCGCACCCGTACCGCCGGCCGGAACTACGCCATAACCGTGTAATAATTTTTTAATAATAGCATAAATCGGCAAACCAGACAAGAAGAGAATCGCGTCTCCCGCACAGCCGCAGAGAAATTCCGGTGCGCGGATACGTTTAGTAACTGCGGATCGAGAATGAAGCTCACCCGGGCTAAAGCCCGGGGTATCTGAGCGGAATCCCGCAATTCCGCTTTCAACCCCGGCCTAAAGGCCGGGGTTTTCAAAAATGCGTGGATAAACAAATTCCGCGCCGCGAAAAAAATTCAAGGAAAAATACGTGTCGGCAAGTTTTCTTTTTCCCGTAATTCCCGCTCTAGCATTTCCGCGTCCGTACGCGTCGACAAATGTCCGATGCGCACGCGGTGCTGCCGGCGACCATTGGCGTCCATCTGCTCCAGATACACGTCGTAGCCTTTTTGCTTCAAACTATCCGCCAACTGCTGCGCGTTATTCACATTCAAAAAACAACCGACCTGCACCGTAAAAAACCCGCTCAGCGCCGGAACATCCTGACCGGCGCGCTGCGCCTCCCAGGATTGCGGATAGTTGTCCTGCAGTTGCTGCAAAAAAACACGCGCTCTGGCGGCATCGTTCATTTTTCGGCAGGAAATATTCAGCCGCGAAAGAACCCGCGCGCGGTAATCCACCGCGTCGTTACTGCGCAACAATTGCTCATAAATACTGAACGCGTAATCGATTTTCCCCTGCTGGATATACGTGTCGGCCACACCCAGATACGCCGGCACCGACGCCGCGCCTTTTAAATGACGCAATGCCTGCTTGTACGACGCGCGGGCTTCCGTATAATCTTCCTGTTCATACAGACAATGCCCCCGCAACAGAGCGATATCGCC
This sequence comes from Candidatus Omnitrophota bacterium, assembly GCA_023819605.1. Lineage (GTDB taxonomy): Bacteria > Omnitrophota > Gorgyraeia > B26-G9 > B26-G9 > JAMWCB01. The sequence goes on from JAMWCB010000110.1 coordinate 3,120, forward strand.
CAGCAGTGCGGCCGGCATACTCCGCTCCAGGCGGTCGCATTCCTCGGCCGCCTGCGCAGCGTTGCCCTGGAGGAGCGCCTGCGTCGCCGTATCCAAAGACGCAGGAAAACCGCCCGCCGCGCAAAATTCCGGCGAAATAAAAAAACTGCCGGCTACCATATACATAACAACCGATCGTCGCGTCATTTGGATAAACCCCGCCATAACTTTAGCAAAAAAAAACAAACCTTTCCAGTAGAATTTTTTTTCTACCGAAAAAGTTCCGTACAGAGTCTGGCGCCTTCAGCAGCACATCGTTTCCACGGCAAGCGGCGAGCTTTCCCCGGCAAATACCGCTTCGCGGTTTTTGCCGGCGGAAGAAGCAATCAAACCCGCGGCTGCCTGCCCCTGGGACACCGCAGTAGCGATATCCACCGGCCCCCGGCAGCAGCCGGCCGCGTAAATTCCGGCAACCGGCGTCATCACCGGCGCCAGCGCCGAGTGCACCGTGGCCGTAAACCCGTATTTATCCACAGTCAAACCGCAGAGCTGCGCCAAGCTTTCCGCTCCCGGCGCCCCCTCCAAAGCCGGCGCAAGCACCGCAATATCCGCGTTCAATGCCTGCGTTCCGCCCAGAGTTCCCCGGTAAGTCACCTTCACCCCGCCGGCGTGCTCCTCGATCTGCACCGAATCCGCGTCCCGCATGCGCCGGATATCCACCCCCCCGCACTGGCTGATCTCGCTGAACAACGCCTGCGCATCCCGGCCCGGAACGCAGAAATCATAAACTAAATGCGTCACCGCCGCGTCCGGAAATTTTTGCTTCAGCACTTTGGTAAACTGCAACATATAAGTACAGCACACCCCGGAACAATAATTATTGAAGCGCTCGCTGCGCGAACCGGCGCAATGCACCATAACCACGTGTGCCGGCGGCTGTCCGTTGGCCAGGGTCAGCATCCCGGCGGTAGGCCCTTCGCGGTCGAGCAGGCGCGCGAATTGCATGCCGGAATAAACCTGCTTCACGCGGCCGAATCCGAACTGCGCCGCCCGCCAAAAATCAAACGTTCCCAAACCCGTGGCGATGACGATCGCTCCCACGCGCAGTTCCCGGATTTCGTCCTGCTGAGCATAATCAATTGCATCATAGGCGCAGTTCTCCCGGCAGGCCACGCATTCCTTCCCGTTGAAGCGGCGGCAGGTTTCCCGGTCGATAACCGCTGTCTGCGGCGCGCCGGCGCTGGGAATATAAATCGCCCGACGATTATCCAGTTGTTCATTGCCTTCATTGCGCACCGACACCGGGCAGACGCCGGAACAAATCCCGCAGCCGATACAGGCTTTCGGGTCGACGAAACGGGCGCGCACTTTTACTTTTACCATAAAATTTCCCTGGCGGCCGCTCACGCTTACCACTTCGCTGTTCGTCAAAACTTCGATACGCTCATGGCGCAGCACCCGCGCCAAGGTCGGCCGCAACAATTCCGCGGCGCGTTGCCCGGACGCGTCAACCACATTCAAACGCCCCACCGTGCCGCCGATCACCGGCTGCCGCTCCACCAGAAACACACTCCGGCCGCGCTCCTGCAGGGCCAGCGCCGCGCTGATTCCGGCTACGCCGGCGCCGATTACCAGCACATTTTCATCGCTGCGGGAAGGCAGCGCTTCAACCGCTGCTCCGTTCTGCGCCGCTGTCCGCAAGCACTCGCCGGCGCGCGCCGTATACTTCGTGTAATCGCGCAGCGTCCAGCTGTTATCCTGACGCAACCCGTTTAAATTCACCATCTGAATCGCAATACCGGTTTCCCGCGCCAGCAGCCGCACATCCGCTTCATGACGGCGGGGCAAAAACACACCGATCACCATGCGTGTCAATTTCCGTTCCCGCACATCCCGGCGTAAAAACTCCGCGCCGGTTTCCGAACAGAGCATAGCCAACGTCTGCACATTCACCACGCCCGGCACATTCACCACATACTGCCGCAGCTCATCCACACGCACCACATCATTGCCCGGAGTGCCGCATTCACAAATATAGACGCCGACGCGTTCAGCCGGGGCTGCCACCTGCTGCGCAAAAATCTCCGTCATCAACCGCTCCGACGCTCCGGCATCAATCTCACTTCCAGTACCGCGCGCCGCGCCGTCGTCGGAAGAATAATCGCGGACGCCGCCGGCAGCGTCCGCCGCTGAAGAATCTTCCACTGGAACACTCGATAATTCGGCAGTTGCCAACACCGGCACCATCTGATCGGCCGGCCCTTCGGCAAACATTTCCATGGCCGAGGGATACGACTGCGATTTCATGCCCGGGCGATCCACAATCTCCACCGTATCCAGGCGAATACCTTTGCCCGCAGCGGCGGAAACGACAAATTCCGCGCCCGCGCAAATCGTACTATCGCTCAGGCGTACGAATTCCCGACACAAAACATCCGCATCCAGGCCCGTCTCCTTACCCAGCCGTACGGAAATCCTGGCCAGCTTGCGCACATCATCACGACCCTTAAATAACTGCAATAAATACGCGATCAAACTCAGTGCAACCCGTTTTTCCTTCATCGCTTTTCCCCCCATTTCGCGCCGGCGTATCCCCCCGCCGGTACCCGGAAAACAAAAAACGGCAATGAGATAAAGCTCATTGCCGAATAAAAATCACCGCTCTTTTTTTACAACAAAAAAGAGAATATTCCCCGATCCTGTGCTGTAGCCGGGAATCCATTCCGTGCAACAACCTGTACCTCTTCATCTCGTTGTAGCTTATCGGTATGAGCATTTTTGCCCGCTACCAATCGCTGAGAATTCCGTTTCTCACCCGTATTTCTTAGCTTACATTGTATAACATTTTCAACAATTGTCAATCCGTTCTTTTCACCGGGTGCGCTTTTTTTCGCGGTGCAAGCCCTGCTGAAAACGCAGCAAAATTTCATTGCGTTGCTTCTTGACATCGTCCGGCACATCGTCCGGCAGGCTTGCCGCTTGCGTGCCCGGGCGTACGGAATATTTGAAAATATACGCCGCGTCAAACTTCACCTGCCGAAACAGATCCAGCGTATCCTGAAAATCCTCGTCCGTTTCCGTGGGAAACCCCACCATCACATCCGTGGTCAAGCGCAGCTGCGGCATAACCTCGCGCGCCTGACGCGCCAATTCCATAAACTGCTCCCGCGTGTACCCGCGGTTCATCATCTGCAAAATACGATTAGACCCGGCCTGTACCGGCAAATGCAAAAATTTCCGGCATTTCGGCAACTCGGCCATGGCCTTAAACAATACCGGCGATGCGTCTTTTGGATGCGACGTCACGAAATCAAACACCTCCAGCCCCGCGATATCATTAACCGCCCGCAACAGATCCACAAAATTGACGATTCGCCCTTCATCCTTCGTCTTTCGTCCGTCGTCCTTCGTCTCTCGTCCCTCGTTTCTCGTGCCTCGGTACGAATTCACATTCTGCCCCAGCAGAGTCACCTGCCGGATACCGGCAGCCGCCAGCCCTTTAATCTCCCGGATAATATCATCCGCCGCACGGCTGCGCTCCCGACCGCGCACATGCGGCACAATACAATACGCGCAAAAATTATCGCAGCCCTCCATAATAATCACATTCGCGTGGCCTTCAACGCCGCCGTATTCCACCGCATAAATACTGTCCTCGCGTTTTGCCTTGCCGGTCGCGTGTTGCGGGCCCAGCTCTGCCGCCACGCGTTCGAGCAAAAGCGGCAGGTCCGTAATATTATTCGGGCCGACCACCAGATCCAGCACCGGCGCCTTCAAAAACGCCTTCTCGCCGTAATGCTCGGCCATACAACCGATAATGCCGATAATCTTCCGCTGGACGCCGGACAACCGCTTCTCACCTTCCGCCGCGCTATGCGACGCAGCGTTTCGTTTATTTTCCCCCTTCGGATACTTCCACTGTTTCATGCGCCCGATCTCGCTCCAGACCTTATCTTCCGCCTTCTGCCGCACCGCGCAGGTATTAAACAAAATAACATCCGCCTCTGCCGCAGATTGCGCCGGCGTGTAGCCGTGCTGCAGCAACAAGCCCATTACCAGCTCGCTGTCCCGATCGTTCATTTGGCAACCGTAGGTTTTCAGAAAAACTTTTAACATAAACATTGCCTCTTTTTCTGAAAACCTGAACACGGCTTCACCCGCTCATTATGCTTGCGGATGATCGTTTCATTCATCTCCTCGACCGTCTCAAACGGCCGCCCGCAATATTTGATAATATTGGCGTGCGAAAAGTGATAATCCGATGTCCACCAGTAGTTCATTATTTGATCCTGTTAATCTCTTCTTCCGCCGTCTTTAATTTCTTCAAAACGCTCTCAAAGGACGGCGGGTCCTCAAAAAACATTTCTTGCATCTGCCGATAGTCATCATTTAACAGAGCAAGATGCTCCTCTATAGGCATTAACCGAAGACTGCCCGGCTTTGCCAAAGCATAATGCGCCTTACTGTCTTTAAAAAATAGGGCTTTATGCTCAGCGACCTTTATCAATAAATCGATATTCTGGATAGCCTTGGTGTAAATAGCAGTCCCGATCATCTCACCCACATCGTAGTAGTGACGTGACATTCTTGCGCGTAATTTTGAGCCATGGCTTATTGCATGTAATATTGTCGCTTTTTCCCAGAAAGTTCTTTCCGCGCCCAAAACACGCACCTGCGCACCTTCAATGGACACCTTACCGGCCGCGTTAGAAACATACGGTTTGACAGTCATGGCCTCAATAGGCCAATGATCTGATCGTGCGCCAAGTTCAATTTTTACAACAGGTTGGACATAGCCACTCTTGCCATTATCGATAACGCTCGGGTAGGTGAATAAAATAGTTTGATTATCCAGATCATCAGGGTCCAGATTTATCTCCCACTTTCCTATGCCAAACAAGGCGACGCCGATTTTTTGGTCCAGCTCAGGGATAATCACGCCGGTAATCTTTTCTTGGCATGCCTGCTTTAAGCGATCCAGTCGTCTTTGGTTTTCTTTAGTTCCCTGCTTCTTGTCAGGCTCGATAGATTCTTGACTTGTTAAAAATGTCCTCTCGATTGAAACATCAACATCCTCAGAAAAACGTTTGATAACGTTGTAACACTTTGAGAGCGAGGTGCCTCCTTTAAACGTCAAATGACTGCCTGCCGTGGGCAGTGAAAAAAGGATCTTAAGGATCCAGCACACCCAGAAATCTTTTTCGATAAGTTGCGGAGTTACGCCAAGATCGTGGGCGACAACATCAAAATATACTTTTTTATCCGCATCTTTTAATAATAAAAAATTGTCCATAAATCTGTCACCCTTGTATTTTCCTGAAAATATCGCCTATCCATACCGGAGCATAACGAATATCATTCATCAGTGTATTTTTATCGTCATCGGACAACCGTCTTTTAAGTTTTGCCACAA
>JAMWCB010000004.1 GCA_023819605.1 Candidatus Omnitrophota bacterium
ATGAACATATCAGGCGCAAATATGGCGATAAAAATGATTTACCCCTAACGTTTTCACGCAATGAGCCGATAAATAATCTATGTATAGGGAAAAAAATTAGCTAACAAGGAGGTTAACCGTATGTTGAAAAAATCCGCTCTGCTCCTCATGCTTGTCCTGATTATTTCCTTTGGCATAAGTGTCGCCGGCTGCTCGACAAGTTCTGAAAAAGCGGAAACCGGCAGAATAAGCGGCAGCGCGAAATGAAGCTCACCCGGCCTAAAGGCCGGGGTTTTCAAAGATGCGTGGATAAACCCGGCAATGCAACCGGCCTGAAACACGCGACGTTCGGTCGGTATCCCACCGATAAAATTTTAGTCGGGCAAAAAAACGGAGGTATCATGAAAACACAATGGGTCAAAGCACTATTCGGCATCTTATGTTGCAATCTATGGATGTCCACACCGATCTTCGCGCAATTTATCAGCAATAATGTATACAGTATTGAACTGCAAGGCATCACCGTATACGGCGCCCTAACCGCGAATCTACTCCCCCAAACGACGGCGATCGCGGACAACAGCGGCAAATTAAGCTTTTCCCTTATCGGTGTTCCGAATAATACACAGTATAATTTTCTCGTCACAACTATTCGGGACAGCGCGGGAACTGCGGTGCGCCGTTCGCTAATCCCTGCGCCGCAACCGCGCGCAACGCTAAGTTTCGGAGTTTCACCGGTAACCGAAAATCAAACAGAAGCGTTTATCCGGGCATTTGCCGATGCGCGCACCGATGATCCTCTTTTGGCATTTTTTGGTTTTTTACTGGTCCGCACATCGAATATCACCAACGCGGAAATCATTCAAATGGCAACTTTTTGCTACCGTGGAATTAAAGGCAGCGACGGCACGGGACGGACGGACGGTTTCGAATCCGGACTGCGCGCGAACGGAGCAACCGACGCGCAATTAGTCAACTTGCGGACGAATCTGATTAGTGAATTTACCACGCTTACCGCGCTTTATAAAAATTCCGTTGACGAATATTTCACTGCCGGCAGCGCCGCGGAACTCGGCAAGCGCGGCGAAGCGGCAGCGAAAATTTTTGAAATGCTGGTCAATGCCGCGGAAAACGCCGGCATCGCCGGCGAAAGCCTGCTTTTGGCCTTTAACCGCATGGGCGCCCTGGTCGTTCCGCTGATGGACCAAAGTTTGGCTGCCGGCACCCTCCGCGCTGCGACGAAGGCCGGGATTGAGAGCACCATGACGCGCGGGATGGAAAAATTGCGTGCCGATAAATTCCTCGCACAGTACACCGGCGCCTTGCGCACACTCGGCGCTTCGGATGCGGACGTGCTCAAATATGAAACCGCCGCTACTACTTTGATCAGCACCATGCAAGAGAAGTTCCGGCAATTTGAGCTGACCGTGATGAGAGACGAAGATGTCGCGAAAAGCGCGATTGATCTCTTTAATCAGCAAATGCAGCAGGAGATGGAAGCGGCATTCACGCAATTTATGACCGATGCGCAGGCGTCAAACGCCGAGATCAGCGAATTTCGCGGGGAACTCGGCACTGCGTTGGGTATCCCGTCGGCACAGTTGGATACCTACCTGCCGACCGCCATGTTCCAATATTATTCCGCGGCAGGTACGCAGGTGAATTGGCCGATTACCATGGTTGTGGCCGGACGCTGGATGATCTCGATAATCAGCAACGGCGGATCAATCGCCTATAATCGTCAAACCGACGATGCCTATCCGATCCCGGCCATGAATACCTGGAAAGGCGTTTGTAGCAATCCCAGTTTCCATGACAAATATTCTTGTCAGGCTGCCGGCGGATCATGGACGCCGGGCCGCACCGACTATAACGCTATTTTTACCGGCTTACGTAAAGATTGGGCGGAATTGCTTGAAATGCGCGAAGATGTCGAAATTGCCGAGTTTACTAAATATGAACAATGGAACGCGCTGTCTTCCCTGAGCACGGTGCAGCAAATGATGCAACAAGAAGAAATCATTGAAGATACATTTTATGAGACTATTTTTGGCGATGGAAGCGGATCCGGCGGCATTGCCGGGCGCCTGTCCGGCACGACGAATGGCGCAACCCCGCTCAGTGACGGCGTCAAAAAAGCCTTAGTCACCGTTTTTTTATCGCCTGATTTTTAAGTAGAACGTGCGTGCCGCATAACCGGCCAGGCGGCCGCCTGGCCGGTTATGCGCAATGGTGATCATATCCGCAGCGGCAACGAAGCGATGAAGCGTTCATTTAGTCACTACCTGCTTTCCCTGCTCTACCCGCCGATATGTATTATCTGCCGCGAACCGGTGCGCCTTGATCGGGATTATCCGCTCTGTGCCGGCTGTGAAGCGTCGATCCACGCCTATCGCGCGCCGCTCTGCCGCCGCTGCGGGCATCAGTTATCCGAACCTTCGGACGCATATGGCTGCCGCGCTTGCTGCCGCGACACCTTATATTTCGACCGGGCATTCAGTTGTTGTGTATTTGACGGTACGCTGCGCGCCTGTCTGCATTATTTTAAATATGCCGGAAAATTATCCCTGCAAGGATTATTCATCAAAAAAACCTGTTCGTTTCTGCGCGATCACCTCGAGCCGAACTCTATCGATATGCTGATTCCGGTGCCATTGCACTGGACAAAACAATACGATCGAGGGTATAATCAGACGATTATATTGACGCGAGGTATCGCCCAGGCCTGCGGATATCCGTTGCTTACCGATGCGCTGATCCGCACGCGTCCAACCGACGCGCAATACGCGCTGAATAAAACCGCGCGCATCCTAAATGTAAACGGCGCGTTTGTCTGCCGGCGGCAGCGGCTCATTAGCGGTCGGCGGATTTTGCTGATCGACGACATTTTTACGACCGGCGCAACAACCAGCGCGTGCTCTCGCGCCTTAAAAAAAGCCGGAGCGCGGCACGTAACGGTATGCACCGTTGCCCGGTGAAAGAACGCATCCGATGAAAACGCTTAAAACAGCTATCAGTAATGAATGGTTTTTGATTTTTCTGCTCTCATTATTAACGATCAGTTTTATCCTGATTGTCGGTAATGTCGTTAAATTAATCGAGTTGGTCATCGCCAAAGGGGTGAACTTCGCCGATGTCGGCAAACTTTTTCTTTTCCTCATCCCGTCGCTATTTATTTTTTCTCTGCCGGTCGCAGTTCTCGCCGCCACCGTCTTAACGTTCGGACGAATGGGCTATGACAATGAAATCACCGCACTGCGTGCCAGCGGCTGCAGCCTCTATCGAATCCTCGGTTATTTTATCATCTTTGGCCTGTTTTTCAGCGCGCTCAGCCTTTGGTGCAACGACACCATTATCCCCTATGCCCACTATGAAACACGCAAAATTCTCAAAAGCATCGGCATAAAAAATCCCGCGTCCTTCCTGGAAGAAAGGACATTTATCAAAGCTTTTCAAGAACATATCCTCTTCATTTATCGCATCAAACAGGATAAGCTGGAACATGTCAAAATCTATCAACCGCACTCCACGCGCCCGACCCGCACCATTACCGCCGAAAGCGGGGAATTCATTCCGCTGCCGGAAAAAAACGCGATTAAACTGATTCTGCGCAACGGCATGGCCGATGAACCCAGCATCGACGGCCCAACCATGTTTTATCAATTAAAATTCAAAACATATTATATTACCCTGCAGCTCGGCGATGCCGACGGCGACCGGCAGCCCGATAAAAAAATCGCGGACATGTCCTTTGCCGAATTAAACCGGGAAATTCTGAGTTTACAGTCTATGGGTATTGATTCACTGCCGCTGCAAGTCGGGCTGCATCGTAAGTTGTCCTTATCCGCAAGCCCCCTCCTCTTTATTCTCATCGGCCTGCCGTTGGGCATAAACGTCAGACGCCGCGAACGATCGCTGGGATTTGCGATCAGTTTAGCCATTTGCCTATTGTACTATCTTGTCATGGCCTTGGGCGAAAGCCTTGCGCTGCGCGGCATACTCGATCCGTTCAGCGGCGGCTGGCTTCCGAGCATTATTCTTGCGCTTGCCGCCGGATTACTGATTATTCGTAATTTTGAACGATAACGATATTCGCGACGAGGCCATTGCCCGCCAGCCGCTGAAACCAGTACCAGAGCCGGCGTAGCGACGGGTCGTCAGTTCAGTCGCTCTGTTTGATATTTCCATTGTACATTACGCTGGCGCATGCTATAGTAAGCAACTGCGCCCGGACAAGACAATGAAGCTGATCACGCACTACATTTTGGAAGAATTTTTCAAGGCATTGCTGGGATGCTTTCTTGTCTTTATTTCACTTTTCTGGATAATCGATCTCTTCGAACACCTCGACGAAATTACCCATGCCAAAGTGCCGCTGTTTGTGCTCTGCGATTATTATTTTTCACTGACCCCGCACATCTGCGTGCAAATCAGCCCGATCCTGCTGATGTTGGCGGCAATGATTACCTTGAACGCGATGAGCCGCCACAACGAAATCATTGCGTTAAAGGCCGGCGGCGTAAATCTCTGGCGGATATTTTCACTTTTTCTGGTCAGCGGCGCGCTGTTCGCCGGCGCAAATTTCGCGGTCAACGAACTCGTCATGCCCGAGTCATACCTGCATGCGCAAAATCTCAAAGAAGAATACTTCCAGCCCGGCGGGGCGCGCCGCATCGCGCAAGTACTAAAAAACATTACGCTCTTTGGCTCGCAAAACCGCATTTACATCATAAAATCGTACGACCCGCTGCGCCAGCGCATGGAAAACGTCACTATCTCCGAAAGCGACGATACCAACCGCCCGGTTCGGAGAATTTTTGCGCAAAAAGCGCAATGGATCGAAGGGTACTGGATTTTTTATAATTGCATCGAAAGCGAGTTTGACCGCGAGGGGAACTTACGCAGCGAACCGCTGCGCTATGTCGAAAAAGTTTACCCGCTCGACGAAACGCCCCGCGATTTTACGCGGGCGACCGTTCATCCGGAACTGATCAATTACTGGCAATTAAAAAAATTTATCCGCCGCCTCGCGCACACCGGCATAAGCACGCAAAAAGAGCAAGTCGTCTTGGCCAACAAAATCGCCTTTCCCGCCGCAAATTTCATTCTGCTCTTTTTCGCATTTCCCTTCGCGCTGACCAGAGTACGCGCGGCCGGCACGCTCAAGGGCATTTCGATCAGCCTCATTATCTGCTTTCTGTATTGGGGAGCAAACGCGCTCTCGCTTTCGCTGGGAAAAATCGGCTTACTGCCGCCGCTGGCGGCAGCGTGGCTTCCGAACCTGCTATTTGGCGGAATCGGGCTGGTCTTGGTCAGCTTTATTGAAAAATGAAACCAACCCGGGATCTGTCCCGTGATGATCGGCGGAGATAACCCGGATATTTCATCCGCCGCTGAAATATCCCGGCGAAAGCGAAATTTTTGAACAGGCGCGCCAAAAAAAACATCGCGGGATTTAGGCATCCCGCGATGTGTGCGCTCCCTGCAGCGTACTTATCCTACACTTTTCCCGCCGATCCCAGAACATTTTGATTCTTATGCTTATACATCGTTATCAACGCATCGCGCGCCGGCCCGAGATATTTTCGCGGGTCAAACTCCGAAGGTTTTTCCGCGAAAATTTTACGGATCAATGCCGTCATCCACAGACGCCCGTCGGAATCGATATTTATCTTGCATACGGCCGAACGCGCTGCCCGCCGTAATTGATCCTCCGGGATGCCGATCGCGTCTTTTAATACGCCGCCGTATTGCGTGATAATTTTTACCGCCTCCACGCTCACCGACGAGGCGCCATGCAGAACAATGGGAAAACCGGGTATTTTTTTTTCAATTTCTTCCAAAATATCAAAGCGCAATTCCGGCGGAACCAGAACCCCGTCCTTATTCCGCGTGCATTGCTCCAGTTTGAACTTATTTGCCCCATGCGAGGTTCCAATAGAAATTGCCAACGAATCCACACCGGTTTTTTTTACAAACTCGATCACTTCTTCCGGCTGCGTATAGGTCGAATGCTCCGCCTGCACCTCATCTTCGATGCCCGCCAAAACGCCCAATTCTCCCTCAACCGTAACATCGTAGGTATGCGCGTATTCGACTACCTGTTTCGTCAACGCGATATTATCCGCGAAAGAATGGTGCGAACCATCGATCATCACCGAGGAAAAACCGGATTCGATGCACGATTTACAAAGCTCAAAGGTATCGCCGTGGTCCAAATGCAGAGACATCGGCACTTCCGATAAACCTTTCTCCCGCGCCAAATCGCGCATCATCGCGACTGCCCCCTGCGCTAAATATTTCAGCAAGGTTTGATTGGCATATTTGCGTGCGCCGCTGGAAACCTGCAAAATCGCCGGCGACTGGGTTTCCACGCAGGCAATCACAATAGCCTGAATCTGCTCCATATTATTGAAATTATACGCGGGAATCGCATAGCCGCCGGCACCGGCTTTTTTAAACATCTCCCGCGTATTCACAAAACCTAAATCTCGATAAGCAACCATCACGCCTCCTTCTTCGCGGCTTTAATAACGATAATGCTCCGGCTTGAACGGCCCCTGTTGCGGCACACCGATATACTCCGCCTGCATTTTTGTCAATTGCGTCAATTTTACGCCAATCCGTTCCAAATGCAACCGCGCCACTTCCTCATCCAGATACTTTGGCAGCCGGTAGACTTTCGGCTCATACGTTTTGCCGTTCTTCCAAAGGTCAAGCTGCGCCAAAACCTGGTTAGTAAACGAATTCGACATCACGAACGACGGATGCCCTTTCGCGCAGCCTAAATTGACCAGGCGGCCTTCGGCAAGCAGGTACACGGCCTTGCCGTCCGGAAAAGCATATTTATCCACCTGCGGTTTAATCGTCGTCCGTTGAATACCCGGATACGATTCGAGTTCAGACACCTGAATTTCATTATCGAAATGGCCGATATTGCAGACAATCGCCTGGTCTTTCATTCTTTTCATATGCTCAATGGTGATGACATCCCGATTGCCGGTGGCGGTAACATAAATATCCGCAACGCCCAGCGTCTGGTCAAGCGTCGCGACCTGGTAGCCAGCCATGGCGGCCTGCAGCGCGCAGATCGGGTCGATTTCCGTCACGATAACCCGCGCGCCAAACGCGCGCAGCGATTGCGCGGACCCTTTGCCGACATCGCCGTAACCGCAGACGACCGCCACCTTACCGGCGATCATCACATCCGTAGCGCGTTTGATGCCGTCGGCCAATGATTCCCGGCACCCGTACAAATTGTCAAATTTCGATTTAGTCACTGAATCATTGACATTGATCGCCGGAACCAAAAGCTCGTTGCGCTCCATCATCTGATAGAGCCGGTGCACGCCGGTCGTCGTTTCCTCGGAAACACCCTGCCAATCCGCGGATAGCTTCGACCACGTGCGCGCATCCTGTTCGGCGATCCGCTGCAAAGCGCGCAAGAGCGTCTGTTCGTCTTTACTGTCCGCCGAACGTTTCAACAATTGAGGATTTTTTTCGGCGGCCAAGCCCCAATGCACCATCAACGTCGCGTCGCCGCCGTCGTCGACGATCAAATGCGGCCCCTTGCCGCCGGGAAAACGGAGCGCTTGTTCCGTGCACCACCAATACTCGTCCAGCGTCTCCCCTTTCCAGGCAAAAACCGGAATTCCCGCAACCGCGATTGCCGCCGCCGCCTGGTCCTGGGTCGAAAAAATATTACAGCTCGCCCAGCGCACCGACGCGCCCAGCGCGACCAAGGTTTCAATCAACACCGCGGTTTGCACGGTCATATGCAGCGACCCGGAAATACGCGCCCCGTCCAACGGCTTCTGCGCCGCGTATTTTGCGCGCAACGACATCAGCCCGGGCATTTCGTACTGAGCAACTTCAATTTCCTTTCGCCCTAAATCGGCCAACGCCAAATCTTTTACCTTACCATCGCCGGTAGTCATTGCTGACGGCATACGTCCTCCCGCTTATATTTTTGCGGCTTTGCGCAACGCCGCCGCCCGATCGGTTTTCTCCCAAATAAATTCTTTTTCCGTACGGCCGAAATGCCCATGGCAGGCGGTTTTCTGGTATATCGGACGCAGCAAATCAAGCGATTCGATAATACCCTTGGGTTGCAGCGGAAAAATATCCTGCACTAACTCCGCAATCCGCTGATCATCGATCTTGCCGGTTCCGGCCGTATCGATCATCACGGAAACCGGATCAGCCTTGCCGATGCAATAAGCAACCTGCAAATAACATCTGTCCGCCAGGCCTGCGGCAACGATATTTTTAGCGATATACCGCCCCATATACGCCGCCGAGCGGTCCACTTTCGTCGGATCTTTGCCGGAAAACGCCCCGCCGCCGACCGGCGCGAACCCGCCGTACGTATCCACGACAATCTTTCGGCCGGTCATGCCGGTATCCGATTGCGGTCCGCCGATAACAAATTTCCCCGTTTGATTTACCAAATACTGTGTTTTGCCGTCCACCCAACCTTTGAGCTCGGGCAGAGCGAGCGTCTCGATCATTTCCTGCCGCGCTTCTTTCGTAATGGCGCTCTTCGAAGAATTCAAAATTTCTTCCGTATGCTGACAGGCAAGCACCACGGAAAGCACCTTGAGCGGCAAACCGTTTTCATAGAGCACGCTTACCTGTGCCTTGCCGTCCGGCCCCAGATATTTTAAAACATTCTTTTCCCGCGCTTCCTTCATCCGGCGGACCAAACTATGCGCGAGCATTAACGGCAACGGCATCAATTCCGGTGTTTCCTTACAGGCGAAACCGGTCATCATCCCTTGATCGCCGGCGCCGCCCCGGTCAACCCCCATGGCAATATCCGGCGACTGCCGGTTGATCGCGTTCAGCACCGCGCAGGTTTTATAATCAAAACCGTATTTAGGGTCATTGTAACCGATTTCATCGATAACGCGTTGGGCTACCTCGCGTACATCGACGTATGCGGTGGTCGTAATTTCGCCGCCGACAATCAACAGCCCCTGGGTAACATAGGTTTCGCAAGCGACCCGGCCGTATTTATCCTGCCGCAATACTTCGTCTAAAATCGCGTCGGAAACCTGATCGCACAACTTGTCCGGATGCCCGCAGGCCACTGATTCGGATGTCATAACATATCGATTCTTCATTCTACTCCCTTCCTATAATTATATGTTCCCTGGTTAGCGTTCCTCCCGAAAAAGAAATTCCTTTAGTTTTTCCCGTGTATACGAATGAATCTCACCGGCCGTCGACATGCCCATAACGGTATTCGCTACTTCCCGCGCTTCGGCGAAAGAAACCGAACGGACGATTTTTTTGATCTCCGGTATTGCCACCGCGCTGGCGCTGAACTCATCCAACCCCAAGCCTAAGAGCAGCAGCGCGAACAAGGGCTCCGAGGCCATCTCACCGCACATCCCGACCCAGATACCGCGCGTATGCCCGATGTCGATCACCGATTTGATCAAGCGCAAAACCGCCGGATGGGCCGGATCATAAAGATAGGCGATCTTTTCATTAATGCGGTCGACCGCCAGCGAATATTGAATCAGATCATTGGTGCCGATACTGAAAAACGCCACCTCTTTAGCCAATAAATCGGCAATCAGCGCCGCGGAAGGAACCTCGATCATAATGCCGACGTCGATTTGCTCATTAAACGGGATCGATTTTTTCCGCAAATCGATCTTCACCTCATGCAGAATCTGGTTCGCCTGTCGAAGCTCGTCCAATCCGGGTATCATCGGATACATAATTTTCAAATTACCGTACACGCTGGCGCGCAAAATACCGCGCAGCTGCGTTTTAAAAATATCCGGGCGGGCCAGGCAAAAACGAATCGCGCGGCTGCCCATGAGCGGATTTATTTCCGAAGGAATGTCCAGGTGCGACACAAATTTATCCCCGCCTAAATCCATCGTCCGGATAATCACCGGGAATTTTTTCATCGCTTCCGCGACTTTCCGGTACGCCTGAAAATGCTCATCCTCGTCGGGAAGATCGCTCCGGTTCAAATACATATATTCCGTACGGTAAAGGCCGATCCCCTGCGCGCCATGGGCGATAACCGAGGGCAACTCTTCGGGAAATTCGATATTTGCCGCCACCGTCACCGCATGGTTGTCTTTCGTCACCGCCGGCAGGCTTTTTAAACGGGATAACCCTTTTTCGAAATCGAGAAATTTCTGCTTTTCGCGCTGATACTTACGCACCGTCGCCGACGAAGGATGGACAATCATCATACCCTGATTGCCCTCCAAAATAACCCGGTCGCCGTTTTTTACCTGGGCCGTAATCGTTTTCAATCCGACGACAGCCGGAATATTCAGCGATCTGGCTAAAATAGCCGTATGCGACGTCCGCCCGCCCATATCCGTGGCAAAGGCAATAACATTATCTTTCTGCATCAGCGCCGTATCCGACGGCGATAGATTAGCCGCAATAATGATTACCGGCTCTTTTAATTCCAGGAATCCCTCTTTTTGCTTCCCCAAGAGATTTCTGATGATGCGCTTGCCCACATCCTGAATATCCACCAAACGCTCGCGCAAATACTCATCGTCCATCTTGGAAAAAATTTCGGCGTAGCGTTTTAAAATTTCCATAAACGCAAATTCGACGTTTACCTGTTCTTTCTTTATTTTGTTGATAACCTCTTCGATCATCATCCGGTCTTCAAGAACCAGCAGGTGCGCATCAAAAATTTCCGCATGTTCCACACCCATTTTTTCCGCGATTTTTTTCTGGATATCGAGAATTTCCGAACGCGTCTTAATCAGCGCCTCCTCAAAACGCACGATTTCCAAAGGAATCTGCTGACTGGAAATATCATGGCGCAGGATTGTATAATCTTCGCTATCCCAGCAAAAAACCTTGCCGATGGCGATACCCGGCGATACCGCGATACCGTTGATCATCGTCTGTTTTTTTGTCTGTTTTTTCATCCGTTTACTCACCGACCGATAAAATTTTTTCCAAAGCTTCCACTGCCGCCGCCGCGTCAAGGCCATCGGCGCTGATTTCGACCTCCTGCTTGAAGCCGGCAGCGAGCATCAAAATACCCATGATCGATTTGCCGTTTACCTTTTGTTTTCCTTTGCGCACGGAAATTTCGCTGTCGAATTTATTGGCAACCTGGACAAATAACGCCGCCGGACGCGCATGCAGCCCGGTTTTATTTTTAATCACTACTTTTCTTTTCACACAATTTATTTCCGAAGCCATACGGGCGTCTTTTCTTTTTTCGGCATGCACGGGGCGACCCGTACTCCCGGAATCATAGCGGCGCACATTCAGCGGCCGGCAGATGCCGGCGCATCATACATACATTGCATTCTTGCCGAATTTGCTCTCCAACACAACGCTGATAATTTTTTTCGCGATTTTTTCCGAATTATGGCGAACATAATTCTCCGTACTGATATAATCGCCGGCAATACAGGAAACCCCCATTTGTTCAATCGCCGGGATATCCGCGCGCACCGGTTCGGAGTTTTCTTTTTTATATTTTTCAATAAACTCCTCGGGCACCGCGCCGGTATTCACCACGCAATATTCGATCAACGGCGCGTGAGCATGCTCGATGATCGCCCGCAGGTGGTCGGCCGCGGTATAGTTATCGGTTTCCCCGGACTGGGTCATCACGTTGCATATATACATTTTAATCGCTTTCGACGCCCCGATCGCCTCGGGAATGCCGCGGATCAATAAATTCGGCAGCACACTGGTGTAAAGGCTTCCCGGGCCAAAAATAATCGCCTCCGCGCCTTGAATCGCTTCCAGAACATCGGTCGTCGGGGAACAATCCGCCGGCTTCAGATACAACCGCGCAATCGGCCGGCGGCTGCTCGAAATTTTCGTCTCGCCAATCGTCGTCGCGCCATCAGCGTGCTCCGCAACGAGAGTCACCGGACGCAAGGTCGCCGGGATAACCGATCCGCTGATTGCTAAAACTTTGCTCGACTCTTTGATCGCCCGATCAAAACCTCCGGTCAGTTTGGTCATCGCGGTAATGAACAGATTGCCGAAATTATGACCGGCTAATTCAGTTCCCTCCGGGAACCGAAATTGAAAAAGTTCCTGCATCAACGGCGCGGCATCGGCCAAAGCGACTAAGCAGTTACGAATATCGCCCGGTGGCAAAATATTAAACTGCTCGCGCAGCCGCCCGGAACTGCCGCCGTCGTCGGCTACGGTCACAATGGCGGTAATATTCGAGGTATAGCATTTTAATCCCTGCAGCAATACCGAAAGGCCGGTACCGCCGCCAATAACCACCAATTTCGGGCCTTTGCTCAACTGACGGCGCTTATAGACGATATCGACCAGTTCTTTTTCCTGGTATAACGGACGAAAAATAGCCGTTAATGATTTAATCAGCCGTTCAATACCGCTGATCACCAAGGCGATGCCAATGAACACAACCAATGAACCGACCAGCGGGAACACATCACGCGTTACGTCACGCACGCAGACGACGGTTCCGCTTACCAGGGCGATAACACCCAGTATCAGCAAAACAATCCAGCGTTTGACGTTCATCCCAGGGTAGAGCCATTTCAGAATCCGCATAAGCAAAACTACTTTTTTGCGTCTTCCTGTCGGATAATTTTCAACACGGTCTTTTCGTCGCGTGCGGCGCGCAGCGTATCCCGAAAATATTTATCCTTCAACAAACGAGAAATCCGCGCCAAGGCCTTCAGATGCGGCCCGGCGGAATGTTCCGGCGCCAGCAACAAAAAAAAGATATACACCGGCTCGCCGTCGAGAGAGTCGTAATTCACCCCCTGCTGCGACAACCCGAACGCTGCCGTCAAATCTTTAACGAGCATGGATTTGCCGTGGGGGATCGCGACCCCCTGTCCGATACCGGTTGAGCCGAGCGCTTCGCGTTCCAACAGTATCTTGACGATTTTTTCCTTTTCCTTGACTACCTGCGCTTTTACCAGTAACTCGACCATTTCCCGGATTACATCTTCTTTATTCGTCGAAGTCAAATCCGCGCAGACCGCTTTTTCGTTCAAAAAATCCATTATTCTCATGACGCCAATCCTCTCGTGCTCAGCCAACTTCGGCGGTGTCGCCGGCAAATAATTGTTTCGGCGATGTTTTGCGATGCCCTTTTATCTTATCCTTAACACGCTGCAATGCCTTTTCCATGCGGGAACAGACATCGTCAATCGCCGAATACAAATCCTCTTTCGCCGATTTTTCCGTCAAGCGCAGCCGTTTCCCAAACAACGATACTTCAATCTGATATAAAAATTTTTCTTCTCCGACGGTGACATGTGCGTCAATGATTTCCAAAGCGTATTTATTAAAGCGTTCAATTTTCTCTTCGATATGCGCGCGCAATGCCGGAGTCAATTCAAGATGCCGTCCACTGATACGAATCTGCACAAGCCATCCTCCTCTATATCTAAAAATAACGTACTTATCTTAACATGGCTTGCCGCCAGCGTCAAGATCCCGCTTACATTACGAACTGCTCGCCGAGGTAAAATTTTTTCGCTAAAGGATCGTTAATCAACTCCTCCGGTTTTCCGGACAATAAAATTTTGCCGGCATTCATGATATAACTGCGGTCGGTGATACTCAATGTCTCCCGGACGTTATGATCGGTTAATAAAATTCCCAGCCCTTTTTTCTTTAAATCGGCGATAATCTGCTGCACTTCGAAAACCGCGATGGGATCGACGCCGCTAAACGGCTCATCCAACAGAATAAACGACGGGTTCATGACCAGGCAGCGCATTATTTCCAAGCGGCGGCGCTCGCCGCCGGAAAGCGTATACGCCTTACTCTTGACCAGCGCGGTCATTTTCAATTCTTCCAGCCGCTGCTCCAGCCGGCGGCGACGCTCGCGCGGACTGATCCGCAGCGTCTCCAAAACCGCCAACAAATTCTCCTCCACCGTCAATGCCCGAAAAATAGACGGCTCCTGCGATAAATACCCGATCCCCTGGCGCGCCCGCCGGTACATCGGCATCCGCGTAATATTCTTTTTGTCGAAATAAATATGCCCGGCATCCGGCCGTACTAAACCGACAATCATATAAAACGTGGTCGTTTTTCCCGCGCCGTTCGGCCCGAGCAATCCGACAACCTCGCCTTTATGCATTTGAATGTTCACGCCATCAACGATTTTCCGTTTGTGGTAGGACTTCCGAATGCCTTGGACATCGAGCAAATGGCCGGATTCGGTCATGGCCGCAACTCCCGGACTGGGGACGCATAACGCCGGATGCACTCCGTCCAGCGATTCTGCGCTTTCAAAATCAGCTCGACGGCTTCACGCGCCGCACCCTGGCCGCCGCCGCGCTGCGTAACATAATCCGCCGCCGCTTTCACTTCCGCGCCGGCAGCCGGCACGGTTATCGCCAATCCGGCCGTCTGCAAAACCGCCAGATCGAGCAAATCGTCGCCCATATAACACACCTCCGCAGGCTGGAGGCGGTATTTTTTTAAAAAATCATGAAACACCGGTAATTTTTCGCGAATATTTTGGAAGACATCGGTTATGTGTAAATGCTGCGCCCGGCGCCGCACCGCCGCCGAGGCTTTACTGGTGAGCAACGCACAGCGATATCCCGCCTGCTGCCACAGCACAATCCCCAGGCCATCCTGAACATGAAACGTGCGCTGCTCCGAACGCGCGGCGTAGGTAAGCGACCCATCGGTAAGCACCCCGTCGACATCCAGAACCAATGCCCGAATATGCGCAGCTTTCCGCGCCACGCTCATCATAATCCCGCCTTCAACAGATCCTGGATATCCAAAAGCCCGACCGGACGGCCGAGGTCATCAATCACCGGCAGCTCATCGATGCGTTTATCTTTTAAAATTTTCACCGCTTCCGCGGCCAAATGATGCTTATGAATCGAAGCCGGATTCTTCGTCATGATCTGTCCGACTTCCCGCGCCAGGATATTCGGATCATCCTCCAAATGGCGCCGCAAATCGCCGTCCGTAAAAATTCCGACCAGACGGCGCTGGCCATCGACCACCGACGCAGAACCGGCGCGCGATTCGGTGATCCGAAATAAAACATCCCGCACTTTCGCCGTTTCGGCAACAACCGGATTGGCCTTGCCGGTGCGCATTAAATCTTTTACCTGCAATAACCGTTTTCCCAAGCTGCCGCCGGGATGATAAAACGCATATTCTTCGATTTTAAATCCCCGCCGGTCGACGACGGCCAGCGCCAACGCATCGCCCATCGCCAGGGTTACCGTAGTGCTGGCGGTAGGAGCGAGATTAAACGGGCAGGCCTCTTTATTCACACCGACATTCACCACAATATCGCTGTGACGGGCCAAAACCGAATCGAGATTTCCGGTAAAACCGATCAAGACCGCCCCGATTTTTTTAATCAACGGCACCAGACGGGTAATCTCTTCCGTCTGTCCGCTATTGGATATCGCGATGACAATATCATCCCGCGTGACACGGCCCAGATCCCCATGCACCGCTTCCGCCGGATGTAAAAACAGGCTCGGCACCCCTAAACTCGCCAGCGTCGCCGAAATTTTCATGCCGATAATCCCGGGTTTACCCATCCCGGTGACCACAATTCTGCCGGAGCACGCGGCGATCAGTTCAACCGCGCGATCGAAATCCCGATTCAAGCGGGGCAGTAGATCAAGAATGGCCCGCGCTTCGGTGCGCAGAACTTGCTTGGCCATACCTTGAAACGAACGTTTACGCATACAGCGCTTCCCTGATTTTTTGAGCCTTACGCAACAAACCCGGCAAATCCGCCAAAGAAACCATATTCGGCCCGTCGCACAACGCGGCGTCAGGATTTTCATGAACTTCCAAAAACAATCCGTCGCAACCGGCAGCTACGGCGCTCAGCGCCAAAGGTTCGGCAAAAATACGCTCACCCGCCGATTTTCCCGCGCCGGCTCCCGGCAACTGGACACTGTGTGTGGCGTCAAAAACTACGGGATATCCCGTCGACGATTTCATAAGGGGAATCGAACGCATATCGACAACCAAATTATGATACCCGAACGAACTGCCGCGTTCGGTGAGCATAATCCGTGTATTGCCGCTCGCCTCGATTTTTTTTACCGCGTGCACCATATCCTGCGGCGACAGAAACTGCCCCTTCTTGACATTAACGATCCGGCCGGTTTTCGCCGCGGCCGTCAACAAATCAGTCTGGCGACAGAGCAATGCCGGGATTTGCAGCACATCTAAAACCGCTTTCGCCTGATGCGCTTCCGCGGGATGATGAATATCGCTGAGCACGGGAAGATCGAATTTTCGCTTGATCCGGGACAGAATCGCCAATCCGCGCGTCAGGCCCGGGCCTCGAAAAGAATTGACGGACGTTCGGTTCGCTTTATCGTAACTGGCTTTAAAAATCAACGGCATATTCAACGCGCCGCAGATGTCCTTAAGCGCCGCCGCGATCCGCGCACAAATTTTTTCCGATTCAATCACACACGGGCCGGCAATGAGAAAAAATTGTTCCTCGTCATTCCATGAAGAGAATGTCTTTATTTTTCGCTTATTCACCGCTGGTCTCATACTAACATCAGAATTCACCGCACGCGGACAGGCATCATTGTGGAATTATATATAATGAAGCTCACCCGGGCTAAAGCCAGGGGTATCTGAGCGGAATCCCGCAATTCCGCGTTCAACCCCGGCCTTTAGGCCGGGGTTGTCAAAGATGCGTGGATAACCGATTGTATTATACTTCGCCGGCGTTAAAAATCAAGACAAATTGCGAACGGCGCCTCATAAAAAACCGGAGCCCTTCGTCCGAAGGGCTCCGGCGTGAAACACTTCCATCAATCGGAACTTATTTCCATTTATCCGGCACGGTTTGCGTGGTCAACTTCAAGAAACCGTTGACATCATACAAGAACATACCGGTTTTTGACCCCTGGGCGTTGTACTGGAACATCTGCTTGCCGTCTGCGCCAAAGGTCGTCCAGCCGGTCAAGGTATTGCCCTGGTAGCTGTTCGCTCTCTCGAGAAAACCGTACATATTGTAGGTAAAGCCGCCGGACTTCGCGCCATCGACGTACGTACTGCCGGAGGCAACTCTCATGTATGTTTCCGTCTGTTGGCCTAATTTGTTAAAATAGGTAATCGATGTCTCTGCGCCGTCGTTAAAACTGATCGTCGAGGCCAAAAATCCGGTCGGAGAATACTGATACGAGGAAACTCGCTGACCTTCGGCATTGACCACCTCTGTCGGGCGCGAATACGTATCGTACCGCGTCGTCTGAGTGACTTCCTGCGCGCCGCCGTCCGGAGCGCTAAACGTAACCGTCGTATCGATAAACCCGAAATCGTTGTAATTATTGCGCTGAACCAAAGCGCCGCCGGTTAATCCGCCGTTGCTGAAATTCTGCGCCGTATTCGAACCCGGATCGTCACTATTGTAAATATACATCGTTTGGTTCGGATACGTATTCGGTATGGACTGATCGCCCCAAACATCCTGCGGCGTCAAACCGACGCCCGTATAGAGCTGATAGGTATTCGTCGCTTTGGAGTACGCGTCGAAATCCGTGCGGGACGTAACCACCTGCGTCATCACATTCTGGCCGGCCGCATCTTTCGTCACCCCGGTAGAATAGTTGAGCGTGTGCGCCAGGGAACCGAAAGAATTGTACGCGTAATCCGTAGTCATGACATTGCGATGATTGACCGCATAGTCCGGACGGCCCTGCGCGTCGAAAATCAATTTCCCGGTGTAGGTGCCTCCTTCGCCGAAATTTATCGTCGACTGAATAAACCCGGTCGACGAATAAACGTTCTGCGAAACCTTAGCGCCCAACTGATTGTAGCTGATATCCGGGCGGCCGTATTTATTGTAATCGGTGCGTCCGCTGTACACCACTTCAGACCCAATCTGATTAGCCACGGTCACCGTCTGGCCGGCGGCATCGATCTCCTGATGTCCGGTAGTTCCCTGCGCCAGCGTGTAACTGGTCGTTCCGGTCACAAAACCGGTCGCTACCGTATTCCCGTCCGCGTCAACACGGGTATAATTGAAAACCTGCGTCAAGGTATCATGGTTGATCACGTCGGCATTATACACGTTATCGTCGGCATCATAGCGGGTGTAGCTTTCCGTCGGACGCGAATACTCGTTATATTTCGTATAACCGGTCACGACATAGCTGCCCACCGCGCCTTGTACCGTATCCTGCTGCCCGGCTATCCCGATGCCTTCCACGAAGCTCAAGTTATTCGACTGAACCATAAAACCCGCGTCGTTATATTCGTAACTGGAAACGACCGCGCCTTCCATATTGCGTGTTTCCGTCTGGCGGCCATACGCGTTATAACGAGTGATCCCGGTCGCTTCCTGCTGCTTACTCGCGTTGAAATCGCCGTAGGAGGTGCTGGACGACAGGAAGCCGTTCTGATTATACTGGAAGGTCTGCGTTAAAACGCCACGTTCGTTGTAAGCGGCATTCGGACGGCTCTGATTATCATAAACCGTCTTGCCTAAGAATGTTCCGTTTACTCCGTAGTTATTCGATTCCTTCATAAAGCCGTTATTGGAATAAATGAATTTACCGGTCATTTCATTTAATTCATTATAAGACGCATCCTGTTGTCCATATTTATTAAACGAAGTAAAACCGGTAACCACATTCACTCCCTGGGCGTTTTTATCGCCGTAGCTTATCGTCTCCATGAGAAATCCGGTATTGTTATTTCCCAACAGCGCGGTATCCGCCATCGAATGCGTGACATTGGTGTTATAAATGAATTCCTGAACTTTCGTCTCCACACCTCGCTCGGAAACACTGTAAGCCGCCAACGGCCGGCTGGCCGCGTCATACGTGGTATAGCCGGTGAGCGGCTGATAGGTATTGCCGTTGGATTCGGTGATGATATCGCCATAGCTGTTCGTTCTGAGCATAAAACCATTCTGGTCATACACATAATCGGATACCTTGACGCCTTCGACGTTCGTCTGGCTTAACGCCTTGCCGAACACATCATAGGATGTCGTACCGGTAACCACCGGAGTGACCGTTTTGGTTGTGCCGCTACCCTCGACGATCGGTTCGCCATAGCTGGTACTGGCATTTAATTGGCCGCTGAAATCGTCATAGGTAAACGACTGTACCATCACGCCGCGATGGTTGGTAGCTTCCGTGGGACGGCCGATGGCATTAAATTTCGTTACTCCGGTTAAGGTTCCCTGCGCGCCGTAATTCTGCGTACTGGTCAGAAAACCCTGGTTGGAATACCCATAACGGGTGGTCATTTCGCCGAATTCGTTCAGGCTCTCTTTTTGACGGCCATATTTATCAAAGGTCGTTGTGCCGACCAACACGCCGCCCTGCCCAAAATTCTGCGTTGACGTCACAAAACCGTCGGTATAGTTATACCGCTGAACCAAAGCTCCCGGGCCGGCCTGTGTATCCCAATATGTCTGATACGATTCGGTCGGACGGGAATTATCGTCGAACAAGGTATAGCCGGTAACGACATAATACCCTTGGCGTGTCTGTCCGTCGAAATTAGTCGCCGTCTGCGCGCTGCTCAGATCTGCCTGGAACGCAAGGCTGGTCGTCTTCGTTAAAAAACCGGTCGGAGTATATTCATACGCGGAAACCGCCAACCCCTTATCATTAAGCACGGTCGTCGACTTTCCGTATCCGTCAAATAACGTCCTGCCGGTAAAGGTTTGGTCCTGGCCGTAGCTGTCGCTCGACGCCAAGAAACCGTAATTATTATACGTAAACGTAGACGTCTTCGCGCCGGTCATATTATACGCCGCATCCGGACGGCCGTCTTTCGTAAACACGGTTTTGCCTAAAAATGTTCCGCCTAAACCGTAATTCGAAGACTCCGCGAGAAATCCCTGGCGGGAATACGTATAACCGGATACTTTCGCCCCTGCTTCGTTATACGATGTCTGTTGACGGCCGTAATTATCGAACGTGGTATAACCGGAGGCCGACTGATTATTGCCGAAATTATTCGTCCGGGTTAAAAAACCGCCCTCATACACATAATTCTGCACCATCGCACGCTGCTCGCCGTGCGTGCCGTCATTATAAACCTGGTACGTTTCCGTCGGACGCTGATACGCGTCAAAAACCGTTTCACCGGTAACGATAGAAATCGGGGCCGCGCCATCGGCCAACGGCGTAAATCCGTCCGCGGCTACCGGCACACCCTGCTGATTCGTCAGGATACCGTGCGATATCGATCTGTCCATAAACCCATACCGGTCGTACGCGTAGGACTGCACCAGGGTTCCTTCCTGATTAAACGACTGGTTCGTTTTACCGGAAGCGTCATAGGTGGTATATCCGGTATAGGTCGGAGTATACAGCGCCAACGTCGCTCTGCCCGAATTGTTTGGATCAACCATCGTAACCGAAGCTTCGCCCCAGTTTTTGCTGACATTCAAAAATCCGTCCGCGCCATATTCAAATGTCTGGGTAAGCCCACCCAAGAACGGCTGTATCGCGGTATTCTGCAAATCAGCTTCCGTCAAACCCTGCGTTGACGTCAGGAAATTCGCCGGCAAATTACCCCGGTTCGTATAATTGAAACTGGCCACCGGTTGGCTATAGGCATTGAACACCGTCGTTCCGGTAAGCGTTTTGTTCTTACCGTAGGAATTAGTCGACGCCAGGAAGCCGCCGCGAGAATAATTATAACTTTGAACCAAATTTCCTTCTTCATTGAACGACTGTTTTTGCCGCCCCAAATCGTCAAAAGTCGTACGGCCGGTAACCACTTGCTGTCCGTTCACAAAACCGCCGTAATTGATCGTGCTGCGCACAAACGAAGAATATTTCGTCACCGTCGCCGTTCCGCCGTCGGCAGTTTTAACCGTTGCCTCATAGGAATAATCGTAATCCTGAACTTTAACGGTTTCACCGTTGTAAATCGAATACGAGGCCATAGGACGAGAATCGCCGCCGAACTGCGTAAAACCGGTTACCACACCGGATTGCACACCGGCTCCGGCCAAATTATCCGTAGCCCATGCCGCCACGGACTCCCATGTTCCGGTGCGCGATTGCGCTTGCGCATTCGAATAATCGGATGCCACCACTTTATACGCGCTTGTCTGCGTCGCGCCGCTGTTTGTCGCCCCCATGATGAAATAACCGACCGCGACGTCGTTCAACGCCCAATTTTCCGCGACGTTCGCCGACGGATTTTCCTGCTGCGCAGACGCGTCGCCGGAAAACAAACGAATCGTGGTCATGGCGAAAAACTGCGCCTTGTCCGTATCGCCGCCGTTCAACGCAGCCCACGCCGCGGAAATCAAATCAGCCGACGATAAATTACCGGTTTGCGGATCGACCAGCGCCGCCAAATCGTTCGCATAACGGGTGCCCCACGCCGGATCCCATTCACTGGCCACGGCGTCCCGGTCTGCCTGCGTAGCCACAACCATCGTATTCCCGCCGCCGATATCGCTCGCGCGGCCGATACTGTAACTTCTCACCAATAAACCGTATTGATCGTAATCGTACGACTGCACCAAACTGCCGGCGTGGTTAAACACATCCGTGGGGCGGCCCTTCGCGTTATAAACCGTCGTTCCGGTTGTCACGCCGCCTTCGCCCAAGCTGGTCGTCGCTTTTAAGAAACCGTCATTGCCGTACTGATAGGTCTGCGTAACCGATCCCTGCGCGTTGTAAGAAAGCTCCGGACGGCTGAACTGATTAAATTCCGTGCGTCCGGTCAGTTTCGCATTCGCGCCGTAGGACATCGTCGAGGACATAAACCCTTTTGATGTATATAAATATTTTTGCGATAATTCTTTAACCTGTTCGCCGGTGGAGGTGTCCGTTACCGCATTACCTTCGTTGTCCCGCACCAGATTATACACCGCGTCCGGACGGCCGAGTTTATCATACGTCGTAACGGAAGTTCGCACGTAAACCAATTGATTAGTCGCCGAATCGACGATGGCATTGCCGGCGTCATCGCGTTCGATACCCAGAGAAAACGTTCTATCCAGCAAGCCGTTGGCTTTATATTCATATTCCTGAATTTTCACCATATTGCCGCCGTCGCCGATCTGCCATACTTCGTTCGGACGGCCTTGCCGATCAAAATACGTCACGCTCAATTGCGCCTGATTTCCGGTGGTAAGGTCAATCGCTCCCAGCGATACGGTATTTTCAAGAAATCCGTTGGTATTATAATTATAAACTTGCACTTTCATACCTTCGGCATTGTATGCCGCCACCACGCGGCCGGATTTATCGAATTCCGTCCATCCGGTCACCACGCCGTTCGCCGCAATTTCCACCAACGAAGAAACCCGATTATCGGTATCGAAATTATAGACACCGGTAACCACCGGCTCACCCGTTTCCGTATCGGTGCGCGTAATCGTAGTATAATATCCTTCCTGGACATTTGTGGTCGTTCCATCGGTAATATTATTAACTGCCATCAAATGACCATCGACGTCATACTGATATACTTTTGTCACGGTGCCCTGCGCGTTCCGCGTTAAATTCGGCTTTTCCATCTGAAATTCCGTGACATTGCCGTAATTGTCCGTATAGGATTGCATCGTGCCGTCGTTATTATACGCATAGCGGCCAATTTCATTGCCGGTAGAATCGGTAACATAGGATGCTTTGCCGTTCGTATAATGCGTTACATTTCCCCACTGGTCGGTGGAGGAGGCTAATCTATTTTGATCGTCATATTGGTAGGTAACGGTGCCCTGGCCGGTAGTTGTTACCAAATTCCCGAGATTATATAAAGAAGTATCCTGCACCACGCCATTGCTGTTCACCACATTGACAACCTGGCCGTTCTGATCGTACTGGAATTGGAGGGTCTCGCCAAATTCGTTAACCATCGTGCGCTCAGAACCTTCCAAATAGTAACTCGTCCAGCTTGTACCCTGCTGGTCGACGCTCATTTTAGCTTTAACACCATCGCCCTGGAGGAGATACACATCGCCGTTGCTTGACGTAATGATAACCGGCGGCGGCGCAATCTGCTGATTTAAATCCGCAGATGTGCTCTGAGTGCTAATTTTCGTCTGAGTTAGCGGATCGAT
Source organism: Candidatus Omnitrophota bacterium (assembly GCA_023819605.1). Lineage (GTDB taxonomy): Bacteria > Omnitrophota > Gorgyraeia > B26-G9 > B26-G9 > JAMWCB01. The sequence continues at coordinate 22,997 of JAMWCB010000004.1, forward strand.
AAGGTTTGGATCTTGATAGTAATCGTAAGGATTGGTCTGAGCGACTAAACCTACTGGGCAAATTAAAGATAAACTAAAAAAGAATAAAACCAGATAGTTAACATAAAAGTTAACCTTTTTCATTGCAACCTCCTCTTTGTTTGAAAAAGTATCGTTAAGGAACCGAAGAGGGGCAATGAAATAAAAAATAAATGAAATAAATGATGGCATTTCCTTTCTCACTGCCCCTTAAAACAAATTTTTCTCGTTTATTCCCACCTCCTTACATTTAGTTTAAAATTGTAAATAACAGAATATATAATATGGAAATAAAACACTTTTTTCCATTTTCGTTTAAATTATAACATAGGATCTATTTTTTGTCAAGTAATTGAAATGTTTATAAAATATTTTATATACTTTAGTAATTATTAAAAAAATAATCGATCAGTTCAAAACCATTCTTATAAAAAACAGGGCTTGCCGCCGCGGTACGCTCAGAATACGCAGAAAAACCGTTCTGTTCAATACCAAAACCGTAGAGAACAAAACCAACGGGATCGGCGGTGTGGGTACGCAATGATACCGGAGTCGGATGGTCCGGCAACGCCAGAACACGAATATCATCCCGCGAATAGGCCGCGCAAATTTTCGCCACGATATGCCGGTCGATATTTTCAATCGCGGTAATTTTCGCGCGCGTATCGCCGTTATGCCCGGCTTCATCCGGCGCCTCGACGTGAATGAACACAAAATCATTCTTTTTTAAACTTTCCAATGCGTATTCGGCTTTCGCTTCGTAATTCGTGTCATAATAACCGGTAATCCCGGGAACGTCCAACGGCGTCAACCCGATCGCGCGGCCGATTCCTTTAATTAAATCCACCGCCGAAATCACTGATCCCTGCCGCCCGAATTTTTCGGCAAAGGACGGCAACACCGCTTTTTTGCCCTGCCCCCAAAGCCAAATCATATTCGCGGGATTTTCTTTTAAATCAACCCGCACACTGTTAATTTCATGCCCGGCCAGCAGCGCGCGCGTTTTTTCCATCAAAGACGCCGCGTAGTTTTCTTCTTTTTTCCCTTTTGCGCGGGGAAGGTGCTCGCTGATTCTTTTCCCGATGATATCATGCGGCGGAACGCATTGCAGATTAAGCAGTTCCTCGCAATTGCCGCGGACGACGGCGATATGCCGATAACTGACGCCGGGATAAAACCGCACGGTTTCGTCCGCGCAGGTCGCATTCAAAAAATCAACCAATACTTTCGCCTCGCGCGTGGAAATATGCCCGGCGCTGTAATCGACCAAATTGCCGTTTTCTTCCGTAATTAAATTACAGCGAAAGGCAATTTCGTCGGCACGCAATTCGATGCCCAGATTCTCCGCCTCCAGCGGCCCCCGCCCGGCATAGTAGCGGCGCGGATCATACCCGAAAATCGCCATATTGGCCACATCGCTGCCCGGCGCCATGCCCGCGGGGATAAACGACGCGCGGCCGACCATACCGTTGGCCGCCATAGAATCCATCGCCGGCGTGCGGGCGGCTTCCAAGGGAGTTCTTCCCCCCAGTTCTTCAACCGGGTAATCGGCCATGCCGTCGGCGACCACAATAACGTATTTTTTTTTCATACTTCAGCTCAAACACAATTCGTTAACCACCGCCGCAACGGAGGGCGGCACCACCACCGGCTCCCGCACGCATTGAATCGCCCGATCCGGATCTTTCAACCCGTGGCCGGTCAACACGCACACCACGGATACGTTCCCGTCAATATCCTGAAAAAAACCGGCGCGGCCAAGCTTGATCACGCCGGCCACGGACGCGGCAGACGCCGGCTCGGCAAACACTCCTTCCGCCGCAGCCAGCAACTTATATGCCTCGATAATCTCGTCGTCGGTGACCTTAGCGATCTGGCCGTTCGATTCGCGCAAAGCGGTCTCCGCGCTTTTCCAACTGGCCGGATTGCCGATTTTAATCGCTGTAGCCAGCGTCTTCGGATGCTCGATAATCTTCCCTTCGACGATCGGCGCCGACCCGGCCGCCTGAAAACCAAGCAAACGCGGCAACGACGTGGATCTTCCCCGCTGCTTATATTCCTGAAAGCCCTTCCAGTACGCGGTAATATTGCCGGCGTTGCCGACCGGAATAGCCAGAAAATCCGGCGCCGCGCCGAGATCGTCGCATATCTCAAACGCCGCGGTTTTTTGCCCTTCGATGCGAAACGGATTGATAGAATTAACCAACGTCACCGGATAGGCGGCGGTAATCTCGCGGGCTATCGCCAAAGCCTGGTCGAAATTACCATCCACGGCAATAACCTGCGCGCCATGAATAAGCGCCTGGGCAAGCTTGCCCAGCGCGATCGCTCCCTTCGGCAGCAGAACAATGCACTGCAAACCGGCGCGGGCGCTGTACGCGGCCGCCGCGGCCGACGTATTGCCGGTCGATGCGCACATCACCGCCTTTGCCCCGGATTCTTTTGCTTTGGTAATCGCCAAGGTCATACCGCGGTCTTTGAATGAGCCGGTGGGATTTAACCCTTCATACTTTAAAAAGAGCGAAAGATTTCCCGCGATTTTCTCGGCCAATAACGGCGCCGGCACCAAAGGAGTCGCCCCCTCCTGCAAACTGACCACCGGCGTCGTTTCCGTCACCGGCAAAAAATCACGGTATGTTTCAATAATCCCCGGCCAGCGCATATTCATCGCCCCCTCATAAATTTTCCACCCGTATCGAAACGGTTTTTGTTTTAATAACAGGCAAGGTATCGATTTCCCGCAATGCCTGCGCCATATTTTTTTCTTTTGCCGTATGCGTCATCATCACGATCGGCACCGCGTTGTTTTCCGGGCTTGCTTTTTGCAGCACACTGTGAATACTGATGCCTAAAGAACCAAGAATATGCGCCACGCGCGACAAAACACCCGGCTCGTCCGCGGCGGAAAAACGAATGTAATACTTCATTTCCAGATCGGAAACCGGACGGATCGCCGCCGTATCCGCTGCGGGCTGCACTCCCCATAAACGGCCTCCGGCAGATGAATCCGCGTGCCGCGCCGCGTCGGTAATATCGCCGATCACCGCGCCGGCCGTCGGTTCTTTGCCGGCGCCGCGCCCATAAAACAGTAAATCGCCGACTTTATCGCCGTGCAAAAAAATCGCGTTAAACACGCCTTGGACATGCGCCAACAGATGATCCTGCGGTATCAAGGTCGGATGCACGCGCAGCTCGATGCCGCCGGCGGACGCCTTGCCGATCGCCAGCAATTTCACGCAAAATCCCAAATCGTGCGCGTAACGGATATCCGCGGCGGTTAATTGGCTGATCCCTTCATAATACACATCCGCAAAATTTATTTTCCGGCCGAAACACAACCGGGCCAAAACCGTTAGCTTATGCGCCGCATCAATACCTTCAATATCCAAGGTGGGATCCTGCTCCGCGTACCCGCGCTTCTGTGCTTCGGCCAGCACCGGCTGAAAATCACGCCCATGCTGCGCCATTTCCGAAAGGATATAATTGGAAGTACCGTTGACAATCCCATAGACACTGTCGAAAATATTCACCTGCAGGCCTTCCCGCAGCGGCTTAATGATCGGGATACCGCCGCCGACGGCGGCTTCGAAGAAAATATCCACATCGTTTTCCCGGGCAGCCGCGAACAATTCTTCTCCCTGTTCGGCAAGCAGAGCTTTATTGGCCGTGACCACGAATTTTTTTCTGCGCAGCGCTTCCAAAATAAACTCTTTGGCCGGATGGATGCCGCCGATCAATTCCACGACAACCTGAATCCGTTCATCCGCCAACACCGCGCGGGCATCAGCGAAAACCCGGCAGCCGCAAGCAGCCGCGGCGTTCAGCGCCGCCTCGCTTTTGTCGCAGACCGCCTGCAGAATGATTTCCAACCCGGGCACCGGAGAAAATCGGCCGTTCCGGCGCGCGAAAAAATCGATCACACCGCTGCCGACCGTGCCGGCTCCGATCAATGCGACATTAACGCTTCTCATGCGGCCTCTGTTCATCCCGGATTATATTTTCCATCACATACAAATCGTGTTCCGACGCTTCCACAAATTTGACACCGATATCGAACGAAAATGATTTCCGCGCTTCTTTGCGCACATAAACGACCTCTCCGACAAAAACCAACGGATGCTCCAACTTAAGAATCCGCAGCGTAATATGCAGCAGCGTGCCCGGCGGATAATGCTTATCGGTCGCGAAACAAATCCCCCCGACGCTGATATCCTGCGTGATGCTGGAATCGCTGCGGTGCTCATGCCCGGGATATACGTAATAATTGATCACATAATGCGATTTAACGCGCAAGAAACGCCGCTTTTCGCCGCGTTGATAATCATAATAAAACACATTGTCCGCATCCATGCTCGCGTCTTTCTGGCCGGAGCTTATTCCCGGCATTCGAAAAAAAATCGGGGCGAGTGGACTTGAACCACCGACCTCTTGAACCCCATTCAAGCGCGCTAGCCAAACTGCGCCACGCCCCGAACCTCTTTGAACTCAATATGTAACAACCGCTACCATACTATATCTTTGTATAAAAAGCAAGGTATTTTTGCCGGCCTGCCGCGCCCGGTTCCTACGCGCCGCTTGCCGGAACCTGCTCCATCGTGCGCTCCGGCCGGCCTCGCTTAATCCCATACAATTTCATTTTATTATACAAAGTTGTCCGGTTTACCCCCAGATAGGCCGCAGTTTTCGTACAATTCCAGTTGGCCTGCTCCAACGCGCGCAAGACGATATCCCGCTCCGGATGGCGCAGGGCATCTTTGAGCGTAAAGGTACTTTTTTCATAAGCCGGGCTGCCTTTGCCGTTTTGCCGGGAATGCGCGATCTGATCCGGCAAATCCTTCAGACGAATAATGTTAGCTTTGACCAAAATACAGGCGCGTTCGATAGCATTCTCCAATTCACGCACATTTCCCGGCCAGGAATATTCGCGCATGGCCTGCAGTGTATCGTCGCTAATTCCTTCGATAATCGCGCTCTTTTTCATCTGCAGGCGAATCAGGTTATACCGTTGCAGGAACGAGGTTATCAACAACTCTAAATCGTCCAACCGTTCACGCAACGGCGGCAATTGCATCGTAATCACATTCAACCGCCAATAGAGGTCGTCCCGAAAGCTTTTTCGCCGCACCAATTCTTCCAGGTTTTGATTAGTCGCGGCAATAACCCGCGCGGAAGAAGTGCGGGTGCGGCCCTCGCCGACGCGTTCGAATTCTCCCTCCTGCAGCACCCGCAGCAGTTTAACCTGCAGCGCCGGAGAACACGTGTCTATTTCATCGAGAAAAATCGTACCCGCATCGGCCAATTCAAACCGCCCGATGCGGTCTTTGATCGCGCCGGTAAACGAACCTTTGACATGCCCGAACAACTCGCTTTCCAACAGCGTTTCCGGCAACGCGCCGCAGCTGACTTCGATAAAGGGTTTTTCCCGGCGCCGGGTATCCGCCTGATGGATGGCCTGCGCGATCATTTTTTTGCCGGTGCCGCTCTCTCCGTAAATCAAAACCGTCGAGGGCGAATCCGCCACGGTTTCGATCATCGCGTAAATACGCTGCATTTTTTCATTGCCGCCGACGATGTTATAAAACTGTTGAACATTTTTGGTTTTTAGCAGCATCCCGGCATCAGCGGCGCCGCCGCGATTTTGGATTTTATCGATGATCCGTCCGATCAACACCCGCAACTGGTTATCGTCAAACGGCTTGGTAATAAAATCGAACGCTCCCAGCTTCATCGCTTCCACGGCGCTTTCGATTTCGCCGTAAGCGCTCATCATGACTACTTCGATCGCCGGCGCCCGCCGTTTTATTTCCCGCAACAGCTCCAACCCGTTGAGATGCGGCATTTTCATGTCGCTGAGCACGATATCCACCGTTTCCTGCTGCGCGATACCCAGCGCGGACAAACCGTCTTCGGCGGCCAAAACGCGGTGGCCGTCGCCGCGCAGTAACTCCTGCAGCGAAACACGCGTCAAGCGTTCATCATCGACAATCAAAATAGTCGCCGCCATTACGCTCCTCGCACCGGCAGGCGCAGGCAAAATATCGCGCCGCGCGCCGGGCTGTTTTCCACGGAAATTACCCCCTGATACGCATCGATTATTTCCTTGACGATCGCCAATCCTAAGCCGGTTCCGGAATGCTTTGTGGAAAAAAACGGCTCAAAAATTTTCTCCTGCACAGGATCCGCCACTCCCGGCCCGCTGTCCGCGATTTCAATCCATATCTGCTCGGCCCGGAAAAAACTGGCGATTTTCAACGAACCGTCCGATCCCATCGCTTCAAACGCATTCTTAATCAGATTGGAAAAAACCTGCCCCAGGCCATAATCCGGCAGCAGCGGCAAATCCGCCGCCAGATCAGTCTGTAATTCAATACGGTGCTCCTTCCCCAATTCCCGCCAAAAACCGACTTCCCGCCGGAGCAAATCACTAACGCAGACCATTTGACGCTCCAGCGGGCTGTAGTGCCGGTCGCCGGCAAAAGAAAATTCCAGCATAGACCGCAACGTCACCGCCATGCGCCGCAGGCCTGACTGCGCTTCCAAAAGATATTCCTTCAGCGGCGTGCCGTCGGCGGCCTGGCGCAGCGACAATTGCACGTAGCGAATAATCCCGTCCAACGGATTATTCAATTCGTGTGCGATGGCCGAAGTAAACCGAGTTACCGCGGTAGAATTTTTAAAGCTGTCCAACTGCCGTTCCACGTGCTCCGCATGCCAGGCCGTTTCAATCGTCTGAGCCAATGCCGCGGCCACCCCCTTCAAAAACTGCATATCCTGCTGAGAAAACGGCCGGTTATCTTTTTTACCGGTTACATTGATTACGGCGGCTGTCTGTCCCTGCGCGTCGACCGGCATACAGATAAATGACCTGCCGCGATAGCGCTCCGTCGACGGCCGCGGCGCGAACCCCACATGGCCGCGGATATCTTCGACTAAAAGCGGCCGGCCGCTTTGCGCCACGCGCCCCGCTATGCCCTCGCCGGCGCCGACCCGCGCGCCGACCACGGCGGCCGCATCCGGCCCCCTGGCAACGCGCACGACGTAATTTCCGGCAGCGCGGTCGAAGAGCAAAATCGAACCGGTATCGCCTTCCACGGTATCAAGACAATGCCCGATAAGCGCCTGAAGAAATCCCTGCATGCGCGGTTTCACGTTATTGCCCTGCTCCCGCTTCATTGTTTCCCAACTTTTTCTGCGCGGCGCGCGCGGCAGGTGTTTCCGGATAACTTTGAACCAGCGTCTGATACGTCTGCCGCGCCTTTTCCGTATTGTGTAATTTTTCCTGGTACAGCCCGGCCAATACGAGCAAGGCGTCCGGCCCCAGCCGATACGTTTGCCCGATTTTTTCCAAACGGGCAACCGCCTCCGCCGGCTTATCCAAGTCCATATAAATACGAATAATAAAATTTTCCGCGGTCATCGCCGCTTTTGAATTCGGATACTTGCCGATGATTTTTTCATAGTAATCAACCGCCAGCGCATACGCTTTTTTCGCCGACGGTTCATCTTTCTGCCGCACATAATATTGCGCAATATACTGCGGCACGGTAAAACTGCGCAGGGTTTGATCATAATTCTGTAAGATTTCATTAAACACAATCAAGGCCTGCGCCCACTGCCCCTGCTCTTCGTAAACAACGGCTTTTTCAAACAAAGCGACTGCCTGCGCTTCTTTGTTGTCCGGATAGACGGCAACGACATCGTCATATATCCGCCGCGCCCGTTCATATTCCTGCGCCTTCAAATATAATTTGCCGATTTTCAGACGCGCGTCCAACGCATAGCGCGATTGCTTATCCCGCTCAATAACTTTTTCATAGAGAGCCACCGCGCGATTGGTCAAATATGACGGGCCGGACGCTTCCCGCGCCAAAACCGGCTTTGCCGCGCGATCGGCCATCCAGAGCAACCGCTCATTGATATACTGATCGCCGCAGCCGCATACCGTCATTCCCAGGATCACGGTTATCGCCGCTCGTACATGCTGTTTCATCGCTGTCCTGCGCCCCTTTCATCCCCCTCGAGCAATAAATACATCCGGGTCACCGCTACCGTCAAAAAAGTATTCAGTACCCACGAATACAAAACACTGCCTAATAACAACACAAAAACTATTTCCGGCGCCGCGGCCTGCATCACATCCAGAATCCGCGCCCGGGCCATGGCGAACGGCAGATAAAACAGCAGCGGCAGCAACATCAACGCGGTAATCGGCAGCCAATTTTTAAAAAAATATCTAAAATTTATGACGAAAGCGCTGAGGATATTTTTATTCTTGAGAAGAAATAACGGCTGAACATAGGCGAACACCGCCTGCACAAAACCCGCTGTGCCGATCCCCAGCACCGCAAACACCAGCAGCCAATCTTTGCGGGCAATACCTAAAAAATCAGCGCCTTTGCGCAAAATTTTTCCGAGTATTTTTTCCTCGATACCGCCGAGCCATTGCACCAGCCCGATAACGATCAACCCGATCAATAAAACCCCGACATAATAGCGCAACAGCGGCAGGATCAATTGCCGCAGAACTATTTGCTTTGTCTGCCAAAAAACTTCCGCGGCTTTCATCACCAACGCGCTCATATACGTTCCGAGCACTGCGGCGACAAAAATCTGAAAATAATACCACAGCCGCATTAACAAAATCAAATTCAAGGGGTAATGCAAAAACGCCGGGCCCCAAAAACGCGCAACCAGCGGCTGCACGTATTTTACCCACGGCGGCTGAATAAGAAGAAATAAAGCCAAAATTCCGAGCAACTCAATAGCCGCAATAATTCCAAACGGCAAAAAAATCCGGCGCTTCAGCGCCATAAGTTCCAATGCCCCACCCCACGACTGGCGAAACAAGGCCCATCCTGAAATTTGTTCGTTTTTCATATCCCCCCGTTCTTTTTCGCTGCGCTCCTATCTTATGAAAAGAGCTAAACACCCCCTACTCAAAATTTACAAAGGAAAAGTGTTGAAAAAAATAAACAATTGTTGATTTTAACTATACCATGGCGAACATTGCATGTCAAGAAACCCTCGTTCTTCGCTTCATCGGCGGCAACAGAAAAAAATAACGGCTCCGCACGAGAAACATCGGAGCCGTTATTTTTAAAAGAAACTCAGCTGAGTGGTACTTTTAACCTTCGAAACTGCCTTATTTCTTTCGTTTCAAACCAAGCAACCCCAGCAACGCCGGACCAAGCAACAACATGGATGCCGGTTCGGGAACTGGACTTCCCGTCGAAGAATCAACTGGATTATAGGTAACGTGCAGTTCAGATTTATCGATAAAAAAATCACCGCCCAAAGACACAATTTTTACAGCAAAACGACCATCGGCTAACAATTGCGCATTAACATTATAACTATACTGGGCAGAATCCACCTCACCTAAAGCCCACGTTCCATCTTCTGCATATCCAAACGCAAATTCCCATGTAGATGGCCGAAGCGTATCTCTTTCATCGTCACGCAATGTTACCGTCAAAGAACCGCCAAGAACCTGTTCTGCCGCCGGAATAAATTGAAACTGATGCTGCCATGCGACGAAATCTCCCCAACCGCTCAAATAGTTAACCGAAGTTCCTCCATAGGCAATCAAATCCTCCGGCGCATTTGTACCTGTGGCACCAAACGTTGTAACATCGACCAGAGTTAATGGCGCGGCAATCACGAAAGAGGCTGTACCTACAACCGCAACCCCCATAAAAATAGCTTGCATGAATTTTTTCATAACTCACCTCCTTTCATTCAGAATTTTACATAAAAGAAGAAAGATTCACCACCAACAGTTGACGCATTCCCCCAATCTTCCTTCTGTAATCGCTCACTAAGCCGCCATGCGTTGACGCATCTTTCTACGGCTGGCAACCTCTTTGCCCTTCACGACCACAATAAGCGTCAAAAACAAAATCCGCAATTCGGTCATCAAACAGGCATTTCTGATATAGAGCAAATCGAGTTTAACTTTTTTCCGCACATCCGCCAAAGTTTTGTCGTAACGGTGCCGCACTTGCGCCAAGCCCGTAATACCCGGCTTCACATTCAAACGCTTCTCATAATCCGGTATCACCGCCTTCAATTTTTCCACAAACTCCGGCCGTTCCGGCCGCGGCCCGACCACGCTCATCTGCCCCTGCAGCACATTCACAAATTGCGGAATTTCATCAATATGAGATTTACGCAGAAACTCGCCGATAAACGGAATCACCCGCGGATCTTTTTCCGCGTTCGCCCATACCGCGCCGGAAGCCTTTTCCGCATCAGCGCGCATACTGCGCAGCTTATAAATAGTAAATTGCCGCCCATGAACGCCGACCCTGCGCTGCCGGTACACAACCGGTCCATCCGGGGACAAAATTTTAACGAGCAACGCGCAAACCGCAACAACCGGTGAAAAAATCGCTAACACCGATAAAGAAACCATAATATCAAAAAACCGCTTTACCTGCGCAAAACACATTGTCCGCAGGCGCACAAATAAAGCGCTGATTGCGAAAAAAAGTCCGGCAACAACACTATACGGTTTAATTACCGCAACTTGACCAAATGACATCGCCATGACCATGGGAACTAACAAAAAAAGTAAAGCGCTCAGAGACGTCACCAAAAATGCCCAATGAACCCGCGCCAATTCATTTATTTTTTTTCTCATTGCAATCACCTCTTTAGAATAGGCTAAAAATAAAGCAATTTATGTTCCACAATTAAAAATACTACAATAAATATTACTATATTTTTTATAATATATTATATTTATATGCGTTACGATTTTTTTATTAATTCGGGAAGCATCCTATATTCACAGATTTATAACTTTCTCGCATAAAAAATGTACATTTAATTAAACATTAACTGTACAATGCGCTAACTCTGTCGTTTTTATTAATCATTAAATTAGAAATTATTTTTTAAATTTATTTTCTTAGTGCTTAAAAATAAGGATACCATAAAAAAAATAAAAAACAAGGTTGCCCTGCAGAAAAATTTATCACTCACCCGCACAATTCCTGGCAATAAAAACCAACGGATTAAGAAAAATGCGCGTAACCGCAGCCAAAACCGCCTGCCGTTCAATTTGCCGCGCCACGGCGGGACTCCAGCGATAATAAATCCCGACTATCACCTTGCCCCATGCGCGCTTCAAAAGCCATTCATCCCGAAAACGGCACAATATCCGTACTTGCGGCGCCAACGCGGTCCCATACGCGGCGGTTGCAATAAAACAACTATAGCGCGCCGACGATGATTGCGTCTCGGAATCCGCCGGATTTGATGTTGGTCCAGCCGTCGGCGGCGCGGCGTCAGGCGGCGAAGGTTGCCGAACCGGCGTCTCACTTAAACCGACCGGCGCGCCAACCATGTACATTGAAAGATGGCGCGTGGGCACCGCCAACACCCCGTCGGCGCTGAGCAACACGCCGCCGGACATCTCTTCCCACTGCATCGTTGCAAGATTAAAATAATACGGCCGCAGCACAGACAAATCTTCAATACCCGCAGCGGCAATATCTTCCGGCCGACAGGGCAACTTAAGCGTAACCTCTTTTTTAAATAATAATCCGCCGGGGCCAAAATCAACCGCATTGCCGACCATACACACCGAATGCGCCGATTCCGGCGGGAAAACCACACGTGAAACACTAATTTTTTTCGGCGTCACAATCGCCTCAGCCGGCACTTCGATGGCCGCGCCGGCAATATCCGGCTGCGTTGTTTTCAACACACCGCCGCTGCTTGCATACATAATCTTAGATTCTTCCGTGCCTGCCATCGGAATAGTATTCCGGCAAAAATATATCCGCCGGCCTTCCTCATTTTCCTCCGTCCAGGTGACATAATAATGCGCGCTGACTCCGTCGATAGCCAGAGACGCGTCCGTCCGCCGGCCGGCTCTTCCCGGCAAGGAAAATTGTCCCAGCGGCACAAAGGAATAATTCCGGTAGGACGCGCCGCATAAACTGACCCGTCCGTCATCGGCGGCATTCGTCCAGGCGACAAACGCGTTGCCGAAACGGTCGATGCGCATATCGATACTCGTCAACGCGCTTACCGCGTCGACCGCCACCGTGCGCAACACGTCCTGCGTATACATTTTTTTTGAGCTATTCCAGGACTGGCGGCAG
>JAMWCB010000111.1 GCA_023819605.1 Candidatus Omnitrophota bacterium
GAAACAGATATATGGACATTGAATAGTATCCGATATGTTGTAACACCGCGGAGAATTTCTGGGAGCGAGTAAGCATCGCGCTGAGATTAATGATAAACAACGAACCGCTAACCCTGAGCAGAAAACGGATCGGATATGCAAACAGTGCGGTATCAGAAAATAGTTCTCGTGCAAATAAACCCAAAACAAAAATAGTCAGATAGGCAGGCAAGCAATAGCTGTGAAAATATATTGTTATTTTTGACAATGCGTGATTTTCTCTCAACAGCACACCAAAAATAAAAAAAGGCAAATGAATCAACACTTTGTCGAGCGGGAAGGGGTGATCTCCCAACAAGACGTTAACCGCGATCAGGATAAGCAGAAGGAGCCCGTTGTTGAGAAAACGGTTGGCCAGCGGATACAGTGCAAATATGATAAACAATGTGTGGACAAACCACAGCAACGGCATATATGACGTAACTGGATCGGTAAAAAGTGCATAAAGGCTTCCCCAATGGACTCCGTGTTCGAGGCGGAATAGTTGACCAGCTAAATATTTAATCAAAAAAAACGATCCGGCGATTGAAATAAACGGATAGAGCAACCTGCGCACTTTATTTTTTAATAATTCACGGTAGGAATACTTGTTGCGCGTGTAAAGATACCCCGATAGGATAAAAAATAAGGGCATGTGGAAAGTGTAAATACTATTGCGCAGCCCAACCCAGTAAGCTGGCGATCCTTCCGGATAAAAATGTTCAATTACAACAAATAAAATACCGATTCCTTTTGCGACAAGTACCCACGCATAATGGTCTGGGTTCGATTGACTTATGCTTTGCACGCGGTTCATCCTTAGGGTGAGCATTCGGTTAAGTAATTTTTAAGATCATCTGAATGCGGCAGGTGTGATTTTGTCAATAGGTTGTGTTTGGATGGCTCCGGTATGGCCGCCGCTGGCGATGGGATTTTGGCGAATAGTTGACAGGTTAAATCGTTCGATATAGTATGCTCGATAGGCGACTGTATATAGAGCGGTGGCAGTCAATAGTGGGGAAAAATACGGCAGACGCAGCAGAAATGGAGAAATTGTCGATCGCGCAGGGGGCAGTGAGGGAATTGTTGCTGCGGCCGGTGCCGTGGGTGTGCGTTTTTTTTATATTGGGGATTGCGGCGGCTGCGGGGATTGATTTTTCACTGTCGGCGGCTTTGATATGGTGCGCGGTTTTTTTGATTACGGCCGTTTTTGTCGTTGAACGGCCGCTGCTGTTTTGCACGGCGGTAGCCGGAAGTATGTATTGGCTGGGGATCGCGACCGCCCTGAATGCGCAGGATTTGCCGCCGCAGCATGTGGCTCATCTGGCCAGGACCGCGGGCAATCGCGCGGATATACGCGGATATGTGCTCGATCCGCCGCAAGAGCGCGGAAAGAAAAATGTTTTTGTCCTGCGCGCCAGCGCTGTTCAGGGGGAGCAGGGAGCGTCGCGGCCGCTGCGGGGCGATATTCTGGTCTGGGATTTTCAGAAAAATCAGCTGGGCAGCGGGCAGATGGTGCGTATCCGCGGAAAATTATTTCAGCCCGCCTCCTTTCTGGTTTCCAAGAACCGCACGTATCGGGAAGTGTTGCGCCGGAAAGGGATTTACGCGGTGCTGTCGATAGGCCGCGAGGGGCAGGTTCGTTGCCTGGATTCCGGCGGCGGGCTTGCCGCCTGGATGTACCGCCGCCGGGCGGGCTGGCAGTCGTTAATCAACCGTTATTGTTCTCCCGCCGCCGCAGCGATGGTCGGGGCAATGGTGCTGGGGGTGCGCACGGACATGCCGGATTTTGTCACCGAGACGCTGCAGCGAACCGGGACGGTGCATATTCTGGCGGTATCCGGTTTTAACGTCGGGGTGATCGCCGTGGTAATATTTACGGTGGTGAAGCTTTTTTTTCTTCCCTACCGCATGCGGTTTGTCCTGACCTTGGCGGGAATTGGTTTGTACTGTATGCTGACCGGCGCGACTCCTTCGGTGGTGCGCGCCGGCATTATGGCCGGTATTTTTTTATTGAGTTTTGTGTTTTTTCGCGAGTATGATCCGCTCAGCGGCTTGGGCTTGGCGGCGTTGCTGATTCTGCTGCACGCGCCGGAGCAGTTGTTCGATATTGGCTTCCAGTTGTCTTTTTTGAGCGTTTTGTCGATGTTTATGCTCACGCCGCCGTTGAACCGGTTGATGCCGGAGGTATGGCGCCGGGCCGGCTGGCGCCGCGGTATTTGGGAAAGTGTTTCGCTGTCTTTGTCGGCATGGTTGGGCACGGCGGGCCTGGTCGCGTATTATTTTTACATGGTCACGCCGGTGTCCGTCGCGGCGAATTTGTTCATCGGCGCGCTGGTTACGGCGATAACGGTCGGTGGGGTTGTTCTGTTGATGGCCGGCGGCGTGCCGTTTTTAGCTGAGCCGATCGGGCGCAGTGTGGAGTTATTCGCGGCCGGCATTTATCGGATAAGCGCGGCGTTGGCCGAAATTCCCGGCGCGTATTGGTATCCGGTGAGTGTGAATACGGCGGGTGTTGCCGTTTATTATTTGTTGTTTGTCGGCGCGACCGCCGGTTTGATAGGGTACGCGCGGAGGATCCGCGCTGCCGCCGGTGATTCCGGCCGGGAAGCTGTCCCGCGGCCCGCACAGCGCGCATAGCCACTGGTGCGCATTTTTGCTTCGCAAACCGCTGCCGATTCTGTATAATACCACCATGGCTCAAGTTCCGGAACATCCTTCATTATCGGATATACAACGCTATGTGCGCGACATCTGCCGCGAACGCGGCTGGGATAAAGACGGTTATTTGGAAAAAATTCTCTTGATGACTGAAGAGTACGGCGAACTGGTTAAGGCGATACGCCGGCAGGCCGGCCTGTACCGGGAACAGGGCGGCCAATCTCCGGCCCCGGAAACATTGGCGGAGGAGTTTGCCGATGTCCTGAGTTATTTATGCGATCTGGCGAATTACTTTAATATTGACCTGGAAACGGCGTTTCGCGCTAAGGAACGCCGCAATAGCGAGCGCAGATGGGAAAAGTAAGGCAACCCGTTTCTCCGGCGCTGGTGGTGGCCGGGGGATGGCAGGAGTATGAGCTGATCGATGCCGGCGCCGGGCAGCGGCTGGAACGCTGGGGCGCGTGGCGGGTGGTCAGGCCTGACCCGCAAATTTTATGGCCGGCGGCAAAATCGGCGTCCGTATGGGGACAAGCGCACGCGCGCTATGTGCGCAGCAGTTCCGGCGGCGGCCATTGGGAAAATCGCGGCGCTTTGCCGGAGCGCTGGTCAATCGCGCGCGGCCCCTTGCGTTTTTATATCCGCCCCACGGATTTTAAACACATGGGTTTGTTTCCGGAGCAGGCGGCAAATTGGGATTGGCTGCAGGAGAAAATCCGTGCGGCAGCCTGCGGCGTGCGCGTGTTGAATTTGTTTGCCTATACCGGCGGGGCGACGGTGGCGGCTGCGGCTGCCGGCGCGCAGGTTTGCCATGTGGATGCGGCAAAGGGCATGGTCGCCTGGGCGAAAGAAAATACGCGGTTAAGCGGGGTGGACAGCCGCGCGGTGCGGTTTATCGCCGACGATGTTTTGAAATTTTTACGGCGCGAAGAACGGCGGGGCAGCCGTTATGACGCGGTCATCATGGACCCGCCGTCGTACGGCCGCGGAACGCAGGGGCAGGCCTGGAAAATCGAAAAAATGTTGCTGCCGTTGCTGGAGCAGTGCCGGGCGGTTTTGACGCCGCAGCCGTTATTTTTTTTAATCAACGGATATACGGCCGGGTATTCGCCGCTGGTGCTGCAAAATTTGCTGGCGGCTACGTTGGGCACACACCTCTCCGGAATAATTTCCTGCGGCGAAGTCGCGCTGCCGGTAACTGGTACCGGTATAGTCGTGCCGTGCGGAATCTACAGCCGATGGGAACGCGATGGCTGATTCTGTCGCCGTTTTTTCGCCGCAGTCCATTCTCTATGAAGATAATCATCTGTTGGTGGTAATCAAGCCGGCCGGCATGCTTTCCCAGTCGGACATCAGCAAGGATCCGGATATCCTGACGGAATTGAAAAATTACCTGCGCGTTACCTATGACAAACCGGGAAATGTATTTTTGGGCTTAGTGCATCGCTTGGACCGTCCGGTCGGCGGTGTGATGGTGTTTGCCCGCACTTCAAAGGCCGCGTCGCGTTTGTGCGCGCAGTTGCGGGGGCAAACATGGAATAAGATATATCTTGCTATTGTGCAGGGAGTTATGGAAAAGGAACAGGGGATGGTAGAACATTATTTAGCTAAAAATTGGCGGAGAAATACTGTTTCGGTTCTGACCGAAGCGGCAGAGGGGAGTAAGTATTCCCGGCTCACCTACCGGGTACTCGGGACGGTAGAAAATCTGTCCCTTTTAGAAGTAACCCTGCATACCGGCCGCGCGCATCAAATTCGTGCTCAACTCAGCGCCATAGGCTATCCGCTCTGGGGAGATTGTCGATATGGAATGCCAACCGGCGCTAACCGGGAAGCTCCCATGGATATGCTCAGTCAACCGGCGCTTTGGGCATATCGCTTAGAATTCGACCATCCTATTTCCCAGGAGCGCCAGCGGTTTGTTGCGCCCCCCCCGCAAACCATCCCCTGGAAGTATTTTTTCACAGTGCTGCGTGATTTTTTAACGTAACTATTTGTTGTTCGACATCTTGTATTTTTAATACGTTATGTTATAATTAATTTAATATATTTTTTATTTGATAATAAGTTCGGCAGAGCATACTACTCCACTGTTTTCCTCTCAAAGCCGTTTTATGGATATGCGTTCGAATAGGTGCCGGTGAGTTTTTCTGCAGGGAAGTAGTCGTATGGATCTTAGTCGGATGTGCACGGAAGCGCAAATAATTGGTACGGTTGTGGCCGTGGCGGTGTTGGCCGCCGGTCAATCTGCCGCGATGGATGTGCAATTTAAAACATCCGCGCGGCAAACTTACGATGATAACGTGACTGCCAGCGGGCAGAATACCGGACAGGATTTTATTACTTCGCTGGCCGCCGGTTTGGTCGCCAAACAGGAATATAAAACTGGCGTTTTGAGCGCGGAGGCGGCATTGATTCACTACTTGTATGCGGATTATAATCATTTGAATTATACTGAAGAAAAATTTAATATATTGTTTACCGAAGAGCTGACGGCGCGCACGGAATTGCAGTTGCGCGGCGCGTTGACTCATTCGGAAGAACCGGGAAGCCTCGAGGAGAGTTTCGGCCGTCCGGCGCGGTATGCTTATTATGAGACCGATTTTTCGGCGCGTCTTGATCACGCTTTTACTCAACGTTTTGGCGGGCAAGCCCAGTATCGTTACGCGCGGTACGACGTATCGCGGCGGGATTTGACGGATTCGTATCTCAATCGCGGCCGTCTGGCGGCTTTATTTGCCGTGACGCCGCGTTGGCAGAGTTCCGTCGGTTTTGAAATCGGGCATCGGGTATACAGCCGCGGCAGCGATATTACCCAGAAAACCGTGGCGTTGGGCAGCCGCTACCAGTATTCGCCGACGTTGAAGCTTGATGCGACAACCGGTACGCATTGGTTCGAAACTAATTATAAAAATCGGACGGATGCGGCGTTTTTTTATCGTCTAACGGCCACGGAGGAGCTAACCGAACGGACCACGGCAGCTGTTTCCTGGCAGAAAGAATCCACGATCGAAAAAGATACGTCGAGTTTATTCGACGCCTGGCGGCTTTCCGGAAACCTGAATCATGAATTTTCTTCGTGGCTGGCCGCCGGGGTAAACGTTTTTTACGGCGACGGGGAATTCGACGTTTCCGGGATAACCGAGTCTTTTTATGGACTGCGCCTGGACAGCGAATATGAGCTGATGACGGATATTAAAGCGCTGGCGGCCTATATTTACACGCGCCGCAATGCCAGTGCGGCAACGCGTAATTATGAGCGCAATCGTATTTCCGTAGGGATTACCGCGGTATTTTAACCGGCATCATTCATCATCCTGGTGAAATTTTCAGGATACATAACCGAGGAAGCAACGCGCGTATGTTGAAAGAGCATTCGAAAGTTTTTTGCCGGATCGCCATGGCGGTGGATGTGGCCTGCCTGGCCGCCGGTTTTTATTTTGCCCATTATTTTCGTTTTACGGTGATGGCCGGATTGGAAGAATCGGAGATTTCTTTGCGGATGTTGGCGGTTTTTGTCGCGATCATCATGCCGATTTTATATTGGCTGGGATTTTACGACTCGTTCCGGGTACGCGGCATTAAACAATTATATTCCGTAATCGTCCGCGGTTTTTTGTTCAGCCTGATTTATTTTTCCGGAGTGCTGTTTCTTTTGAAATGGCCGGTCAGCCGTATTTTTATTATGCTGGCGTTTTCGTTTGCCGCCGTTTTCCTGGCTGTGGAAAAAACGGCGGTAATTGTAGCCTTGCGATTTGTGCGCAGCCGCGGCTATAATTACCGGAATCTGCTCATCGTCGGCAGCGGCGCGCGCGCGCAGCGGTTTATCAAAATGTGCCGTTCACACGCGGAATGGGGAATTCAGATCAGCGGTATTATCGAGGCGGATAAAAATCTCGTCGGCCAGAAAATCCAGGGTATTCCGGTTATCGGCAATCTGGAAAATATCCCGGATATTATTCAGAATAACGTCGTCGACGACATTATTTTTATCGTGCCGCGGGGCTGGCTGCAAAATCTGGAGCCGGCGATTCATTTTTTGGAAACCAGCGGCGTGCGGGTGAGCATGGCCTGTGATTTTTTTGAATTGAAACTGGCGCGCACGGTGCAAACGGCGCTGGGAAATTATCCGCTGCTGACCTTTGAGAGTACTTCGAATAAACTCTGGCAATTATTTTTAAAGCGTGTGATCGATATCGTACTCTCGGCGGGAGCATTGATTGTATTGCTGCCGCTGTTTATCGTTGTGGCCGCGGCGGTGAAATTGACTTCGGAGGGGCCGGCGTTTTTTAAACAGACGCGCTGCGGCATCAACGGCCGGCGTTTTACGCTCTATAAGTTCCGCACGATGGTCCGCGATGCGGAAAAAATGGTCGAGAAACTGCGGGCGCAGAATGAGATGGACGGGCCGGTGTTTAAAATAAAGAACGACCCGCGGCTGACGCCGATCGGAAAATTTTTGCGCAAAACCAGCATCGACGAATTGCCGCAGCTCTGGAACGTGTTAAAAGGCGATATGAGTTTAGTCGGGCCGCGGCCGCCGTTGCCCAGCGAGGTCGCGCAGTACGACCACTGGCAGCGGCGGCGTTTGAGCATGCGTCCGGGCCTGACCTGTTTGTGGCAGGCCTTCGGCCGCAATAAAATAACGGATTTCGATACATGGATGAAATTGGATTTACAATATATCGACAATTGGTCATTAGTGCGCGATGTTAAGATTCTTTTCCGCACGGTACCGGTGGTCTTATTCGGAGTA
This sequence comes from Candidatus Omnitrophota bacterium, assembly GCA_023819605.1. Taxonomy (GTDB): domain Bacteria; phylum Omnitrophota; class Gorgyraeia; order B26-G9; family B26-G9; genus JAMWCB01. The sequence continues at coordinate 7,433 of JAMWCB010000111.1, forward strand.
GGGGCTGAATAGCACGGCGAACAAGGGGAGCGGTATTCCATGAAGATGAGGCAGTGGGCATTCGTGATGGCGGGTGTATGTTTGTGCGCGGCCGGCGCCGGCGCGCAGGAAACAGCGGAAACACAGTATACGGTAGGAATCGACGACGTGCTGCAGATCCAGGTCATGCAGCCGGAACAGATTCAGACCACGGTAACGGTTGCCGCGGACGGCACGATATCTTTTCCGTATATCGGCACCGTGCCGGTGCGCGATAAGACGATCGAGGCGATTACCCGGACGATCGAGCGGGAATTAGCCGACGGCTATATGAAGTATCCGCTGGTGTCCGTGATCCTGCTCGAATCGCGCAGCCGGAAATTTTTTGTGTATGGCGAAGTGATCAAGCCGGGCGCCTACGTGTTGGACGCGAATACGACGGTGCTGAAGGCGATTTCCTTAGCCGGCGGTTTTAATAAATTCGGGTCGACCGGCGTGAGGATCCTGCGTCCGAAAGAAAACTCGCCGGGCTACGATACGATTAAAATTAATATTAAAGCGGTTATGGAGGGTAAATCGGAAGCGGATATTCCGGTCAGAGTGGGGGATATCGTTGTC
>JAMWCB010000005.1 GCA_023819605.1 Candidatus Omnitrophota bacterium
AGCGCTGCGCTGGTTGAAAAGCGCGAGGCAGCGGCGGCGGCGCTGCGGGCGGATGCCGCCGCGCTCGCCGCGGAGCAGGCGGCGTTAAGCGGTGCTGCCGCGCGGCGCATGTATGCGTGGCTGATATCCGTGCAGCAGCCGCGCACCGGCCTGGTGTTGAGCTATCAGGATGAGGAGCAACTGCCGGATGTCGGTTACACGTATGATCAGGCGTTGAGCGCGTTTGCCTTTATTCATTTTCGGGATACCGCGCGGGCGGAGCGCATATTTGAATTTTATCGCGGGCGCGCGGACAGGATCGACGGCGGCTTTGCCGCCGCCTACGATGTCCGCAGCGGCCGGATCGCCGAATATACGGCGAGCAGCGGCCCGCCGATTTATCTGGCTTTGGCGATGCTCGCGTATGAAAAGCAGACCGGGCGCACGACCAACCGGCGGACCGTTGAAGAAATCGCCGGTTGGCTGCTGCGCCAGCAGCAAGCACATCCGAGCGGGGCGATACCCGGCGGCGCGGCGCTGCAGTGGGTTAGTTGCGAACAAAATATTGCCGGGGCCGTTTTATTTACGCGTTTGGCGGATATAACCGCAGAGCCGCGTTACGTCGCTGCCGCGGAGAAAATTGCGGCCTGGGTGCGCCGGGAAGGGTATAATCAGCGCCTACAGCGGTTTAATCGCGGGCAGGACGACCGGATGATCGCTTCGGATGTAGCGGCTTTGGGAATTTTAGCGTTCGGCGGTGAGCGTTTAGCGGAATGGGGTATCGGGGTTGAGGATATCGTGCGCAGCGTCGAAGATAATTGCCGCGCGCAGGTGCGCCTGCGCACGGCCGGCGGTCAGACGCTCTGCGTGCAGGGATTTGATTTTTGCGCGCCGTCGAGTATCGGACGCGCCGGGACGATTGCCGTGGAATGGACGGCGCAGATGATTTTGGCATTTCATGAGCTCGCGGAATTTTATCAAATCCGCCGGGATACGCGCGCGCGGCACTACCGGCAAAAAGCGCTGTTCTATCAGAAAGAACTGGATAAGCTGATGCGTTTTCCGGCGGAGGGCGCGGCTATTTCCGAGCGTTATGCCGCGTTGCCGTACGCGGCGGATTCGTATGTGGATACCGGGCATGGCTGGCAGACACCCCGCAATACGGCATTATCGGTGGCCGGAACAGTTTTTGCTATTTTCGCGCGGGAAAAGTATAATATTTTCCGGCAGTGAATTTTTTGAAAACAGGCAGAGGTGCGAAGTGAGGCGTAAATTTATCGGGTGTTGCGCAGCGGCCTGCGGCGCGGCGGCGATGTTCGTGGCGGCGGACGCTTACGCCGGTAGTGCCGGCGGCGCCGTAACGCCGCCGATAGCCGGGCGTCTGTCCGAAGACGCCGATGCGGCGGAAGCGGCCGTGGCGCGGCGGGTGACCGTTGAAGGATCGTATCGGTTGAATGTGGGCTATGCCGGCGAGGATCTGATCTGGAAGGACGCCAATTACCTGCTGCAGGAAAAATCCTGGCGTTATTTATTCAGTGAAGAACGCGAGAACACGTTTGATCCGGCGATTTATAATCAGGTGCAGGTGCTGGCGGATGTGCCGCTATCGTCGATTTTTTTTATCTATACCAAAATTATCGTCGACCCGTGGGCATTTACCGGAACCTCGGCGGCGGTGAGTTTGCCGACCTGGTATGGCGCGACACAGGCGACGTTGCCGCAGGAAGACCCGGTCGAAGTGCGTTTAAAATATTGGTCGAATAATTCGCGCACGTATCCGGAGATAATCCGTTCGGCCAGCGGCGATGCGTTCGCGCTGCCGGAAATCAAGGTCTCCGACGGATACGCCGCGGCGGCCAGCGTGGCGGGAACGTTCGAGAGCGGCAAGCCCTGGGTGCATCGGGTGGATATTCCGTCGTTGAAGATCGAGGAAGAATTTAAACCGTTGCGGGCGTTGCAGCTGGATATGGAAACCGACGAGTACAGCGGCAGTTTGTTCGCGTACGCGGAAGTGGCGGACGCTATTTATTCCGACGATCCGCTGCGCCTGATCAACCGCCATATTTTTTGGGAACCGAGCCCTTGGTTCGACCGGTGGCAGCCGGGACGCGATTACTTTGCGACCGGCTGGGAAGACGGCCAATGGACGCGGGATTTTACCCTGCGCCGATCCACGGGAGAGTGGCTGACTCTTTTGCGGGGTGCGCGTATCGAGGGCCGCGGCAGCGATTTTGCCGCTAAGGCCATGTTCGCCGCGCCGATTGATCCTTGGGAGAACTATTCGACCGTCAATAATCTGCCGGGAGCGATGCGGGTGACCTATGCCGGTTTCGAGCAGGTCACGCTGGGAAGCATTTACAGCTGCCGTTGGGGATATGATGGCGGAAGCGTTGACGCTTTCGACCAGGCTGCCGGCATCGACGGCAGCATACGATTATGGGATGATGCGCTCACGGCCAGCGCGCAAGCGGCGGCCGCGCGGCTTGAACGGAATAAATCCGCGCCGCAATTTTTGCGGCAGGAACAGGATCTGGGCTATGCGGCGCGGTTGAGCGGCAAATCCGCGATGTTCGATCTGCCGGTCGAGGCGGCGTTGGCGTATACCTGGATGGGAGAAAATTTCGACCCGCCGTTGGCCAGTTACCGGTATACGCGGGATGACGCGTTGTGGAGCCGGCATATTTGGTTTCAGCCGCATACGGAAGACGAGGAGCGTTTCCGGATCGGCGACGGAATTGATGCCGGCCGCGCTACGGCCGGCGCGGACCTGTCGTTGGGGCCGTTGGAAGAGGTGATGTTGCATTTATATTTTCGCAATGTCAATGCGAGCGAAACCGGGAAATTCGTCGAAAATATCTTCCGCGCGGAAACCGACTATCAGCTCAGTGAGGCATGGCTGTGGAAAGCGTTGATTCTGTATAAAGACCGCCCGGCGTTGCCGGCGTTGGTCAGCCCGGATACCTATACGGTTGCAGTCGGCTGGCACTATGCGGTTACCGACTGGCTGTCCTGGCAGGAAATTTTTGAACGGACTACGGAGTATCCGGTGTTCCCGGACGGATTGTATCCCTGGCTGGATATCAATCCGGCGCCGCCGTATCCGCCGTACAATTTACTGAAATCCCGGCTGGATTGGAAACCGTTGGATTGGATGGCCTACGCGGCCGAGTACGTGCATAACGAATTTAAGTACGCCGCGCTCTATGACGATTGGCTCAATTATGCCGGCCTGGAGAGCGCATTTGATTTAGGCAACGGATGGCATTGGGGGATTGTCTACCGGTATAGCCGGGTTGCCGACTATCTGGCTTCCGGAAAAGTATTCGGACATCATAATGTGTACAGCGAGTTGCGCTATGCCGTATCGCCGGACGCAATGCTGCGCGTCGAGTACGGCAGCCTGGGCAATTATGTCGAAGGGTTGGGCTGGCAGATGACGGTTTTGGATACCCGCCATATCATTCGGTTGGCGTATACGGGGAAATTTTGACGATGAAGGCGCGAAAAATCGGCAGCACGATGGTGGAGTTGCTCGTGGCCATGGCGATCCTGGCTTTATTGTGCGCAATTCTCAATATGGTTTTTTCCGTGACGCTGAAAGGATGGCGGCGGGCGAATAATATGCTCATCGGCGCGCAGATTTCGCGTTTTGTCATGGAGCAGATGTCGCGGGAAATTCAGAGCGCGATGGTCCAGGAACCCCACGCGCAATTTTATATGCTCGGACTTAACGCGCCGGGGGCCGCATCCAGCCGCACCAACAGCATTGCCGACGAGTTGTATTTTATCGCGCCGCTGAACCCCGGCGATGACAATCGTTCGGATTTGTGCGAAGTCGGCTATTGGCTGCATGGCAAAGGAACCGCCGATCCGGCGGACGACGAGCTGCGGCGTTTTTATTTCACCGATGACCGGAAAGTCCACGCCGGCGGAACCGTTAATTTTGATTTTAATTTTTCCACGCCGGCCGGCAACAGCGGCGGCGCTGCCGGCGAATTTGCCGCGCATATTACCGATCTGCAGTTTACGTATCTGCATTACGACCGGACGACGAATACATTTGTTTCTTATGCGGAATGGGATTCGCGCCCCGGCAATACGCCGGGTAACGGCAATGACGATGCACGGTTGCCTGCGGCGCTGCGGATTCAGGTGACGGTGAGCGTCGGCAAAGGCACGGCCGTTACTAATCCGGATTTTTATCAGGAAACGTTCACGCGGATTCTCGCCCTGCCGCAGCGGCAATAGCCCGCAGGGCGGATGTTCCGCCGCCGGGGAGATGTCCCGGAGGGACCGGACAAGATGGCCGATTATCATCGAAAAGTCGTATTCGTCACGCGGGAATGCGCCCAGATGCCGGGTGTGCGCGTGCGCGGTCACGGGTTCGCCGCGGCATTGCGGCAGGCGGGAATCGCGGCGGCGGTTTTTTCTTTTGCCGATGATTTGCGGGCAAAGCATGGGCGCGCCGAGCGGCAATTGACGGCGGCGGATTGCGCGCGTTTAAACGCGCAGGCGTTTTGCCGTCTTGTCCGGCGCCGGCCGGCGGCCATCGTTCTGCAGCGTTTGCATTATCACGTGTTTGGCCCGTGGCTGGCGGCGCAATGCCGCGGTGTGCCGCTTATTTTTGACCTTGATGATTGGGAAGCGCGGGAAGGGGCGTTATATAACCGGTACGGGATACCGCAGTCGGGAGTCGTGCTGGGTATACGGATGGTGGCGGCGCAGAGCCGTGCCTGTGTCGCCGCTAGCCGTTTTTTGTATTCTTTTTTGCGTAATTTTCAAAAAAATACGCTGTATATTCCGACCGCTGTCGATCCGGCGTTGTTTAAGCCGGCAGCGCAGGTCGGTCACGGCGGCCGGCCGCTCGTCGTCTCCTGGATAGGCACGATGCATCGGCCGGATAATGTCGAAAATATTAAATTTTTGATTGCCGCATTTCAGGACGCGCGGCAGCGGCAGCCGTCGCTGCGTTTGGAAATCCGCGGGGACGGATTATACGGCGGCAGCGTGCGCGAGTATGTCGCGGGGTTGGGCATTCCGGAAATTTCCGTTTTGCCCTGGATCGCGCCGGCGGAAATGCCGGCATATTTGAATAGCATCGATATCGGCGTCATGCCGTTGATCCAGCGGTCGCGTTTTAATCGCGCGAAAAGCCCGACGCGTTTGTTCGAATATATGGCTTTGGAAAAACCGGTTATTGCCGGCGCTTGCGGCGAAGCATTGTCGATTCTCGAGCACGGGCGCACCGGATTTTTAGCACGCACGCGGCAACAGTTCAGCGGTTTGCTCTGCGAGCTTTCCGCGCAGCCGCGGCTGCGCGAGAGTGTCGGCCGGGCGGCGCGCGCCGCCGTGTGCCGGCGTTACGCCCTGCCGCAGGCGGCGGCGCCGTTGGTGGAAACAATGCGGAGGCTTGCGCAGAGACAATGAAAATCGTCGTGGCCAATTCCATCGGCGTCGACCGGCAGGGGAATTACATCATTCATTCCCCCAGCCGTTGGTCGGAGGGGGTGCGGTGCCGCGCGCACTGGTTTGCCTATTATCCTTGGGAACTGGCCTATTTGTCGAGCCTGCTGAAGCGGCAGACAGCCCATGCCGTGCGTTTTGTCGATGGTTGCCTGTGGCGGTTGAATGGGCAGCGTTATGAAGATTTGATCGTCCGCGAGAAGCCGGAGCTGCTCATCGTGGAGAGCGCGACCCGGATGATCGAGGAAAACGCCGCAATGGCTCTGCGGGTCAAGGTGCGCAGCGGCGCAAAATTGGTGTTTGTCGGCCAGCATGCCAGCGCTTTTCCGGATGAACTGCTATCGCGCGGGATTGATTATGTCTGCTGCGGCGAGTACGAAATGACGGTTTTGGCCCTGTGCCGCGGGGAGCCGCCGGAGACGATTGCGGGTTTATACCCGCAGCCGCGGCGGCCGCTGTTGGATGTGCGCACGCTGCCGTGGCCGGAGGATGATGATGTCCGCCGTATGGATTACGGCATTCCGGGCGAGCCGAGTTCGGAATTTCGGGAAATTCAGATGTACGCCTCCCGCGGCTGTCCGATGTCCTGTTCGTTCTGCGTGGCGCGCAATGTGTATTACGCGCAGGCGAATTGGCGGCCGCGCGCGATTGCCGATGTCATCGCCGAAATTACCGCGTTGAAACGAAAGTATCCGGCCATGGAAGGGGTTTTTTTCGATGAAGAAGCGCATAACGGCAGCCGGGAGTTTATCGTTTCGTTGACCGCGGCAATCCGCGCGGCCGGCCTGGCCGGCCTGCGTTATGAAGCGATGTGCGACCTGCGGCTGCTCGACGAGGAATTGCTCGCCGCGATGCATGCCGCCGGTTATTATAAAATCCGCGTGGGCATCGAAAGCGTGAGCCGGGAAGTATTGGCCGGCATGGGCAAAGGGCTGGAACCGGCGGCGGTCGAACAGCGCCTCGCGGCCGCGAAAAGGGTCGGCTTGAAAACATATGGCACGTTTATGCTCGGAGCGCCGGCTTCTACCGAGCGCGACGATGAAAAAACCGTCGCGTTCATGCGGCGTCTTTTTCGACAGGGGATTTTAGACAATGCTCAGATATCCATCTGTACGCCGCAACCGGGAACGCCGTTTTATGAACAGGCCTGCCGGCAGGGATGGCTGAACAGGCAGGTTCCTTATCACGCTTTCGACGGCGGCTGCCGGGCGATCGTCGACTATCCGGGGTATCGCGCGCGGCGGATCAGCCGGATGCGGCGGCGGGCATTTCTTATGCGCGATCACGCGTATTTAGCGCGAAAGCTTGTTTCGGGCGGCTGGCTGTCCTGGATTTTGGAAATCTATCGCCGTTACGGCGCGCGCGGTTTGCTGCGGAAGGCGGCCGCCAGGTTGCGCGCGGAAGTGGCGTTTTGCGTGGAGAATTTGCGCGTATGGTAAGTATTTTGATCGTCGCCTGGAATGCCGCGAAATTTTTAAAGCCTTGCATAGATGCCGCATTGGCGCAGCAGGGAATTGAACGGGAAATTATCGTCGTCGATAACGCGTCCACGGACGAAACTCCGCGCATCCTGGCCGGCTATCGGCCGCGGATTACCGTGTTGACGAATAAAAAAAACGAGGGTTTTTGCCGGGGGAATAATCAAGCATTGCAGCAGGCGCGCGGGCGGTATATCGTAACCTTGAACAGCGACGCGCTGCTTGATCCCGCGTATACGGCAACCGTGCGGTCTTTTTTGGAAACGCATCCGCGCGCCGGCATGGCGCAGGGAAAGATGTTGCGGCTGGACAACGGCCGGATCGATTGTTGCGGGTTGGTGTTATCCGCGGCGCGGCGTTTCTATAATCGTGGCGAGGGGAGTCCGGCGGCGGCGCGGCGGCTGAACCGGCCCTGCCGTATTTTCGGGCCGTGCGCCGCCGCGGCGATGTACCGGCGGGAATTGGTCGAAGATCTTCGGCAGAGCGGTGAATTTTTCGATGAAGCGATGTTTTTTTTAGGCGAAGATTTCGACGTCGCTTGGCGGGCGCGCCGTTGCGGCTGGCAAGCCTGGTATGTCCCGGCAGCGGTGTGCCGGCATTACCGGCAGAGTGCGGCGCACCAGGCGGAATACAAACAGTATCTGTCGTTTCGCAACCGGTATATCCTCCTGCTGAAAAACGAATCCTGGTTTGGTTTCCTGCGGCTTATTCCTTTTTTCGCGGTGTATGATCTTCCGCGGTTTTTGTGGATGTGCCGGCGTAATTCGCGCACCGTTGAGGCGGTGCGGGAAATCCGCCGGATGCTGCCGGATGTGCGCATGCAGCGGCGGTTGATCCGTGCCGCGGCGCAAGCGCGGCGCAGCGGCGCCGCGCCGCTGGCGCCGCCCGAACCGGAATCCGCGCATATCCGGATCGTGATAACGAGCAGTGCCGCCGGCTGGCAGCGGTGTGCCGCCTTGTTTGAAAGCTTGGCGGCGCAAACCCGTCCGCCGGACTCGGTGGCGGTCGTTTTCGACGGGCCGCGGCCGCCCGCGCTGCCGCTTCCGCCGCGCGCGGCAGCGTTTGTTTGTTTTGAACGGCAGGGAGCGCAGACGTTGACCGCGGTACAAAATCAGGCGCTCGGCGCGGCGCGCGCGGATTATCTTATGATGCTCAACGATGATGTCGTGTTGGACGCGGGTTTTGTCGCGGCGCTGGCCGGCGCGTTAGCCGCTGATCCGCAGGCCGGCATGGCGGTTGGTAAATTGTTGCGGCCGGGCCGGCGTTGTTTTGATACGACCGGGCAATTTTTGCTGCCGGCCCGCAACGTGGTGGAGCGGGGTTATGCGTTAGCCGACCATGGGCAGTATGAGTATCCCACGCGGGTATTCGGCGGCTGCGGCGCGGCCGTGATGTACCGGCGGAAGATGCTCGAAGCCGTGGCCCTGGCGCCGGGGGAGTATTTTGACGCCTCGTACCATCTTTTTTATGAAGATGTCGATTTGTCCTGGCGGGCCTGGAACGCCGGTTGGAAAGCGCTGTATGTGCCGCAGGCGACAGCCACGCATGTGCGCGGCGCAACCGCCAAACAGCATCGACCGGCGGTGCGCCGCTTCGAACGGTTCGAATTTGCCTGGCTGCCGGCGGCGTTGAAGGCGCGTTGTTTATTGAATCGGTACGCCACGATTATAAAAAACGATTCTGCGGCGGCCGTGCTGCCCAGCATCGGCGCGCGCCTGCTTTATGAAACGAAACTGTTGTTGTACTGTTTATGCTTTGATCCGCGCGTTTTGTTCATCACGGCGCGGAGTTTTCCGGCGGTTGCGCGCCGGGCGTGGCGGATGAGAAAAAATTTGCGTTCCCGGTTCCGGAGGCAGCGGCGATGATGATCCGGGTGGCGCTTCTTCTTGCCGGCCTGCGCCCGTTTGTCAATGGGATGGTTTCGCCCGCGGCGGAGTGGCTCTATGCCGGCGCGCTGTGCGGCGCGATGGGAATGTGCCTCTGCCGCAGCCGCGCGCCGTTCATCGTGCGTTCGTCCGAATACGCCGTCTGGGCGCTATCCGCAGTATTATTTTTTGCCGCATTTGGTTCGGTTAATCCGTTTGCCGCGGGAATGCAGGCCGGTATGTGGCTGGTGCATGCGTGCGTATTTTCTTTTTGTATCCGTTTAGAAGGAGCGCAGCGGCAGTGGGCGCTGGTCTGTTTGTTGACGGCGGCCGGCTTATTGAGCGTGCGCGCGATCAGGGAATGGGCGTTGGTCATGCCGGCGCTGCAAAAAAACGCGAGCGCATTTTTAGAACACCAGGGTTATTATTACGCGGTGGAAGTGCTCCGTCAGCGGCGCGCCACGGCCGGTTTTTCTTCGCCGACTTTGTTGGCCGCGTATCAGTTGTTGTTGCTGCCGGTTTTTTGCGCCGGATTATGGACTTTCCGGCGGCAGCCGCGGCAAATGCTGTTGTGGGCGGGATTGGCGCTGTGCGCGGGCGCGGCGCTGCTCTGCACGCAAACAGTGAGCGCGCTGCTCTGCGCGGCGGCCGGTATTGCCTGGTTTTTTTTCCGGTACGGCCGGCGGCGATGGGGTACGGCGGCGCGGTGGATGCTCGGCGGGATGATGATTTGTTGTATCAGCGCGCTGTTGTTCGTCGCGGCGGCGCGGCAGCGGACATTTTTTGACCCGGCGAATGCCCAGAATTCGGTGTCGAACCGTCTGAGTTATTGGAAGAGCAGCATCGCGTTGTGGCGGGAACGCCCGTGGAGGGGATGGGGGGCGGGAACTTTCGGCATCGTCTATCCGCGCTACCGGAACGAGGGAGCCACGGAGACGGTGCACGCGCACAATACGTTGTTGCAAATCGGGGTCGAAAACGGTTGGATCGGAGTCGGTTTTTTTGCGGCTGCGCTGTTTTTCGCGCTGCGCGGGCGCGGCGCCGGCGGTGATTATCTGCGGGCCGGCCTGCGTGCCGGCAGCGTATTGTTTGCGCTCCAGTCCCTGGTTGATTTTAATTTTTTTGTGCCGCAAGTTTCCGGCGTGTGGTGGATGACGACTGCGCTGGCGGCTGCGGAACCGCCGGCGGCTGCCGGCCAGGCGAGAAGTTCGCGCCGGCGTTGGTTCGCGGCAGCTTTAATTGCGGCGATCGCCGCGCTTTCCTTGTATTTCGCGTTTATTCACGCACAGCTGCAGCGCGGCCGGTCATTTTACCGGCAGGGCAATTACGCGGCGGCACGGAAATGTTTTGAGTCCGCGCGCGCGGCGGCGCCGGAGTTTGATTATCCCTATTACGCGTTGGCGTTGGTCGAACGCGCGCAATCCGCGGATTTTTCATCGGCGGTGCTCTGGTCGCTGCGTCAGGCGAGCGCACGCAATCCGTACTACGCATTTTACTATTACCGCGCCGCGCAGTATTGCGCGGAACATCGTCAATGGATCCCTGCCTTTGGTTATATCGAACAGGCGCGAAAATTATATCCGCGGAATCAGGCGTTTGCGGCCCTGGCCGAACAAATTCATTTGTCCGCTGCTGATCAAGATTTTTTCAGTATTCTCCGCTGATCTTTTTTGAGCGCGTACCTTTCGGGGAAACCGTCCGTTTTTTTCCGGGAGTCTCGTTATCTCATACCAGCCATTGTGTAATTTTACTATTTTTTATTCTATATATAGTGTTATTAAATTTTTTTAAAAAAAGATAGAGTTAGTGTTGACATTATCGAACCAATGCGTTATATTTGAAATGTAAGTGGGGATTTGTGGAGGGAAGTGGGGAATGTTTTACGGTGAGTACGCGCACGCGCTGGACGCAAAGAGCCGTTTGATCATTCCGGCGAAATTCCGTGAATTCGTAAAAAACGCTCAGGGGCAAGAGAAATTTTTTTTGACGCGCGGATTAGACGGCTGTTTATTCCTCTTTTCGGAAGAAGAGTGGCGGAAGCAGGAATCGAAATTTCGCGACCTCTCGTTTACCAGTCCGGAAGCGCGTAAATTCAATCGTTTGTTTTTTTCCGGCGCTTCCGAGGTCGAATGCGACGCGCAGGGACGAATTTTGATTCCCCAATATTTGAAGCAATTCGCGCAGATCGAGCGGGATGTGATGTTGGTGGGCGTTTCCAGCCGTGTGGAAATTTGGAGCAAGGGAAAATGGCGGGAATTTTATGAAAATACTCGAGGAAGTTTCGAAGATACTGCCGCACGAATCATGGTGCCGTGATGAAGAGGCTGTAATGGAGCGCCATACGCCGGTAATGCTCGCGGAAGTTTTGACGGTATTGCGTTTGTCTCCGGGGAAGTTTATTGTCGATTGTACGGTCGGCGAAGGCGGGCATACGGCGGGGATTTTGAGCCGGATCGTTCCCGGCGGATATTTGCTGGGGTTGGATCAGGATGACGACGCGTTGGAGGCGGCTCAGCAAAAATTAGCGTGTTATGACGGATCGTTTCGTCTGGTGAATATGAATTTTAAAAATATCCGCGCGGCGCTGCAGGCCGACGGCAAAGACTGCGCGGATGGTTTTGTTTTTGATTTAGGCGTTTCGATGATGCAATTGTCCAGTCCGGAACGGGGATTCAGTTTCCGGTTGGAAGGCCCGTTGAACATGCGCATGGACAAGCGCGGGCAGATAACCGCGTTTGATTTGGTCAACAATCTTTCCGAGGATGAAATCGCGACGGTGCTCTACCGGTTTGGTCAGGAATACAATAGCCGGCGCATTGCCGCGCGGATCGTCGGTTCGCGGCAACGCAGTCCGATCGGCACGACTTCGCAATTGGCGGAGATCGTCTACGGGGCAGTGCCGGAGCACGAACGCCATAAAAAAATTCATCCGGCGACAAAAACATTTATGGCGTTGCGGATTGCCGTAAATCGCGAGTTGGAAGCGGTGCAGATCGGCGTACGGGAAGCGGTGGATGCGCTTAAACCGGGCGGCAGGATTTGCGTGATATCGTTCCATTCTCTGGAAGATCGCATTGTCAAACAAGAATTCCGGGCATTGGCGAAGAAAGGCGTTGTGGAGCTTGTTACTAAAAAGCCGTTAGTGCCGAATGAACAGGAAATGCGGGAAAATCCGCGCAGCCGCAGCGCCAAGATGCGCGTAGCGCAGAAAAAATAGCTACGGTGAGGAGCGTATGAAGCTTAGATCAGTCGTTTTCGGGGCGTCCGCCGTCGTCGCCGTCTCGTTGCTGCAGGTCAACCAGCAGGTGGAATTGGTGAAGGCCAGTTATGTGCTGCGCGAGAAAGAAAAACAGATCGCGACATTGGTTGACCGTAATCGCCGCCTGTTCTATAATAGTATCTGCCTAAAATCGCCGGTAGCGCTTTCGGACGCATTGAAACGCCGCAATGTCGAGTTGACACAGCCGGATACGCGGCTGATTGCGCAGGTTTTGATTGCGGGAGAATCCGGCAAGGCTCCGGCGCCGGCAGTGGAAAAAAACAGTATGCTGGATTTGCTGGTTCCCAGCGCGCAGGCGGCGTTGCAGAATAAATGAGCGGTAAACGGGCAGCGTCGGTGCGAATGTCTGATTGACCACAGTCGGCGCAATTCCGCGGCGCGTTTCTCCGGCTGCATTTCGGATATGCCTGCTCTGCCGCAATCAGGCGGCACGGCGGCGGGGTGGTTCATGTGCCGGATCGGCCGCGATTGCCGTTTGTTAACGATACCGTGTATTTTTTGCTCTTTCCACGGATGGAAAGGGATGTGGTACGGTTGTAGATAAAGGCGTGAATGAATTGTGTATAAAAAGGCGTTGAAAATTCGCCTGATCCTCGTTGTTGCCTGCTACCTTGTTTTTTTCGGATTCATTTTGTACCGTTTGTTGACGGTGCAGGTTCTGAAAAATGAAAATTTTGTTCGTCTTGCCGATGCGCAGCACTATTTAACTTTGACGCTGGCGCCGCAGCGCGGCCAGATTTTTGACCGCAATGAAAAAGTTCTGGCGATGAGCCTGAATGTTTTTTCCGTCTATGCCGTGCCCTACGAGATAACTGAGAAAACCGCGTTCGCTGCCGCCCTGGCGCCGTTATTGCGGATGCCGGCGGAATTGATACAGAAAAGAATTTCCACCGGCAAAAAATTCGTTTGGCTGAAGCGGCGTATCGCGGAAGAAGACGCCGCGCATTTGCAGAAACTTCGACTGCCGGGGATCGGGTTCCGCCGGGAAAGCAAGCGGTATTACCCGGATGGGAAGCTGGCGGCGCATGTCATCGGGTACGCCGGCATCGATGATCAGGGGTTGGATGGTGCCGAATTGGCCTTTGATCGTTACTTGAAAGGGCGTCCGGGAAAACGTTCGCTGTTGCGCGACGCCAAGCAGCGGATTCTGCCGGCATTTGAACAGGAGTATGTTCCGGCGGTCGACGGGCTGCATGTCGTGCTGACCCTCGACGAGGTGATTCAGCATATCGTCGAAGAGGAACTTGAAAATTATTTTCAGAAAAACCGCGCGCTGGCGGCATGGGTCGTGGTGATGAATCCGCACAACGGCGAAATTTACGCCCTGGCCAATTGGCCGGCGCATGATTTAAATGATATCGGAGCTGCGGCTGCCGCCGACCGGCGCAATAAGGCGGTTTGCGATTTATTCGAACCGGGTTCGACCTTTAAAATCGTCACCGCCTGCGCGGCGTTGGAAGAGCGGAAATTCGGCTTGGACGATGTCATTTTTTGCGAAAACGGGGAATATCGCATCGCCCGGCATACGCTGCATGATCATAAGCCCTACGGAAATTTAACGTTTGTCGGGGTGATCGAGCATTCCAGCAATATCGGGATGGTTAAGATCGCCCAGAAGCTCGGCAACCAGGTTGTGTATGATTATGCAAAAAAGTTTGGGTTCGGCGAGTTGACCGGCATTGACTTGCCGGGAGAATCCCGGGGTATATTCAGCCATCCGTCAAAATGGTCGAAATTGTCGATCGGCGCGATTCCGATCGGCCATGAAGTGGCGGTGACATCGCTGCAGATGGTGCGGGCAATGGCCGTGATTGCCAATGGTGGTTATTTGGTGCGGCCGCATGTGGTCATGAAAATAATCAACGGCCAACGGCAGGATATTGAAACGGCCGATTTCCAGCGGCAGCGCACGCCGGCGTTGTCCGCGCAGACGGCGCAGACAATGCGGAATATTTTGCAGGGTGTCGTCGACCGGGGCACCGGTAAAAAGGCGGCGATTCCGGGATACACGGTCGCGGGCAAAACCGGCACGGCGCAAAAATTGCTGCCCGGCGGCGGGTATTCACACAGTAATTTTATCGCGTCGTTTATCGGGTTCGCGCCGGCGGATATGCCGCGGCTCGTTGCCGCCGTCGTGGTCGATGATCCGAAGCCGCTCTATTACGGCGGATTAGTCGCGGCGCCGCTTTTTAAAAATATCGCCGAGCGCACGTTGAAATATTTAAATGTGCCGCAGCAGATGTTGCCGGCAAAAGATGCGGCGACCGAATCGGAGCTGTTGGAACGTATCGTTGAATAGGCGGACGCCGGCCGGCGTCGCGGATAAGGTGGATGATGCGGCTTGATGAATTGATGAAATTGACCGGCGGCAGCCTAAGGGTATGCGCCGATGCCGGTCGCCGGATTACGGCGATCAGCACTGATTCCCGGCGGGTCGAAGCGGGGGGATGTTTTGTGGCGTTAGACGGAACGCGGCAGGACGGCGCCGGTTTTATCGCGGAGGCGGTGCGCTCCGGCGCGGCGGTGGTTGTGCATAAAAAAAATGCGGTGTTGCCGCCGGTTCCCGAAGCGGTCGTGATGGTCGGGGTCGCTGAGCCGCGTGCCGTGCTCGGGGCTCTGGCGGCGGCGTTTTATGGCAATGCGGCGGAACGATTGAAGGTTATCGGCGTTACCGGTACCAACGGCAAGACGACGATAACCTATGCCCTGGAGCATTTATTCCGGGCAGCCGGCCGGCGCAGCGGCGTTATCGGCACGATTCAGTACCAGATTGAAGACTATCAAGAGCCGGCAGTTAATACGACGCCGGATATTCTAACGCTGCAGCGGTTGTTTGCGGCGATGGTTGCCCGGGATTGCCGCTACGCGGTGATGGAAGTTTCTTCGCATGCGCTGGATCAGGGTCGCGTCAATGGCGTGCGTTTTGACTATGCGTTGTTTACCAATCTTACGCATGATCATTTGGATTATCACCATGACCGGGAAGCGTATTTTACCGCGAAAGCAAAGTTATTCCGCGGGCTTTCCCGCGGGCAAACCGCGATTATCAATAGTGATGACGAGTATGGGCGGCGATTGCCGCCGCTGACGCCGGCGCGGGTGGTGCGGTATGCGCTTGCGGATACGGCGGCGGATTTTTTCGCGGAAAAGATTTGCTGCCGGCGTGAGGGGACGGATTTTTATGTGCGGTCCCCGGCGGGCGCGGTAGAAATGCACACGCGACTGATTGGCCGGCATAATGTGTATAATCTGCTGGCGGCGATGGCGTGCGGGGTCAGCGAGGGCCTGTCGCCGGCGGAAGCTGCGCACGCCATCCGCTGTTTCGCGCCGGTGCGGGGGCGCTTGGAATGCGTTGATGCCGGACAGCCGTTTGCTGTATTTGTCGATTACGCGCACACCGAGGATGCGCTGCGGAATGTTTTGAGCGCGTTACGGCAGTTGCAGCCGCAGCGCCTGATCGTTGTCTTTGGCTGCGGCGGAGACCGCGACTGCCTCAAGCGGCCGCGTATGGGCGAGGCGGCGGCGCTGCTTGCCGATGAGGTGTTTGTTACCAGTGACAATCCGCGCGGAGAAGATCCGGAAAAAATTATCGCCGAGATCATCGGAGGCTTTCCCGCAGGATTTACGCGCTATCGGGTGATCGCGGAGCGGCGCGCGGCGATTGAGAGCGCATTAGGCAGCGCGCAGGCGCGGGATATCGTGTTGTTGGCGGGCAAGGGGCATGAAACAACCCAGATTTTTGCCGGGCATACGGTGGCCTTTGATGATTGCCGAGTTGCGCGTGAGATTTTGGCGCACTTAGGCTGGCCCGCCGGAGCGTCCGCCGGATGAGAGAGAATGTGCAGATGTTTACCGTAGCAGAGGTGGTGAGTTTTGTCGCCGGGCGGCTGGCGCAGGGAAATCCCCAGGCGCCGCTTGCCGGAGTTTCAACGGATACCCGGACGTTGGCGCCCGGCGAATTATTCGTCGCGTTGCCAGGAGAGCAGTTTGACGGGCATGGGTTTATTTCTCAGGCGGCGCGCGGGCACGCCGGCGCGGTATTGGTCAGTGCGGCATGGGCCGGCGCCCATCCGGCGACGTTGGCGGAGTTGCCGCTGCCGGTGATTGTGGCCGCGGATACGATTGCCGCTCTGGGTAATTTAGCCGCTGGGCATCGCCGCCGTTTTTCGCTGCCGGTGATCGCGATTACCGGTTCGTGCGGCAAGACGACGACTAAGGAAATGGCGGCGGCGGTTTTAAGCGGGCGGTTGTGTGTGCTCAAGAGCGAAAAATCGTTCAATAATCATATCGGCGTGCCGCTGACCTTATTGCGGTTGCGTCCGGAACACCAGGCCGCGGTCTTGGAATTAGGGATGAACCATGCCGGAGAAATACGGCATTTGGCGCGGATGGCTGCCCCGACCATGGCGGTGATTACCATGGTCGGCCAGGCGCATCGCGAGGCCTTTCAGGATGAACGCGGGATTCTTGCCGCGAAGTGCGAATTGCTCGAGGAACTCAGCCCGGCGCAGCCGGCAATGATCAACGGCGATTGTCCGGAGTTGCGCCGACAGGTTTGCCGTTATCCGTTGTCCTTGACTTTTTTCGGTATTGAGAGCGATTGCCAAGTCCGCGCCAGGGATATTTCCATAGGCTGGCGGCAGACCTCCTTTGCCGTCGCGGGCGGCGGGAATTTTACCGTGCCGCTGCCGGGCCGGCATAATGTGTATAACGCGCTGGCCGCGATCGCCGTCGCCCGCACGTTGGGCGTTCCGGATGCGGTGATTCGGGAACGTCTAACCGCAGCGCCGCCTTCGCCCGGGAGGATGGAGCGCCGTCAGCTGAACCGGCGCGAATTTCTCGCCGATTGTTATAATGCCAATCCGGATTCAATGGCCGCAGCGCTTCGGACGTTGTCGGATATCCGCGGCCGGCGGCGGGCGTTTGCCGTATTGGGAGATATGCTGGAGTTAGGCGCGGCCGGTGAGCAGGCGCACCGGCAGGTGGGAGCGTTAGCCGCGAGTTTGTCGTTAGAGGGGTTATTTACGGTCGGTGAGCGGGCGCGGGATATCGGGGCGGGGGCTTCCGCCGCCGGCATGCCGTCGGAACGCGTGCGCCATTGTCGATCGCTTGCCGATGCCGCGGCCGCCGTGCGGGAGTGTTCGCAGGCCGGCGATGTGATTTTGTTGAAAGCGTCGCGGCGGATGAAGTTGGAAACGATCATGGATCTGCTCCAGCCCTGGACGCAGTGACCAGAGGAGTTGCGTGCGATGTTATATTATCTGCTCTATCCGCTGCGGGAATTTTTTTTCGGTTTTAATGTCTTCCGCTATTTGACGTTTCGCGCCGCCGCCGCGGCGATTACCGCGTTTGTGCTGAGCGCGCTGTTGGGAAAAGCGGTTATTGCCGCGTTGCAGCGTTTAAACGTCGGAGAAAAAATCCGTCCGGAAGAGGAAGTCGGTGTGCTGCACCAGCAAATAAAGAATAAACAGGGCACTCCGACCATGGGCGGTGTCTTGATTGTCGGGACGATGCTTTCCGCGGTTTTATTGTGGGCGGATTTATCCAACCGGTTTATCTGGATTACGGTAG
This sequence comes from Candidatus Omnitrophota bacterium, assembly GCA_023819605.1. Classification (GTDB taxonomy): domain Bacteria; phylum Omnitrophota; class Gorgyraeia; order B26-G9; family B26-G9; genus JAMWCB01. The sequence continues at coordinate 17,637 of JAMWCB010000005.1, forward strand.
CGGCAACGCTCTGGCTGGCCTTGATCGGATTTATCGATGATTTTGTCAAGTTACGGGTTAAAGGGTCGCGCGGCTTGTCGTCGTCGGCGAAAATGTTTGGCCAACTGGTCTGCGGTTTGGTTATCGGATTTATTCTGTTGACCGATGCCGGCGTGGGGGACCGTTTAGATATCCCGTTTTTGAAAAATGTCGGGGTTCATTTGGGTTCGTTTTACGCCTTTTTCACGGCGTTGGTTATTATCAGCACGTCCAACGCCGTCAATCTTACCGACGGTTTGGACGGCTTGGCGATCGGGTGTGTGCTGGTCGTGGCCGTGACGTACGCTATTTTCAGTTATTTGACCGGCAACGCGGTGTTCAGCGAATATTTACATATTATTTTTATACCCCCGGCCGGAGAATTGTCGGTGTTTTGCGCGGCGATGTTCGGCGCGGGGTTGGGTTTTTTATGGTATAATTGCCATCCTGCCGACGTATTTATGGGGGATACCGGTTCTTTGGCGCTGGGGGGAGCAATCGGGACCGTCGCCGTGTTGATTAAAAAAGAGTTATTATTGGCTTTGGTGGGGGGGGTTTTCGTGGCCGAGGCTCTTTCGGTTTTGCTGCAGGTTATCTCTTTCCGCTATCGAAAAAAACGGATTTTTTTGATGTCGCCGTTACATCATCATTTTCAATTATTAGGGTGGGCGGAATCTAAAATTATTTTTCGGTTTTTAATCGTCGCGGTTATTTTAGCGCTCCTCAGTTTTTCGACATTAAAGTTGCGCTGAGCGGGAGAGGTATGCGGATACAGGGGAAAAAAATTGTGGTGGTTGGGTTAAGCCGTTCCGGCGAAGCGGCTGCCCGGCTGGCCCGCCGGCAGGGAGCGCAGGTGTATGTTACCGACTGCGCCGATACTGCCGCTGTGCGGGAAAAAGCCGGCGCGTTGGCGCGGCGCGGAATCGCCGTCGAGTACGGCGCGCATACGGAGGCGTTTTTAAGCGGCGCGGCGGCGGTGGTGGCCAGTCCCGGCGTGAAACCGTCAGCGCCGCCGCTGGCCTGGGCGCGTGTTCACCGCATCCCGATTTATAGCGAAATTGAATTCGCCGGCTGGTTTTGCCGCGCGCCGGTGATTGCGATTACCGGTTCGAACGGCAAAACGACGACGACGACCCTGCTGGGAGCTATTTTTCGCCGCGCCGGCTGGAAAGCCGTAGTGTGCGGCAATATCGGCATTCCTTGGAGCGCAGTTATCGCGCGCGCGCAAACCGCGGACGTCGTCGTTTTGGAAGTCAGTTCGTTTCAGTTGGAGCATATTGAGCGTTTTCGGCCGCGGGTGGCGGTGGTGCTCAATCTCAGCCAAAACCATTTTGACCATCACGCGGATATGCGCGAATACGCGCGGGCAAAAGCCAATATTACGCGTAATCAAACCAAAAAAGATTATCTGGTGCTCAACGCCGACGATGCGCGGGTGCGCGCGTTTGGCGCAAAATCGTCCGCGCGGATTTGTTTGTTCAGCCGCCGTATCCGGCGTGCCGGCCGCTTTCCGGGACGCGTTCATGCCGCGGTCGGCGTGGACGACGGACGGATCGTCGAATGGCGCGCAGCACGCAGCCGCCGGTGGGGGGATACCGCCGATATTCGTATCCCCGGCGCGCATAATTTGGAAAATGTTCTGGCGGCGGCGCTTGCCGCGCGTTGTTTAGGCGTTTCGCCGGAAATTATTAGCCGGGCCGTCCGCGCGTTCCGCGGGGTCGAACATCGCTGCGAGCCGGTAGCCCGCGTGCGGGGAGTCCATTTTATCAACGACGCGAAATCCACGACGGTCGACGCCACGGTTAAGGCTCTGGAAATGTGCGCGCCGCAAAGCGTCCTGTTGATCTGCGGCGGCCGCGATAAGGGCAGCGATTTTAAACCGATTGTCCCCTTGCTCGCGGAAAAGGCCCGCGGGATAATTCTGATCGGAGAAGCGGCGGAAAAAATCGCGGCGGCATGCAACGGAGCGGTTTCGTTGGTGCGGGCCGCTTCGTTGCGCGAAGCCGTGCGCCGCGCGTATGTTCAAGCCCGGCCGGGGGACAGCGTGTTGTTGTCGCCGATGTGCGCGAGTTTCGATATGTTTGAAAATTATGAGGACCGCGGCCGTCAATTTAAAGCGCTGGTCCGGGAGCTGGCCGCCGCGGCGCGCCGGCGCCGAGGATCGCGGGGTAGGCGATGATGGATATGCGCCAAACACGTATTTCGGTGGCGGCGGTGAGTTTTCTGTTGCTCTGCGTCGGCGTGGTTATGATCTACAGCGCCAGCGCGATCAACGCCTACGAAACGATCGGCGACAGCGCGTACTATTTGAAGCGGCACCTGGTGTATATGCTGATTGGATTTATCGGCACCTTCGCGGTAATGCGCTTGGATTATCAGTTGTTGAGCCGTTGGGCAAAACCGCTGCTGTTGTGCGCGGTGGCCTTGCTGATCGTTCTGCTGCTGCCGGGAATTAGCCGCGAAATCGGGGGAGCGCGTCGCTGGTTCCGCCTCGGCGGATTAAGTTTCCAACCCTCGGAATTCGCGAAATTGGCGATGCTCGTGTATACCGCGGATTTTATCGCGCGCCGCAAAACGCGCCTGCATTCGTTCCGGCAGGGATTTTTGCCGCTGTTATCCGTGTTATTGCTGGTCAGCGGCTGCATTCTTTTACAGCCGGACCTGGGAACGGTGGTTGCGGTGTCGCTGGTTTTTTTTGTGCTCTGTTTTATCGGCGGCGTGCGTCCGACGCACATGGCGCTGGTGGCGTTAGCCGCGTTGCCGGCGTTATATGTGTTGATTTTCAAGGTTGCCTACCGGCGCAGCAGAATTTTAGCTTTCTTAAATCCCTGGGAAGATCCGCAGGGGATCGGATTTCAGATTATCCAATCTCTGGTTGCGTTCGGTTCCGGCGGTTGGCTGGGAACCGGACTGGGGCAGGGAAAACAAAAATTGCTCTATCTGCCGGCCGCGTATACCGATTTCATTTTTTCGATTATCGGCGAGGAGTTGGGGTTTATCGGGACGGCGTCGATTGTGCTCTTGGTGATGGTGTTGTTGATTCAGGGCGCCCGGATTAGTCTGCGCGCCCGGGATACGTTCGGGCAATTGCTGTCGTTCGGGCTGGTTTCCAGCCTGATCATCGAAGCGATGATCAATATCGGCGTAGTCACGAGCATTTTCCCGACGAAGGGATTGCCGTTTCCGTTTATCAGCTATGGCGGAACATCGTTGGTGTTTAATATGATTTATGTCGGGCTGATTCTTAATGTCGGGCGAAAATCGTCATGAAGGTTTTGATCTGCGCCGCGGGATCCGGCGGCCATATTTATCCGGCGTTGGCGGTGGCCGCGGCGCTGCAGCGGATGTGCGCGGCGACGGCAATTACTTTTTTGTCGACGCGGCGGCAGATCGAGCAGGAAATTTTTCAGCACAGCGGTTATCCGGTTATCGCCGTGGCGGCGCCGCCGCTGCCGCAGAGAAACGGACGGAATACGCTTTTTTTCTGCTTGCGGATTTTCGCGTTTTTGTTACAATTAGGAGGGGTAAGCGTTACCGTTACCCGGATATTGGCGCGGGAACGACCGGATATTGTGGTCGGATTCGGCGCATGGGGATCGTGTATTCCGGTAATGGTTGCGGCGGTTATGCGCATCCCGGCTGTAATTCATGAGCAAAATGTTCTCCCCGGGCGCGCAAATCGTTTCTTGGCAAGCTGGTGCAGCAGAATTGCCGTCGGCCACGCGCAGACAGCGCGGTATTTCCGGCGTCCGGCTGTAATTACCGGAAACCCGCTGCGCCCGGGAATTACGGCGCGGGATCCGGCAAGCGCGGCGGCTTTTTTCGGTTTAAAACATGACGGCGTTATGCTGCTGGTTTTCGGCGGCAGCCAGGGTTCGCGGTTTATTAATACCGCCGTTGCCGCGGCAGTCGGTTTGCTTGATCCACGGTTAAGACAGCGGTTACGGCTGCTGCACATTGCCGGCGCCGCCGATTGCGAGATGGTGCAAGGGCGCTATGCGCAATTGCAGGTAACCGCGCGGGTTTTTGCCTATCTGCACGAAATTGATTATGCATACAGCGCCGGCGACTTGGTTATTTGCCGCGCCGGCGCGGCGACATTAAATGAGCTGGCTTTTTTCGGGCTACCGGCGCTGCTGATTCCTTATCCGTATGCGCAGGCGCATCAGGTAGAAAATGCGCGGGTGGTTGAACAGGCGGGGGCGGCGGTGCTTATCGCGCAAGACGATCACGCGGCGCAGCGCCTGGCGGTTCAACTGACGATATTGATCAATGATGAAAATCTCCGGCAGCGGATGGCGCAGGCAAGCCGGATGTTTTACGAGCCGTCGGCCGCGGAAAAAATAGCCGCCGTGGTGCGCGGGGCGTCTGGCCGGGGATCATCCGGCGCGCAGGCGCGGGCGCGCGCCGGGCATACGTAAACGCTGAGCGCAGCGGTTCCGCGGCGTGCGGCCGGCGCCGGCGGTAAAGGATTACCTGATGGAAAAAATCCGTTCTGATTTCTTCGGCACGCAGGTTCATTTCGTGGGGGTCGGCGGCGTGGGGATGAGCGCGCTGGCTTATTTGCTGACGGCGCAGGGGGCGCGGGTCAGCGGTTCGGATATAAAAACAAACGCACAGACCAGCCGCTTAGCGGCAGCCGGAGCCCGTATTTTTTGCGGCCACCGTCCGGAAAACATCGGTACGCCGGATATCGTCGTGTATTCATCGGCGGTTGATTTACGGAATCCGGAATTGTGCGCGGCGAAAGCGCGGGGAATTCCGCTCATGCGGCGCGGCGAACTGCTCGCGGCGTTAATGCGGGGCTATCGCTCGATTGCCGTAGCCGGCGCGCATGGAAAAACAACGACTTCCGCGTTGATTGCGCATATGCTCACGGTGGCCGGACGGCAGCCGAGTTTTATGATCGGAGCCGACGTGGATGTTTTGGGCGGCAATGCCCGCCAAGGCGCCGGCGATTTGTTTGTCGCGGAAGCCGACGAGAGCGACGGTTCCTTTTTGTTATTGTCTGCCGACATTGCCGTGATTACGAATGTCGATAAGGAGCATTTGGATTATTATCGGGATTTCGAGCATCTCGAAGCGGCGTATGCTGATTTTGCCGCGCGCGCAAGACCCGGCGGCATCGTTTGCTATTGTGGCGACGGGCTTTCGGCCCGCGCGGTGTTGCAAAAATATTCCGGCCGCACGCTGCGTTACGGTTTTTCCGGGTTTGAATTGTATGCGACGGATGTGCGGGCCGAAGGCGGGCGATCCGCGTTTACCTGTTACCGCGCGGGAATACCGGTCGGTTCTTTTTCGCTGGGGATTCCCGGCGCACATAATGTGTTGAATGCGTTGGCCTGCATCGGCGTCGGTTTGGAGTTAAATGTAGAGACGGCAGTGATGCGGGAGGCGTTGTCTTCGTTTACCGGCGCGCAGCGGCGTTTTCAGATTAAATATAATGACGGCGGCATTATGGTTGTCGACGATTATGCCCATCATCCGACGGAGATCGCGGCGACGCTTGCGGCGGCAAAATTATGGAAAAAACGGCGGGTGGTCGCGGTTTTCCAGCCGCACCGGTATAGCCGGACGAAACTGCTGCAAAAGGAATTCGGCGGTTGTTTTGGCGATGCCGATCATCTGATCATAACCGATATTTATGGCGCCGGCGAGCCGCCGATCGAAGATGTCAGCGCGCAGACGATGTATGAAGAAGTTGTGCGCCACGGGCAGCGTAATGTCGAATGTGTCGCGCGCGCGGCGCTGTCCGGCCGCATCCGTTCGCTGGTCCGGGAAGGCGATATGGTGATGATGCTCGGCGCCGGCGATATCAGCGGCCTTGCCGACGAATTGGGCCGGGAATTACGCGGGGAGCGCGCACAGGCCGTATGCCGATAAAAAAACGCGCGCTGTTGCTGCGGCGGTTGCGGAACGCGGTGCGGGGCGAGGTCAAAGAACGGGAACCGTTGTGCCGGCACACAACCTTCCGTATCGGAGGGCCGGCGGATATTTTTTTTGTGCCGGACGATGAAGCCGATCTGCGCCTGGCGCTGCGCATCCTGCAGGAGTGCGGGCAGGTTTATTTTCTGCTCGGCGGCGGCAGTAATGTGTTGGCCGGCGACGAACCCTTAGCGCAGGCGATCGTCGGGTTGCGCTCCGCGGCATTTCGGCGGCTGGAATATCGCGATGAATGTGTCTGGGCCGGCGCCGGTGTCCGGACGGCGGAATTGGTGCGCAGCGCGGCAAAGCAGGGGCGGCAGGGGTGTTCTTTTCTCGCCGGCATCCCCGGAACGCTCGGGGGCGCGGTAGCGATGAATGCCGGAAGCCGCGACTACCGCGATCCGGGAAAAATCTGGAGCCTGCGGGATTGTTTGGCGCAGGTGCGCGTGATGGATGCATGCGGAAATATCCGGGATTGCGATCCGGCGGAATTGGCCGCCGGGTACCGGCAGACCGGGTTGCGCCGGAACGGTGAAGTCGTTCTGGGGGCGCTGCTGCGGTTGCCGGCCGGCGATGCCGCGGCAGTACGGGAAGAGGTGTTCGGTTTCCTTGAACGGAAAAAAAAGACACAGGATTTGTCCCGGCCGAGCGCCGGTTGTATTTTTAAAAATCCGCCGCAGGGGCCGGCGGCGGGATGGTTGATCGAGCAGTGCGGACTCAAAGGCGCGCGGATCGGCGGCGCCGTCGTCTCGACGGTTCACGCGAATTTTATCGTTAACGAGGGAACGGCGCGGTGCGCGGACGTGGTGGCCCTGATCGAACAGATCCGCCGTTCTGTCGCGGAAAAATTCGGGCTCGATTTGGAGACGGAAATCCAGATACTCGGAAAGGGGCAGGGATGAATAAACTACGCGTCGCGGTCGTTCTGGGAGGATTTTCCAGTGAGCGCGGAATTTCGTTGCGTTCGGGCGCGGCGGCGGCTGCCGCGTTGGAGCAGGCCGGCTATCCGGTCACGCTCCTGGATTTTCAAACGCCGGATGAATTGCGCAATAAATTGCGCACGGTTTCGCCGGATTGCGTGTTTAATGCCCTGCACGGGCATTTCGGCGAGGACGGCGGTTTGCAGCGGCTGTTGGATGAATTGAGTATTCCGTATACCGGTTCGCCGGCGGCGGCGTGCGCATTGTCTATGGATAAACATGAAGCGCGCGCGGTTTTTCAGGCTGCCGGGTTGAGGGTTCCCGCCGCCCGGGTTATTCGCCGCCGGGAATGGGCACGGCAAATTATCGCTTTGACGCTGCCGGCGGTCGTCAAGCCGGCGCGGCAGGGATCGAGCATCGGCATGTCGATTGTCGAGGATATGCTGTCCTTGGCCAATGCGGTTGATTACGCTTTGACGTTTGACGATACCGTATTGATCGAAGAGTATATTCACGGACGCGAAGTAACCGTGGGTATTCTGGACGAAATGCCGCTGCCGGTGGTCGAGGTCGTGCCGAAGAATAAATATTATGATTATCAGGCGAAATATACACCGGGGATGACGGAATACCGGGTGCCGGCGGATGTGCCGGCACCGCACTATGCGGCGGTGCAGGCGGCGGCGTTGACCGCTCATCGGGCGTTGGGCTGTGCGGGATTTTCCCGCGTTGATTTTATTCTGCCGTCGGCAGCGGCGCCGGTTATCCTGGAGCTTAATGCGATTCCGGGGATGACGGCGACGAGTTTATTGCCCAAAGCGGCGGCGGCCGCCGGCATTTCGTTTGCGCAGTTGTGCGAGTGTATGATTTTAGCCGGGATGAGGGCGGCCGGCTCGCTTGCCGCCGGCCGGGCAGTTTGAAACGGGGAGAATGGTTATGGCGCGCCTACGCATGCGGTTTCGGAGCAAATCGCTCCGTAATCCGTTTTTTGTCTTGAGGAGCCGGCAATTGCGGCAATCGGTGCGGCGCGGTGCGGCGCCGTTTGCGGCGGCGCTTATCGCGGCGGTTTTTATCGGTCTGGCCGTGGGGGGAATGCGTTCGTTTCTGTACGCATCGCCGTTTTTTACGGTCAGCGAAATCGAGGTGATCGACAAGTATCCGGATATGGTCGAATATCCTTTGGCGCGCATCAAACAAACTCCGAATATTTTTTTAGTCGACCTGCGGGAAGTTTCGCGTTATTTAGAGCGGGAGTATGCCGATATTCAGACAGCGACCGTGCGGCGGGTGCTGCCGAATAAGTTACAGATCGAAGTGTTGCGCCGGCGGCCGGTAGCGCAGATCCCGGTTGCCGTTGATAAAAAATCCGGCACGTTCACGTACTATTTAGTCAATGAAGAATGCCGTATTCTCGCCGCCGTCGGGACAACGCCGCGTTTCGACCTGCCGATCATCGACGGCGCCGGCATCCGGGCGGCCGAAGTGGAAATCGGCAGAAATTTTCGCCGCTCTTCGCTGCACTGGGCGATGGAACTCTACGGTGTTCTCCAACAGCGCAAGTTTCCGCTGCTCAGCCGTTTGACCCGCATCGATGTTTCCGATGCGCGCAGCATGTCGTTTTATATCGATGCGAACCTGGAAGTGAAAATCGGCAATCGTGATTTGCCGCAGCGGGTAGCGACCTTGGCGGCAGTGTTGCCGAAGCTTGATGTTTTACCGGATCAGCAGTATTATATTGACGTCCGTTTTAAAGATTTCATTTTCGCGAAAAAAAATAACCCATGATACCGGATACGGCAGTCAGTTTAGACATCGGCAGCAGTAAAACCGTTGTGTGCGTCGGACGCAGCGACGCGCAGGGGCGCACGGCGATCGAACACGTGTCTCTGCTGAAAACTCGCGGCGTTTCGCGGGGGCAGGTGGTGAATTTTGTGGAGTTGGCCGGTTGTATCGAAGAAGCGCTGAGCGCGGCGGAAAAAACGTACGCGGCTTTGCCGGATGCCGGCGCGGCGGGTTCCCGCGGCAGAATATCCTCGGTGCATCTGAGCCTCTGCGGGGCGGATTTTGTCGGCAGCAACAGTAAAGGAGCCATTTCCCTGTCCGCGCGTCCGGCGGCGATAACCCAGCGCGATGTTTGCCGCGTGGTTGACGGCGCGATAGTGCTGGCCGGTTCCCTGGAACGGGAAATGGTGCATGTATTTCCGCGGGAATACATTATTGACGGCAGCAAGCGGGTTCACGATCCGGTGGGCATGTGCGGCACCCGTTTAGGCGTTCAGGTGCATGTGATCAGCGCCGGGGAGGCTGCGGTACAAACGTTCGTGAAAGCGGTAAACCGGGCAGGTTACGATGTGGAAGGGGTTGTTTTTTCCGGTTTGGCAACCGGTCTGGTCACGCTCAGTGAACGCGAAAAAGAGGCCGGCGTTTTATTGCTCGAATGCGGCGCGGCGCATATAAATATCGTGTTTTTTTGCGAGCGCACGATTCACTATATGAATGTCGTTCCGTGCGGGGGTGAGGATATCACGCAGGCGCTGATGCAGGAATTTTCCATCGATCACAGCCAGGCGGAGGAATTGAAGATACGCTATCAGGCCGTACCGGCCCGTGCGGCGGCGGAGGATGAAAAAATCATCATCAAAAAGAATACCGGGCAGTACCAAAGTATTTCTCTGGAACAGGTCAATCGCACGGCCGACCGCGCGCTGCAGGCGGTGACGGAAGCGCTGCGGCGGGAATTGACGCTTTCCGGCATCCTTGCGCGGATCCCCGGCGGAGTCGTTCTTGCCGGGGGGATGTGTTTTATGGATGGAATCAGTGACCGTATGGAGGCGGCGCTGGGAGTGCCGGTGCGCCTGGGAATGCTGCGGGGGGTCATCGGAAATAATTCCCGTTTGTACAGCATGTTGTACGCGGCCGGCATCGGAACCGTGCGCTATGCCTTGGATGCGCGCCGCCGTCCGGCGGAAGCCGTTCCGTTGCGTAAAGGATTTTTCGGACAGGTTCTCTCCCAGATGCGGTATGTTTATGACCAGTATTTTTAAGCGCAGGCGCTTATGACGCAGGCGGCGTCGATTCTCGTTATTGATCCGGACAGTGCGGTGCGCGCGGAATTCCCGCGCTTATTTGCGCAAGAAAGTTACGAAATTTTCACTGTCGCCACGTGGGGGGAGGCAGAACCGCTGCTGAAACGGCAGGCGTTTCAGATAATCATCGCCGCGATCTGCCTGCCGGATATTTCCTGCCGGGTCATGGTTCAACGGATCCGGGAAGAGAACCGTTCCGCTTTCGTGATCACCGCCGCCGATTTTTCCGGTATCGAGCAGGCAATGGAATCGCTGCATTTCGGCGCGCAGGATTATATAAGCAAGCCTTTCGATCCGCGGGATACGCTCGTCGCCATGCGGAAGTTTGTGGAAAAACAGCGCGCGATGGTTGAAACGCTGCAGCTGTTGGATACGATTAAAGCCTTTGCCTATGCCCTGGAAGCGCGCGATCCGTATACGCATGGACACTCGCAGGAAGTGGCGGACTACGCGACGGCGCTGGCGAATTTTTTGGGGTTTTCCCGGCGGGATATCGAGAATGTCCGCGACGCGGCCATTTTACACGATGTCGGGAAAATAGGCATTCCGGACGCGGTGCTTTTAAAGCCCGCGCCGTTAACCGACGATGAAATGTGTTTGATCAAGCAGCATCCGCAGATTGGGAAAAAAATTTTGGCGCCGGTTTCCATGCTCGCGGAAAAAATTCCCCTGATTTATCATCATCACGAGCGTTTTGACGGACGGGGATATCCGGTCGGTTTGCGCGGCGATGATATTCCGCCGGGGGCGCGGCTGATCGCGGTGGCGGATACCTTTCAGGCGATGACTTCCAGCCGGCCGTACCGGGCGGCTCTGACGAAGGAGGCGGCGTTGGCGGAATTGGCGCGGTGCCGGGGTACGCAATTTGCGCCGGAACTTGTCGATTCTTTTTTGAAAATGGTCGGATGAACGAACGAGGAGCGGGGGATATGGATGAGAAAAATACGGCAATTGATCTGGTGCAGTTATTGAAGGTAATGGTTAGCCGCGAAGCCTCCGATGCCCATTTGAAGGTCGCGCGTCCGCCGATTTTGCGCATAAAAAAAGACCTGGTGGCCACGGAGTATCCGGCGCTGGAAAATAAAGATATCGAAAAAATCGCGTATTTTATGATGCGGGAGCGCCATCGGCGCGAATTCGAGCAGAAAAATGAAGTCGATTTTTCATATCAGATGCCGGATGTCGGGCGGTTTCGCGTCAACGTATTCCGGCAGCGCGGCGATATCGGTATCGTGATGCGCATTGTGAAAAACCGCATCCCGACGTTTGAAGAATTGATGCTGCCGGAAACGTTGCGGAAAATTGCGCTCTTTGAACGCGGAATCGTTTTGGTGACCGGCGCCAGTTCGATGGGCAAGTCGACGACGGTGGCGGCGATGCTCGATTATGTAAACCGGAACCGGCGTTGTCACATTATGACGATTGAAGACCCGATAGAGTATATTCACGAAGACCGCGCGGCGATTATCAATCAGCGGGAGGTCGGACTGGATACCGATTCGTTCCGCCAGGCATTGCGCTACGTTATCCGCCAGGATCCGGACGTGATTCTGATCGGGGAAATGCGCGATGCGGAAACCTTTCAGACCGCTTTGGCCGCTTCGGAGACCGGGCATCTGGTGTTCAGCACGCTGCACGCCTCGGACACAGGCCAGGTTGTCGACCGGATTATGGATTTTTTTCCGATCGAACAGCACGCGATGGTGCGCATGCAGCTTTCGTTTAACCTTCGCGCCGTTACCTGTCAACGTCTGATGCCGCGCGCCGACGGCAGCGGCGTGGTGCCGGCCGTGGAAATCATGCTGATCAATCCCACGGTGATGAAATTAATCCGCGAAAATAAACCGGAACGGTTATTGAGCACCTTGCAGAGTTTTTCGCAGGAAGGGATGCTGACGTTTAATCAATCGCTGGTCAATCTCGTCCAGTCGAAATTGATTACCCTGGAAACCGCCCGGGCAAATTCTTCCCATCCGGAGGCATTACAGATGAACTTGAAAGGTATTTTCCTTGATGAAGACCGCCGGATACTTGGCGAATGACACCGCCGCCGCATATGTCCGGAAAGAAATCAATCTCGTCCGTGTAAAAAAAAATGCGCGCTGCACCGCCGCTTTGGTTTTCCCGAACCGTTACTGCGTGGGGATGAGCAATCTCGGCATGCATACACTCTATGAGCTGCTGAACCGCCGGCCGGAGATTCGCTGCGAGCGTTTTTTTTTCGAGCCGCGCAAAAAAGAATTGCTGGGTCTGGAGAGCGGCCGCCCGCTGGCCGCGTTTGACATTGTGGCGTTTTCCGTCGCCTACGAGCCGGATTATCTCAATGTCGCGGCGATTTTGGCGCACGCGGGATTGCGGGCTGCTTGGCGGCGGCGGACAACCATGCCGCTGATTCTCAGCGGCGGCGCGGTGACCTATTCGAACGTCCGCCCGTTGGCGGGAATCAGTGATATCGTCGTCTGCGGCGAGGGCGAGCCAGTGCTGCCGCAGTGCCTTGACCTTATCCTCGAAGCTGCGCCGTTGACGTCGCTGCGCAAAAAAGAAGCGTTGCTCGACGCCGTGGCGGCAATTCCGGGAATCGTTGTCCCGGGCGTCACGCGCGCCGATCCGCAGCCGCTGCCGGCAGCGGATATACACGCGTTTAATACTGTTTCACGTCTGATTACGCCTTTGGCGGAATTTCGCAGCACGTATCTGGTGGAGTTGTCGCGCGGCTGTCCGCGCGGCTGCGCGTTTTGCGTGGCTGGAGCGGCGTTTGGGGCGTATCGTCCGCGGCGCTGGGAGAACCTTATTCCGGCGCTAATCGAGGGATTGGCGTATACCCGGAATATCGGATTGGTCGCCGCGGCGGTTTCCGATTATCCGCAGCTGCCGGAACTGTGTGATTGGCTGCGCGCGCGTCAGGCAGCCGTGTCTGTTTCCAGTCTACGAGTGGAGACGGTTACGCGGCATTTGTTGGAAGCCCTCGTAGCCGGCGGCCAGCAGACGGTGACGTTTGCCCCGGAAGCAGGCAGCGAATCCTTGCGGCGGCGGCTGCGCAAGGATATTTCCGACGCGGCGATACTGGAGAAGATCGAACTGGCGCGGCAATGCGGGATTCGGCGGGTGAAATTGTATTTTATGCTCGGGCTGCCGGAGGAAACCGATGCGGATGCGCGGGCGATCGCCGGATTCCTGCGCCGGGCGGCGGCCATTCTTCCGGTGCGGGCGGCGGTCGGAATTTTTGTGCCAAAACCGCGCACGCCTTTTGCCGCGGTTCCGCTGGCTTCGTTTAAAACAGTGCGCGTGCGGACGCGCGCTCTCTTGCATGCGGTGCGCGCAGAACCGGAGATTACGCTCACCTTCGCCCGTTACCCGGAAGCGAAACTCGACTGGGAATTTTCACAGGGTGGAGAAGGGGTGATTCTTGAAGGACGCTGCGCCGGATAGCCGCTGTTTTTTAACGCCGAACGCGTCCGGATATAACCGGTCCGTTGAAAAAAAATCGGAAGGAATATTGCGATGAATCTTCTGCTTAAGCGCGGCTGGGGCCGCGGCGCCTTTTTCCGCATAGCCGTACTGATTATGGCGGTTTCGCCGGCTGCGGCGGCCGAGCATGCCGCTCCGCCGAACGTGATTCTAATTACCATCGATTCCCTGCGCGCCGATCATGTGGGTTGCTACGGCTATGCGCGGGATACGACTCCGTTTTTGGACGCGTTTGCCCGCACCGCGACCCGCTATCAAAATTGTTTTTCTCCGGCGACATGGACCGTGCCGGCAAATTATTCCATGGTGACATCTTTGTATTTGCCGGAGCACCGCGTTGATGATTTTTCGCATTCGCTGGCGAGCGACGTCCCGACGATTTTTTCCGTTCTTGCGGCGCATGGATACGCGAATGCCCTTTTCGGTTGTCATGAAATGATTTGTAATCAGTTTAAAAAAAATTATCAGCATTTTTTTGCCGGGTTTGGCACTAATACTAACGGCATGAAGGCAACTGAAGGATAGCTCGACTGGCGAGGCGGACACTCCGGGCGTTTTTTTCTCTGGGTGTATTATTTAGAGCCGCATCGGCCGTATTACGCGCCGAAAGCGCACGACCGGTTTGCCGATTATTAGCCCGCACCGCCGCTGCCGATCGATGCGGATGCAACGAATGAGCACGCGGGCGGCTGGGATTATATCCCGGCGCATGTTGCGCGAGAGGGAATTACCGATCCGAATTTTTATATCGCGCAGTACGACGGAGAGATACATTTTACCGCCGCCTGCGTGGAATTTTTGTTGAATGGTTTGGCGGCACAGGGAGCGCTGGATAATTCGATCGTGATCATCACCGCCGACCACGGCGAAAGTTTAGGCGACCATCATTTGTATTTTAACCATTGCTGGACCTTATTTAATGAGATTGTTCGCGTGCCGCTAATCATTAAATACCCCGGACAGCGCACGGGCGCGCTGGTCGTTGAAAACGTAAGCCTGGTCGATATTTTTCCGACGATTCTCCGGGCGGCTGGAATTGATTTGCCGCCGTTTGGGGATGGCATCCCGCTGAACGCGATTTCCGTGGATGCGCAGCGGCTGATTTATTCTTATTTCTGGATTTCTAATTTTTGCGTTATATCGGATGCTTGGAAATTAATTTACTATCCGAAAAATAAGGGAGGCAAATACATAAATAATTTTTTCTCCGAATATCCGGAAAGGCATCTGCAGTTGTTTAACCTATCCGACGATCCGGCGGAACTACATGACCTCAGCGGCGAGGAGGAAGCGGTTATCCAGTGGTTCGAGAATTCCCGGATAAGAGATCAGCGACGCCGGGAGGGAGCGGAATACCGAACGTCCGGCGTGTCTGCGCTTACGCCGGCCGAGCGGGAGGTTTTGCGCAGTTTGGGCTATGCGCACTAAGTGATGAAATAAGCGAGATTAAGAGTACCGGAGAGCGCGGCCATTTTTTTATACGCGCGCTTGAGACGCGCGGGAATTTATTGCCTTTCAAATTTTTTTTTGTTATCATATTCATCTGTGTTGTCTATGCATAAACCGCGGGAGCTGTTTGGGAAAAATTTCGGCGCTGCAGACGGCGGAGTAAATTTCTGCGAGCGGGGATGCGTGAGAGTCGCTGGGATATTTAGGATAGAAGTTTAGGAGGAAATAATGGCGCGTAGAAAAGTGGCAATGGACGGGAATGCGGCGGCGGCATACGTCGCGCATGCAACAAATGAAGTAATCGCGATTTATCCGATCACTCCTTCGTCGACCATCGGAGAAATCGCCGATGAAAAATCCGCGAAGGGGCAAAAAAATATTTGGGGACAAATTCCGTCGGTTACGGAAATGCAGTCCGAGGGCGGCGCGGCCGGCGCAGTGCACGGCGCACTGACGGCCGGAAGTTTGACGACGACGTTCACCGCGTCGCAGGGGCTGCTGTTGATGATTCCGAATATGTATAAAATTGCCGGCGAATTGACGCCGACCGTGTTTTATGTTACCGCGCGCAGCCTCGCCGCGCATGCTTTGTCTATTTTTTGCGACCATTCCGACGTGATGTCCGTGCGTTCTACCGGTTTTGCGATTCTCTTCGCCGCCAGCGTGCAGGAAGTTATGGATTTGGCGTTGATTGCTCAGGCCGCGACTTTAGAAACGCGTGTGCCGTTTGTGTTCGCCTTTGACGGTTTTCGCACATCGCACGAGGTGCAGAAAATAGAAGAGTTGACGTTTGATGACATGCGCGCCCTGCTCAACGAGGAGTTTATTGCGGCGCATCGCCGGCGAGCCTTAACGCCGGATTGTCCGACGTTAAAAGGCACCGCCCAGAACCCGGACGTTTTTTTTCAAGCGCGCGAAACCAATACTCCGTTTTATGCGCGGACGCCGGCCGTTGTTAAAGATGTTTTGGCGCGGTTTACCCGTCAGGCCGGCCGCCGGTACTGGCTGTTCGACTATGTCGGAGCCCCGGGTGCGGATCGCATCATTATTATTATGGGATCCGGCGCCGGCGCGGTGGAAGAAACGGTTGAACAAATGAATAAAGCCGGAGAAAAAGTCGGCATGGTCAATGTCCGCCTCTACCGTCCGTTTTCGGTGGATGATTTTATGAGCGCCTTGCCGAAAACCGTCAAATCAATTGCGGTGCTTGACCGGACGAAAGAACCGGGCGCCATCGGCGAGCCGTTATATGTCGATGTGCGTTCGGCGATCGGCGAGGCAATGGAAAAAGGCACGGCGCCGTTTAAAACGTGGCCGGCGATCGTCGGAGGACGGTACGGCCTCGGGTCAAAGGAATTTAATCCGTGTATGGTGCATGCGGTATTTAAAAATCTTGCGCGTGCGGACAAAGAGCGGAAAAATCATTTTGTCGTCGGGATTGAAGAGGATATCACCGCCTCGAGCCTGCCGCTGGACGCCTGTTATTCGGCGGAAAACGTGGAAAATTTCCGCGGCGTGTTTTTTGGGCTCGGTTCCGACGGAACGGTCGGCGCGAATAAAAATTCCATAAAGATTATCGGTGATTTGACCGATTATTATGTGCAGGCGTATTTTGTCTATGATTCGAAAAAAGCCGGGTCGCGGACGACGTCGCATTTGCGTTTCGGCAAGGATCCGATCAAGAGCACCTACTTGATTCAAAAAGCGAATTTTGTCGCCTGCCATAATTTTTCTTTTTTGGAAAAATATGACCTGTTGTCCGTTGCGGAAGAGAATGCCGTTTTTTTGCTGGCCAGCCCTTACGGCAAAGACGAGGTATGGCAGCATTTGCCGCGCGCGGTGCAGCAGGCGATTATCGATAAGAAATTAGTGTTTTATGTGTTAAAGGCATTTGACCTGGCCGAAGGCATCGGGTTGGGGCCGCGAATCAATACGATCATGCAGACGGCGTTTTTTGCCATTTCGAAAATTGTTTCGGTGGATAAAGCCGTCGCGTCGATTAAGGCGTCGATCAAAAAAACATATGGTTCGAAGGGCGAAAAAATCGTCGCGATGAATATCGAATCCGTGGATAAGGCGTTGCAGGCGATTGAAAAAGTAGCCGTACCGTCGGCAGCCGGTAGTAAACTGGCCATGGCCG